>NZ_JBTGNX010000001.1:0-344423 GCF_054332415.1 Haemophilus sp. SZY H56 | reverse complement strand
TTGTGTAGTGTTTACCCATAAAAAATCTGCACCTCAATTGTTGGTTTGTTGAGTCCAACTTTTGGGGTGCAGATCAAAATTGACCGCACTTTTTTATTTCGCATTAAACAGATTTGACTTTCCACATACAGGCTACGCTGATAATAATTAATGCCACAGCGACATAAAAAACAGAATTGTAATGCCAGATTTCCGCAATAATACCTGCAATCGGTCCACCAATAATCCAACTACTTTTTGCTGCATTACTGAATAGAGTTGTAGCCGTGCCCATTTTAGTCGGCATTAAATCTTGGAAATACACCATGCCAATCGTAGCGGTAATACCAATAAAAATCGCATTAAGCATTTGTAATCCGATAAGCTGCCAAGTTTGCTCAGCAAATAATAAGCTTGAGTAGAAGGCGAGACCTGAAACTAAAGCAATCATCATCAAGCGTTTTTTACTGAAGTATTTGGTGAGGTAACCCGCTAATATCATCACGGGGATTTCCAATCCCGCAGCAGTTCCCATTAATGTTCCTGCTAATTCTTTGCCTAAATGTAACTCATTAATCACAAATAATGGCATATTGATGAGATACGTGCTGTTACAGGTCCAAAGCAATAGGTTAGCGATGAACAAGTAAATCACACTTTTTCTTGGTGGCGTATTGTCTAAAATCTCTTGATTTTTAACCGCACTTTGACGAGGAATTTTCGGCAATAATTTGCTGACGCCTGCACAAAGTAAAAAGGCAGAACCCGCCACCAAATACATATAATCAAAGCCCCAGTTTAGCGCAATGAAAAAAGAAAGTGGCGGCCCCACAATCCAGGCGAGAGAGATTTGAGTTCGCATAATTGTGGTGAACATCACCGCTTCACGATGGCTGCTTTCAGCATATTCTCTTGCTAAAGCAAAAGATTGCGGATTAGCGGATGAGCCTAATCCTAACAATGTTGTACCGATAATAATCAACACATAATAATTTCGGCTATAAGCAAAAATCAGGCATCCAAGCACAGCAATCAAACAGCAAACAATCATCACTTTGCGACGATCATCTTGCTTATCAGAATATTTCGCCAGAATTTGGCTCAAGATAATGCCAATAATGGCATTGACGGAATAGAACAAGCCCACAAAAAAAGGTGAAACCTGAATCTCTTGCGACAGATATAAACTCAAGGTCGGCGTCTGAAACGCAGAGGCAATCCCCGTTAAAAAGGCAATCAATAGAAAATTGAACGCCACAAGATTAGATGGTGTTGCGTTTTGTTGTTGAACAAACATAGTCATTACTTAATAAGAGAACATGGTTGGAAATAAAAGTGCGGTTAATTTTAACCGCACTTGAGTTGATTATTTGTCATATTGAATTGCTGGTAAATAACCAATCATTAAATCCAATGGACGGCTACAGCTTATTGTATTTTCTCTGTTCTCAATGAAAAATCTTGATGTCATCGCTTTTTCACCCTGATTAAAGAAAATTTCAATAATTGAACGATCAAAGAAAATTTCGACAGTTTGTAGATTTTCAACTTCGCAGAAGCGTTTGGTATCGAATTTTTCCATTAATTCGGTTTGTTCGCTTTGACTGCGATCTAAGCAAACCAAGCCATTTTCATAAGAAAGTCGTAATGATTGTCCTTTTTCATTTTGGAAGAAGGTTAAGTCAAAGGCTTGGTTATTTGCCTCAAATTTAATATACGCACGATCTAAATTAGCAATATCCGCTTTTTCATTGAGATGAAGCGCAGAACGTGCGGTAAGATTTTTGTATATTTTATCAATCGGGCATTGATAAATTTTCGAACCTTCTAAACGCAATTCTCTTGGTAAGGTTAAAGCTGAGTGCCATTTAAATTTGTCTGTTGGATAAGTTAAATCTGGCAAACCAATCCAACCGAAAAGCACGGCATGAGTTTGGTTATCTAAGCCAGCAAATGTTTGTGGGGCATAGAAATCAAAGCCTTGATCCAACTCACTAATATATTCTGCTTCAAAGGTTAAATCCGTTAATTTACCCACAGCATAAGTCGCATGATAATTATTTTGGAATTGATGCGCTTCTCGAACTTTACCTTGTGGCGACCAAATAAAGACATCTTTATCACCGAACTTCAATAGGTCAGGGCATTCCCACATAAACACGTTTGTATTGTCAAAAGCTGGTAAGGAAAGCTCGCCTAATAAACGAGGCGTATCTTCAAGATTGTCCATTTCAAAAATAATGGCTGTTCCCGTGAGGTTTTCTCGCTGTGCACCGCAGATAAAACGGATTTTGCCGTCTTTAGTTAAATACGGTTTAGGATCGCGAACATGCTCTGTATAACCTTCTGGCGCATTTTCAATTAACGGACGTTTGCTAAGCAACTTCCCGTTAAGATCGAAAATCGCTAAATTTTGATAAGGCACGCGTTGATTATCACTTGGACGACGAGTATTGCCAGTGTAGAACATGGCCAATTTATCACCGACTTTTAAAGCACCACCCGAATAACAGCCGTGAGACTCAAAAAGTTCACAAGGAATCAGATCATCCGCTGATTGGTAATGTTGGAAGTCTTTCGTGATTAAATGCTTCCAATGTTTCATCCCGTGAATTGCATCGAATGGAAACCATTGATAGAACAGATGATATTTCTCTCCATCGAAGATCAAACCATTCGGATCATTCATCAAGCCAGTTGGTGGGGCAATATGAAAGTGCGGTCGGAAATCCTTGTCTTTTTGCACAGTTTGAGCAATTTCCGCAAGTTCGCCTTTTTCTGCAGCTAGGATACTTTTGTATTTGCCATTATTGAAAATAATCATCGTGATCGTGCCTCGTTAATGTGATCGGGTAAGTAAAAGGTGCAATAATTTGCATCTTTAATTCTTAGTTGGCTAGGAACGCTGCTAATTGTGCTTTATTTGGTAGCGCAGACATCGCCCCTTTTGCTGTCGTAGCAAGGGCGCCACAAGCATTGGCTTGACGGATAATTTGCACAAGCACATCATTTTCTTTCCAATTTGGATGTTGTGAAAGTCCTGCAAGCAGGCCGCCAACGAAGGCATCGCCTGCACCTGTTGTATCAACCGGTTGTAAGGCTTTTCCGGCAATTACATCTTTCTTACCTTCTAAGTGATAGAGCGCGCCATCTTTACCTAAGGTCACGATAATCAATTTTTCAGGATAAAGTGCCGTCACTTTTTCAAAGGCTTTTTCAAGGCTATCAGTATTGGTTAAAAGCGTTAATTCTTCTTCAGAGAATTTTAATACGTCAGCTAATGCAACGGCTTCCATTACCACGGTTTTCATTTCTTCTAGGCTAGACCAAAGTGATTCACGTAAATTTGGGTCAAAAGAGAAGAAACCGCCAGCAGCTTTAATACGGCGAATAGCTTCGAAAGTCGCTTCGCGAGATGGATTATTAATCAGCGCGATAGAGCAGCAATGTAGCCATTCACCTTGTTGGAAAGGCGGTAAATCGCTCGCTTGTAAGAACTGATCTGCACTTGGATTTACCATAAAGGTAAAGCTGCGTTCGCCATTATCTAAACCAACCACAACCGTAGAGGTTCGATGTTGCGGATCTAAAATCATATGTTGCGTATTCACATTTTCCGCATTTAAGGTATCTTGCATAAATTGGCCAAGCGGATCGTTACCTACGCGACCAATAAAGGCACTCGGGCTGCCTAAGCGTGCTACGCCAACAGCCACATTGGCAGGCGCACCACCGGCACAGCGTAAATAATGATTTTCACCGTCAGGAATAAGATCAACAACCGCATCGCCGGTTACCCAGATTTTTTGGCTCATATTATTTTCCCTCTATTGTGGATATCAGTTAAAAAATAACCGCACTTAAAAAGAGCGGTCATTTTCATAGGTGTTTTATGCGATGGTTACGCGTGCAAACTTACGTTTACCGACTTGGTAAACATTCGTGCCTTTTGGTGCATTGGCTTTCATGTCTTCGACTTTTTCGCCATTGATTTTCACACCACCTTGCTTCGCTGAGCGAATCGCTTCAGAAGTAGAAGGAACCAGTCCCGCTTCTTTTAATAAGGTTGCTAAACCAATTTCGCCTTCAAAGGTGAATTCAGGCATTTCATCTGGCATTGCACCTTTTTGGAAACGGTTAATAAATTCTTGTTCAGCCGCCTCTGCCGCTGCTTCATCATGGAAACGTGCAATGATTTCTTTGGCTAATAAAATCTTCACATCACGTGGGTTTTTACCATTTGCTACTTCTGCTTTTAATTCAGCAATTTCAGTGAGTGGACGGAAAGAAA
The DNA here is from genome assembly GCF_054332415.1 of Haemophilus sp. SZY H56. Lineage (NCBI taxonomy): Bacteria > Pseudomonadati > Pseudomonadota > Gammaproteobacteria > Pasteurellales > Pasteurellaceae > Haemophilus > Haemophilus sp. SZY H56. The sequence goes on along the minus strand of NZ_JBTGNX010000001.1, from coordinate 340,153 downwards.
GTAAGTTGTACCAATCCCACATTAATTCATCCGAGATCGACATGATTTTACCGAACATATCGCTTGGTGCATCTGTCACGCCGATGTAGTTACCTAATGATTTAGACATTTTCTTCTCACCGTCTAAACCAACAAGTAATGGAAGCGTAATCGCTACTTGTGGTTTCTGACCAGCTGATTTTTGTAATTCACGACCAACAAGTAAGTTAAATTTTTGGTCTGTACCACCAAGTTCCACGTCAGCTTCTAATGCAACAGAGTCATGACCTTGTAATAAAGGATAAATAAATTCGTGAATTGCGATAGGTTGGTTGTTACCAAAACGTTTTTTGAAATCATCACGTTCTAGCATACGCGCTACGGTATAGTTACTTGCTAAACGGATCATCCCTTCAGTACCCAATTTACCCAACCATTCAGAGTTGAATACGATTTTCGTTTTTTGTGGGTCTAGAATTTTGTAAATCTGTTCTTTATAGGTTTCCGCATTGCGAAGCACATCTTCGCGGCTAAGCGGTGGGCGAGTGGTATTTTTACCAGATGGGTCACCGACCATCCCCGTGAAATCACCGATTAAGAAATAGACTTCGTGGCCTAATTGTTGGAATTGACGGAGTTTGTTTAATACCACGGTATGCCCTAAGTGAATATCCGGAGCAGTAGGGTCTGCACCAAGTTTAATTTTAAGTGGGCGATTTTCTTTTAGTTTTTCGATTAAATCTGCTTCAGAAAGAATCTCATCAGTACCGCGTTTTAGTTCTGCGAGAACGGTATTAATATCAGTCATTCTATTTCCTAATGTTATTTTAATATTAAAGGCTACATTATAGAGAATATGGCTGAAATGAAAAGATTGAGATGAAAAAAAACGCCTATTTGTGGGGAAATAGGCGTGAAGTTGGAGTGATTATCTGTTTGTTTTTGGAATGGCTAGATGATAACTATTATCAAATACCTTGTCAACAACAAAATGCAAATAATTCTCAATTATTTTTTAATCGATGTAAGGTACACTTTCTGTGAGAGAAAGTGCGGTCGGAATGCCATCTGAAATGTCAAATTTTCCCGCATAAGCATAAGCTTCAACGCCCTGAGATTTTGCGTCTTTTAAGAGGCGATCATATTCAGGATCTACAAACTCAGCGATTTTAAAACGATCGAAGCCATCATGTAATCCGGCAAAGAGAACAACGGCGCGATGTCCTTGTTTTTTCATGGCTAAAAGCTCACGAACATGTTTCTGTCCACGAGTAGTCACCGCATCGGGAAACATTCCTAATGTACCTTTTACGAAGGTGATGGATTTCACTTCAACATAGCAATCAGGCAAGCCTTCACCTTTCAGTAAAAAGTCGATACGGCTATTTTCTTCACCATATTTCACTTCAGGATAAATTTCATCATACATAGCGAGTTCTTTGATTTGTTTATTTTGCAAGGCTTCAAAGACTAGCTGGTTGGATCTGTGTGTGTTAATGCAAACAAGTTGGCCATTTGCTAATTGCGTTAATTCCCAACTGTGTGGATATTTGCGAGTTTGGCTATCAGAATGAGAGTACCAAACGATATCACCTTTTTCACCACAGCCAGTCATTGCACCAGTATTTGCACAATGAATCGTGAGCACTTCACCATTTGGTAATTCAATATCAGTCAAAAAACGTTTATAACGACGAATTAATTTTGCAGATTGTAGGGTAGGGAGTTGCATAGTTTATTCCTTTTGAAAAGAAAGTGCGGTCGAATTTAATGATGAAATTGACCGCACTTTGATCTGCCCCCCAAAAGTTGGACAGGTTAGTTAACTTAAATATTGAGCTCGATATTGCACCGGGCTCAATCCTTTTAAACCAAGTTTAATTCGTTTTTGGTTGTAATACACTAAATATTCTTCAATTTAAGCCTGTAATTCAGCGATTGAATGATAAGTTCGTGAGTAAAAACACTCTGATTTTAGTATCGCAGAAAAACTTTCAATCACCGCATTATCGTAACAATTTCCTCGGCGACTCATACTTTGAACCGCTTTTACCCTCCAACATCTTTACCCATTACGCCGTGCCATACAATAAGGCGATTTTACGCCATCAAGCCCTCTTTCCCGAAATGCTTTTAGCCAATAAATGACGAGAGCGTGGGAAATTTGATGAAGTTTAGCCACCTCACGGATACCATAATCCTGTTCAGTGACGAGTTTGATAATTTTCAAACGAAATTGATAAGGGTAGGACATAATCTGCATCTCAAATTAGGTCTCCAGGTTTTAGGGTAGATCACTTTTACCTTCTTAAATTTAAAAATTAAAACAAATTCTTGATTTACCATTGACTTTTTGACCTATAGCCCTTACTTTACGGATTGATGTTTCATCAACTTTATTCTTTGTAAAATAAGGAGCTTTTATGCAATCTCGCATTGTGGTTAATTCACAGGATGAATCACTACTTAGCACACATAAAGTGCTACGTAATACCTATTTCTTATTGGGATTAACGATGGCATTTTCGGCGGTTGTTGCTTATATTTCGATGAGCTTAAACTTGCCTTATCCAAATCTTATTATGTTACTTGTAGGTTTTTATGGTTTACTTTTTGTCACAAATCGTTTAGCAAATAGTGCATGGGGAATCTTGGCTGCATTCGCGTTTACTGGTTTTATGGGCTATACCATTGGGCCAATTTTAAACATGTATGTGGCGAGAGGAATGGAAGATTTAATTATGCTTGCATTCGCAGGTACAGCAATCGTCTTCTTTGCGTGTTCAGCTTATGTGCTTACTACGAAGAAAGATATGTCTTTCCTTTCTACCGCAATTTTCTCATTATTTATCGTGTTATTGTTAGGGATTGTGGCAAGCTTCTTCTTCCAAATTCCGGCACTAGCGGTAGGGATCAGTGCATTGTTTGTGGTGTTCTCAACAATGACAATCCTTTATGAAACCAGCAATATTATTCACGGTGGCGAAACAAACTACATTCGTGCAACTGTGAATATTTATGTGTCAATTTACAACTTATTCATTAGCTTATTAAGATTACTTTCTATCTTCTCAAGCGATGATTAGTCAGTATTAAATTTAAAGCGCTCCTTATTAGGGGCGTTTTTTGTTTTGAACTAATTTTCTGAAGAGAAGTCTTAGCATACAGGTTCGCTTGTCGAGCCTATTAATAACAAAACAGGAGTTTTTATGAAATCTTTAAAATCACTTTTCACATTAACATCACTTGCATTAGCCATATCTGGTTCTGCATTGGCAACGAATACATCTGTATTACCAACAAAAGAATCAGTCGTCACTAATTCAAAATCAATGGTTGAAAGTACAAAAGCTGACGTGAAAAATGCGGCAAATGATAAGCTTAAATCAATGACTGATAGTGCGAGTTCAACGAAATCAACTGCATTAGATAAAGTTAATGCAGCTAAAGAAAAGGCAACTTCTGCAAAAGATGCAGTAAAAGAGAAAGCATCTGCTTTAAAAGAAAAAGCGACAGAGAATAATCAACCGTCCATGAAAGACAAAGCCACTGAAAAATTAAATTCAGTGAAAGATAATGCGAAAGAAAAAGCGTCTGACGCAAAAACAAAATCGGCAGATAAAGTAAAAGAAGTGAAAGAAAAAGCGACTTCAACAAAAGACTCAGCTAAAGAGAAAGTGGCTTCTTCTGCTAAAGTAAATATCAATAAAGCAGATGCGGAAACTCTACAAAAACTTTCAGGTATCGGTGAGAAAAAAGCACAAGCGATTATTGATTACCGTAACAAAGTGGGCAAAATCAAAAGTGCTGCCGAGCTTTCAAATATTGATGGTATAGGTGAAGCTACAATTGAAAAAATCACCCCATTCTTAAGTTTCTAAGAAAACTCAGATAAAACAGACCGCACTTTATGTGCGGTTTTTTTATTGAAGTAGATCACAAAATTGTAACAAAGTGTGATTTGATGATTATTTCTTTTTTTATCCTATGTATAATGAGCAGACAACATCATGTAATACAAGGGGTAGATATGCAGCATTACAGTGCCTTTGATGAGTGGTTGGCTTCAACCGCTTTAGGTGGTTCTAATCAATCGTATATTGAGGAGTTATACGAACGTTATTTAGAAGATCCATCTTCAGTCGATGAAAGCTGGCGTGCCACATTTGATGCATTGCCGAAAACAACCGCAGTAGAGCAACCACATTCACCAGTCCGTGATTATTTCCGTCGTTTAGCAAGAGAAAATACAACAGAAGCCGTGACGGTTATTGATCCAGAAGCCAGTGCAAAATTAGTCAAAGTTCTTCAATTTATCAATGCTTATCGCTTCCGTGGCCATTTAGAAGCGAAACTAGACCCAATCAATTATTATCGCTGGAAAGTCTCCACCGTACCTGAGTTGGATTACCGTTATCACGGTTTTACCGAACAGGATCTCAATGAAACCTTCAATATTAATCACTATGTCTATCATCGCGATAACATCAAATTAGGTGATTTAGCTGAAATGCTAAAAGAGACCTATTGTAGCTCAATTGGCCTTGAGTTTATGCATGTTCAGGATATGGAGCAAAAAAGTTGGCTACAAAGCAAATTAGAGAGCCAATTAAATAAACCGCTCTTTACCAAAGAAGAAAAAATTAATTTATTAAGTGAATTGACCGCTGCAGATGGTTTAGAGCGTTATCTTGGTGCGAAATTCCCGGGGGCAAAACGTTTCTCTTTAGAGGGAAGTGATGCCTTTATTCCATTGATGAAAGAAATTATTCGCCATGCGAGCAAACAAGGCGTAAAAGATGTGATGTTTGGTATGGCACACCGTGGTCGTTTAAACATGTTAGTAAATGTGCTCGGTAAGAAACCCGAAGATCTTTTTGACGAGTTTGCGGGTAAACATTCAAGCGAGCGTACAGGTGACGTGAAATACCACCAAGGTTTCTCTTCTGATTTCGCAGTCGGTGATCGTCGTGTTCATTTAACCCTTGCATTTAACCCTTCACATTTAGAAATTGTTAGCCCAGTAGTTATTGGTGCGGTGCGTTCTCGTCAAACGAAAAAGAACGATACAGAGCGTAATCAAGTATTAGCGGTTACTGTTCATGGGGATTCTGCGGTAGCGGGACAAGGTGTGGTACAAGAAACCTTGAATATGTCTAATGCACGTGGTTATACCGTTGGTGGCACAATCCGTATTGTGATCAATAACCAAATTGGTTTCACCACCTCTAACCCAAATGACACCCGTTCAACAGAATATTGTACTGATATCGCGAAAATGATTCAGGCTCCGATTATTCATGTAAACGGTGATGATCCTGAAGCGGTCGCTTTTGCTGCGAGAATGGCGGTGGAATATCGCAATTTATTCAAACGCGATATTTTCATTGATCTGATTTCTTATCGTCGTCATGGTCATAATGAGGCGGATGAACCATTAGCCACTCAACCAATGATGTATAGCATCATTAAAAAACATCCAACGCCACGTAAAGTCTATGCGGATCGTTTAATTGCTGAAGGGGTGATGACTGAAGAAGAAGCCATTGAAATGATGAATCTCTATCGTGATGCCTTAGATAATGGCGATCGCGTAGTGAAAGAATGGCGAGAAATGGATACTGCTCAAATGGATTGGTTGCAATATCTCAACTATGACTGGACATCCCCTTACGAAAGTAAATTCCCACAAGAACGTTTCCAAACTTTAGCGGAGCGTGTTAGTGAATATCCAGAAACCTTGCGAGCTCATCCTCGTGTCGAAAAAATCTATGCTGATCGCCGTGAAATGGCAAAAGGCGAGAAATTGCTCGATTGGGGTATGGCGGAAACTATGGCATACGCAACCTTATTAGATGAAGGTGCTAATGTTCGTTTATCGGGTGAAGATGCGGGACGTGGTACGTTCTTCCATCGTCATGCGGTTGTGCACAATCAAAATGATGGTACAGGCTATGTGCCATTAACGCATTTACATGCCAACCAAGGTCGTTTTGAGGTGTGGGATTCAGTATTATCCGAAGAAGCCGTATTGGCTTTTGAATATGGTTATGCAACGACAGATCCAAAAACATTAACCATTTGGGAAGCACAGTTTGGTGACTTCGCAAACGGCGCACAAATCGTGATTGACCAATTTATTAGTTCTGGTGAACAAAAATGGGGCAGAATGTGTGGCTTAGTAATGCTATTACCACATGGTTATGAAGGCCAAGGTCCAGAGCACTCATCTGCTCGTTTAGAACGTTATTTACAACTTTGTGCTGAACAGAATATGCAAGTGTGTATCCCATCTACACCAGCACAGGTTTACCACATGTTACGTCGTCAAGCGATCCGTAAAATGCGTCGTCCATTAATTGGTATTTCACCAAAATCTTTATTACGTCATCCACTTGCCGTGTCAAGTTTAGATGAATTAGTAAATGGCACATTCCAAACAGTCATTGGTGAAATTGATAACATCGATCCGAAACAAGTTAAACGCGTAGTCCTATGCTCAGGTAAAGTGTATTACGATCTCTTGGAACAACGTCGAGCGAATAACCAAACAGATGTGGCGATTATTCGAATTGAACAGCTTTACCCATATCCACATGAAGATGTGAAGAAAGCATTAGAGCCTTATGCTCATGTGACGGATTATGTATGGTGTCAAGAAGAGCCATTAAACCAAGGCGCTTGGTATTGTAGTAAGCATAACTTTGATAGCTCGCTTCCAGAGCATGTGAAGTTAAAATATGCAGGTCGTCCTGCCTCTGCTTCACCAGCGGTAGGTTACATGTCTTTACACACCAAACAGCAAAAACAATTGGTAGAAGACGCGCTGACACTGTAAAAGTGCGGTCAAAATTTCAGTAATTTTTAAAGAAAGAATAATTTAAAGGAAAATAAAATGACAATCGAAATTCTTGTTCCAGATTTACCGGAATCCGTTGCGGATGCAACTGTTGCAACATGGCATAAAAAAGTTGGTGAAGCAGTAAAACGTGACGAAGTATTAGTGGAAATCGAAACAGATAAAGTGGTACTTGAAGTGCCCGCATTAAACGATGGCGTAGTGGCTGAAATTCTTCAAGAAGAAGGTGCAACGGTAGTAAGTAAACAGCTTTTAGGTAAACTTTCAACCCAACAAGCGGGCGATATTTCAACTGAAACAGTGAAAGACAATGAGCCAACACCAGCCGATCGTCAAAGAGCCGCCATTGAAAATAGCCATAACAATTCAGCGGATCAAGGTCCAGCTATTCGTCGTTTATTAGCTGAACACGATTTAGATGCAGAGAAAATTCAAGGCTCAGGTGTGGGTGGTCGTATTACCCGTGAAGATATTGTGCGTGAAGTGGCAAAACGTGATGCTCAAAAAGCGAAACAAGATGTGGCGACAGAGCAGAATACTATTAGCACCGTGGCATATAGCTCTCGTTCAGAAAAACGCGTACCGATGACTCGCTTACGTAAACGTATTGCGGAACGTTTATTAGAAGCGAAAAATACCACCGCAATGCTCACCACATTCAATGAAGTGGATATGCAGCCGATTATGAAATTACGTAAAACATACGGCGAGAAATTTGAGAAACAACATGGTGTCCGTTTAGGCTTTATGTCTTTCTACATTAAAGCTGTAGTTGAAGCATTAAAACGTTATCCTGAAGTGAATGCTTCAATTGACGGTGATGACATTGTGTATCATAACTATTTTGATATTAGCATTGCTGTTTCAACGCCGCGTGGTTTAGTAACACCTGTATTACGCAACTGCGATAAACTCAGCATGGCGAATATTGAAAAACAAATTAAAGCACTAGCAGAAAAAGGCCGTGATGGTAAATTAACGGTTGAAGATTTAACAGGCGGTAACTTCACCATTACCAATGGTGGTGTATTTGGTTCTTTAATGTCTACACCAATTATCAATCCACCACAAAGTGCAATTTTAGGTATGCATGCCATCAAAGAACGTCCGGTTGCGGTAGATGGTCAAGTCGTGATTCGCCCAATGATGTATTTGGCATTATCTTATGACCACCGTTTAATTGATGGTCGTGAATCCGTCGGCTTCTTAGTGGCGATTAGAGACTTATTAGAAGATCCAACTCGTTTATTATTAGAAATCTAAGCACATGGGCTTTTCTCTTTTGAGGGGAAAAGCCTTTTTTACATTGATGTGAATAAAAGGGCGGGAACAATGCCTGCCTTTCTATAGTTAAAATCCGATCTTTATTTAGTTATTTTGCGTACTAAGATTGCTAAGATAAAGGTAATGATGATAACAGGGAAAGTTAGACCTAAATCGGTTTCCCAACCTTTTGTCATAAGGAAACGATAGAGTACGAAGCCGACAAACCAAACGCCGAGTCCGATACTATCAACAGATTTTTTAACATCATGCTGTTTAAGCACAAAGAAATCAGCGATAAGCACAGCGATCATTGGCGCGAATACTGAACCAATAAAGAACAAGAAATGTTCGTATTCTGTCACTGGTAAGGTTGAGGCTAATATAATGCCTACAATCACGGTAAGTACGGAGATTGGCGTGACTTTTAATTGAGGGAAAATGTTGTTTAAACTCATACCGGTAGAATAAGCGGGAAGTGCAGTGTTAATCATGGTAGAGGCGATGACAATTAATACACCAATAACACTTACACCAGCAAGGGAAAGAATTTGTGAGATTTCAGATTTACCGGTCACTAATGCTGCACCTAAGCCGAGAGCATACATCCAGCAGCTGGTCGCGGTATAAGTTAGCGTTGAAAGTGCGGTCGTTTTAAATGGTGTTTCGCTGTTCTTCGTGTGGTCAGATACTACTGGTAACCAAGAAAGTGGCATGACGGTAGCAATTTCTACAGCAGTACCAAATTTAATATTTTGTGCAACGTCCATGGCAATAAATGGTTTATTAGCTACTTGAATACTTAGCCACAGCATCAGTAAAAACATGGTGACAAGTGAGAGGCTTTTGAAGATACCTAATTTAGTGAAGCCGAGTAGTAGCCAAAGTATGATGAGTATGCCTAAACCAAGTGTAAGAAATGGGAAGAGTGAAGCATCAGGTGTTTGATTTAAGATGGAAATGACGTCAGCCCCCATATAAATCATGACTGCAGTCCATCCCATTAATTGCATGGCATTAAGTAAAGAGAAAAGCGCAGAGCCTTTTTCACCAAATGAAATTTGTACCGTTTGCATGGCACTTTTTTGGGTTTTTGCACCAATGTAACCTGCACAGAAAAACATCGAACCACCAATAAAGTGTCCAACGACGATGGCAATTAAACCTTGTTGCCACCCTAGTGGCGCAAACCAAGTACCGGTGAGAATTTCTGCCATTGAAATAGCAGCAGTAAACCAAATGAGCGCAATCGCAAGATTGCTTGATTTTTTTGTTTGCATGTTGTTATCCTTAAAATGGATTGTGGTTATTCTGGCTCAGTATATAACTCAATATAGAAAGGGCAAGCCTAGAATTTAAAATAAAACAAAGTGCGGTCAAATTTTTGTTTGTTTCGCTAAACAACATCAAAATAGGAAGGAAATATGAATTTACATGAGTACCAAGCTAAGCAGCTTTTTAAGCAATATGCTCTGCCAGTGAGTGAGGGTGTCGTGTGCCAAACGGCAGACGAAGCTGAAATGGCGCTCTTTCAGCTGAATGGCGATGTTTGGATAGCGAAATGTCAAGTTCACGCAGGGGGACGCGGAAAAGCTGGTGGGGTGAAACTCGTACATAATACCGAAGAAGCACGTGCTTTCGCAGATAAATGGCTTGGACAACATTTAGTGACCTTCCAAACTGATAAAAAAGGCCAACTCGTTAATAGCATTTATATTGAAGAAACCTGCCAGATTGATAAAGAACTTTACTTAGGGGCGGTGATTGATCGTGCTTCACAGAAAGTCGTTTTTATGGCGTCTTCAGCGGGAGGCATGAATATTGAAGATGTGGCAAGAGAAACGCCTGAGCTAATCCATAAAGTCGCCATTGATCCGTTGGTTGGTGGAATGCCATATCAAGGCCGAGAATTAGCCTTTAAACTTGGCTTAAGTGGCGAGCAAAATAAACAATTTGCTGCTATTTTTGTGAAATTATCGCAGCTTTTTATCGAAAAAGATTTTTCTTTAGTTGAAGTGAATCCACTCGTGGTGACAAAAGAAGGTCATTTAATTTGTCTCGATGCGAAAGTAGGCATTGATGATAACTCACTTTATCGTCATCCTGATTTGTTAGCCTTACGCGATTTAAGTCAAAGTGATTCTCGTGAAGCAGAAGCAGAAAAATATCAGCTCAATTATGTCGCCTTAGAAGGAGATATCGGCTGTATGGTTAATGGCGCCGGACTAGCCATGGGAACCATGGATATTGTGAAGTTATATGGAGGTAATCCTGCAAACTTCCTTGATGTTGGTGGCGGTGCAACGAAAGAGCGTGTAGCTGAAGCCTTCAAAATTATTCTCACAGATAAAAATGTGAAATCTGTCTTAGTGAATATTTTTGGTGGAATTGTACGTTGCGATCTTATTGCTGAAGGGGTCATTTCAGCAATTCAAGAAGTCGGTGTGAAAGTGCCCGTTGTGGTTCGGTTAGAAGGAACCAATGCTCCACAAGGCAGAGCAATTTTAGCCGAAAGTGGAGTGAATTTAATTGCAGCACATAGTTTACAAGAAGCCGCGCAAGCGGCAGTGAAAGCGGCAAAAGGAGAATAATTCATGGCGATTTTAATTAATAAAGAGACAAAAGTAATTTGCCAAGGTTTCACCGGTGCGCAAGGGACATTTCACAGCGAACAGGCATTGGCTTATGGCACAAAGTTAGTGGGTGGCGTTTCACCGAATAAAGGCGGAACAACGCACTTAGGTTTGCCGGTATTTAATACAGTGCGTGAAGCGGTGCAAACTACAGGGGCTACGGCAACTATGATTTATGTGCCAGCACCATTTTGCAAAGATGCCATTTTAGAAGCCATTGATGCAGGTATTCAATTAGTGGTCTGTATTACAGAAGGCATCCCAACATTGGATATGCTGTTGGTAAAACAAAAGTTAAATGAAACAGGTGTGGTGATGATCGGCCCGAATTGCCCAGGCGTGATTACACCAGATGAATGCAAGATTGGGATTATGCCGGGCAATATCCATAAAAAAGGTAGAGTAGGGATAGTTTCTCGTTCGGGTACTTTAACCTATGAGGCGGTACAACAAACGACAGATGAGGGTTTTGGTCAATCTACTTGCGTAGGGATCGGCGGCGATCCTATTCCAGGATCTAACTTCATTGATATTCTCAAACGTTTCCAAGAAGATCCTGAAACTGAAGCTATCGTGATGATTGGTGAAATCGGTGGCTCTGCGGAAGAAGAGGCGGCATCATTCATTAAATCTCATGTAACAAAACCTGTGGTGGCTTATATTGCAGGTGTGACAGCGCCAAAAGGCAAGCGTATGGGACACGCAGGCGCGATTATCAGTGGTGGAAAAGGAACGGCAGAAGATAAAATTGCTGCACTTGAAGCAGCTGGCGTGAAAACGGTGAGAAGTCTTGCTGAAATCGGTTCAGCCCTCCGTGAATTATTGAAATAAAATACTTAAAAAATGGACCGCACTTTGGATTCGTTTTCAAAGTGCGGTCGTTTTTTATAACAAAAATTTAGATGACGTATAGTAACCAATAAATATTAATGATTTCAATAAATTAATTATTATTTAAATTACTATAGTTCCGAAATTATACAAAGCGTTCCGAAATTATATCTTGGTTGGTTGGACAATCTTATTCCTCCTTATGTAACGTCTTGTCATCTGGGCGTTTGTATGGCCAAGTTGTTTTTGAGCCGATTCGGTGTCTGAAGACAAAAATTTATCCGTACCAGCTTTCGCACGTATATCTCTGAATTGGACGGCAAGGAGCTCGTCTGAAAATTCAGGATGTTTTTTAGCGGCTTTGGCTCTTAGCTTGATAAACCAGTGAGTCAGAATTATTGGCTTTAACCTATTCCCGTACTTGTTGCAGAATAGATAAGGTTTGTTTTCCGTCATTCTTCTATCCAAGATCTCTTTTAATTTCCCTACAATTGCGATACTTACTTTATTTTTTGTTTTTTGCTGTCTAACTTGCCATACTCCATCAATGATTTGACTCGGCTGGAGATTAACTATATCAACTGGTCTTTGTCCTGTAAGGTAAGCCACGTCAAGCAAGTCTCTTAATATCGGATCAGCTGATTCTCTTAACATTTCAAAAATGTGGTCTTCCACGTAAATGTCGCGGAACTTAACCTTGTATCGCTGGATTCCTTCGCTCGGGCAAGAGTATTTTGTATATCCCCATTCACGGGCTTTCATCCATATGTGGTGAAATAATGCAACCTCATTATTTGCTGATGCAGTTTGATGTTTTCGCCAGTCTAAATATTGTTTTATATGGTATGGCTCAATGTCATCAAGTGGGGCTGGTGGATTGCCGAAAAACTCAAGCAAGCGTTTAATGTTTGTTTTGTTGGTTCTCTGCGTTCCTTCTGCCTTCATCGGCAATACTTCATTTTCATATCTTATTGCAACAGTCAAGAAGGTGGCAACTTCACTTTTCATCAAAACCCTGTCACAATTGAGCTTAGCCGTTTCTAATACAGCTAGATGCTTATCCGTTCCCAGGGCCTTTTCTTTTTTATCTATCATTACATAATAGTAATAGGTTACAATCTTCCCATTTTTTCTTTGGCGTTTACGACATAACAAGTTTTGCGGTAACCCCTGGTTTTCGCGCTTACGTGGTCTGGCCATACATACCTCCTACACCTGTAGCACAGATGGTCTCCAAGCATTATTTTCATAATTTTGAGATTCAGTTTTAGCAGTTCGAGATTTTACTTTGTCATAATCTCTGCGTACAATAGGATACCCGTTGGCGTTCCGCTTAAAAGGTATCCCCATCGCATTTAGCTGCTCAATAACAAGAGATTTCTGCTTTCTGCCAGTCAAAAACTCAATTTCTGCTTTTGATAAAAAATCTTCGTAGATATTAATATCCATATTTACTCCAATAAAAACCGCCCCAAAGGGCGGTATATCAATGATTAATCTTCTTTATTTCTTTCCGTCAACTTGTACTGACGAAAGAAAGCTTGTGCGGCAAATGCGATTGCAATATGAATGATTGATTTTTTCATTTTTTCTTTTTCCTCTTTGTTGTTGATAGAAATAAAAAACCGCCCATAAGAGCGGTTATTTGTTATTCATCTTCTGGTGGTTGTGGTAGTGGTTGCCAGTGTGACACTTCAATTTCTATGTCTATCATTCCTAATTCGTCCAATTCCCAATAAGGGATTAATCCACCTTCCTCATCTACCTTTTCATCTAATAAATACCATCCAAAGCCGACAAACCAATACACACCATCCTCGGTATAATAAATTAAGTGTCTATTGTTCGAATTGCGTAATTCTTCACTTGTATCAAATGGTTCAGGCAACCGCTCCGAACACTTAATCCATCCATTGTTTTCGCTCATTATTTAATCTCCTCAAGTCCCAAATTTAAGGCTTTGTTATAGTAGTCAAACGCGTCTTTAAACAGTGCTTTGCTATTGATATATTCCCGCGGCGATATTGGCACGGTCGGAAATTTGTCCAAAAATCGCCAATGCTCAGCGAGCTCCACAGGAGTTTGGATAAATGCTTGTTTTTCCGCTTTTAATGCCAAAATATCAGCGGTTTTGACGACAATCTCCATTTCGGCTTTGATGCGTATCTTAAATTTATCTCGGATAACCATTTCGAATGCTTTTTCGATTTTTTTGTAGTCCGGCAATAATTGTTTTAACGGGCTGGTAACATCTCCCAAAAAAGCCTCTTGGGCGTCGTGCATCAAAACTGCAAAAGCGGTCATATCATCAACTTTCAAGTACGTTTTAGCTATTGCCCCGGCAAAAACACTGTGATCAAGCACGGAATAATGCACATCTAATTTGCCACCGAATCGTGGAATCATTGCTAAATGATGAATAATGTCATCAATATGAATGTCGCTATTTTGTGGGTTGGCAAAGTCGATTAAACGGTTGCCATGTGTGATAAATATGCTCATTTTTACTCCTTTTTTACCTTGATTTTTATATCATTTTCGCCATCTTGATGATGTCTAATCGTTACTTCGTAACCATCAACCCCAGTTTTTCCATCATCCTTCCACTTAATAACCGGTTCCGGATTAACATGCACAAAAACACCAAACTCTTCGATAGCTATTTGTTTCTTTTGTATAAATGCTTTGCGAATAGCAAACCAATGGATAAAATCAGGCAAGAAACGATTAAACTGTTCTTCAGTTAACTGCAAAAAGTCTTCAACTTTTCTAAACTCATAAATTTTCTCGTTCATACTTACCCCTAATATAAATCTTCTGAAAACAAAATATCAGCGTTAGGCGAGCCTGATAACCGTATAACTTGCCCTTGCTCTTTGGCAATTTCCATCGCCTCTATACGACCAACAAAACGCCCTTTATTTGTTAAAAACCCTTGGTCAAAATCTAATAAAGGGTACTTATACTGCTTTTCTAGGGCATTTATTTGTTTAAGCATAAATGGGTCATAATGGCGCACGCCATAGACCTCATGAATGATATAATCACCATTTTCCAAAGTGGCATCTCTTTTATCTACAAACACTTGGCAGACGGAGCATACAATACGCTCAGGAATATCAATGTATTCTCTTTTTTGGTTTAAAAGTTTAATAAATTCGTTGAATAATGCCTGTCTTTCTTCAGACGTTTGCTGTTTAATTAAATTAATAATATCCATCACTTACTCCATCATGCTCTTCATAAAATCAAGCCATTTTTGAACATCTTCTCTTGTGCGGAAAGATTGACCATTGCTAGCTATCTGCAGTGAAGATTCGCTGTACTTAGAATGATATAGGTTATAAGCCACTTTACCGTCCGAAATGTAAAAATAACCGTTAGATTCTTCTGGATAAAACGGCTTAGGTAAATCTTCAATGCTAATCTTTGGCTCTTCCCACATGCCAACAATGTCACCAGGCGCACAGTCATTGCATGACGAAATTCTCCCATCAAGCGACCAAGTCTGGGTTACTGGATGATTATGAATCATTCCAATCAAAGGATAATCAGGCTTAAAATCAAGAATAGGTGTACCTAGGATATTCTTGAAAATAAATGCCTTATCTCCATTTCTCAACATCACAGGTTCGCCTTGTAATGCTTTTTCTAAATCAAAGTCTTTCATTTTCTATCCCCTTTGACATATTTACCCCGCAACTTTACGATTACGCCACTAATCGCTAAATTAAAACTATTCATTTCTTTCTCCATTAAAACAAAAGGCGCTCACTTGGAACGCCTATTGGATTTGTTAAATATTGATTTACTGCTTTGTATATATCCACTATTAATTCAAGTGGAATATTAGATCTTTCATTGTATGATTTTGAAAAATTCTCCCATTGCTACCTTTGCTAATTTTGTGTCATATCCATGTAATTAATCATCCTTTCACCAATCCATTTAATAACGGGCACCGCCATGCTATTCCCGATGGCTTTATAGCGCGGACTATCCGGACAATCTTCGGCGGGTTTATTGCGATACGGGATTTGCGTATAACCTGGCGGAAACCCCATTAATTTTTCGCACTCGCTCGGAGTAAGCCATCGTAAGCCGTGTTTTTCGCCGATAATGACCTCGCTATCGTTATATCTCCGTCCGCTTTTAGCTGTAAGAGTAGGGGCAATCGCCTCACTTCGCGTTTCGCAAGATACGCAATCCCCTTTTTGCTCAAATAATATCTTGGCGACACTTCGCGGTCCAGCACTTGCCACAACGAACACCCGACGGCGTCGTTGGGCAACTCCGAAGTATTGAGCATCGAGGATTCGCCACGCGATAGTGCGGGCTGAATGCACATAACCAGAGTTTGTCCATCTTGCCCCTGTTGGTTGTAATGGCTCACGATCTTGAGCCAATCCAGCCAGAAAGTGTCCGAATACGTTGTCCTTGGTGGATAGCACACCCGGAACGTTTTCCCATAACAAGACGCACGGTTGTTTTCCGTCAATAAATCTAACATAATCAATAGCCTCCAAAATATGTATGAGGGTTAGAGTAAGATTTCCGCGCTCATCATCAAGTGAGTTGCGCAAGCCAGCGACCGAAAATGCTTGGCAAGGAGTTCCGCCAACAAGCACATCCGGCGCAGGGATTTCTCTGTTTATGATTTTTAACGGTAGCATGGTCATGTCCCCATGATTTGGCACATCAGGATAATGATGAGCAAGTACCGAGCACGGAAACGGCTCAATCTCCGAAAACCAGACTGGCGACATCATACCCGACCACGCAACACTGACAGCCTCAATACCCGAACAAACCGATCCGTATGTCAGCATTTTTTATCCCCGTACAGTTTTAAATCAACCACAGGCAACACATCAACAAGCGGACGTGCCGTGTTGTAATCTTGCGGTGCATTAAATTGACTTTGGGCCCACTCAATAAAATTATTTACGTAGTTGTTAACTACTGCAGGATAGTTTGCCGATTCCGCCGTTCGGATAATGTCATTTCGCAACTCAGAGCCAAACATAAGCCAACTGTATTTAGCATCATCTAACGCCCGAGTAACAGACGACGGGGCACCACTATTCATACGCACATAAAAATAACAGCAGAAAATATCTACAAATCTTGAGTAAGGGATATTGATATTAATTTCGTTCATCTTTAACACCTAAGATTCGACTTTTTGCTACTTCAATTAGCAATTTGTATTCATTTTTTGTTTTATCGTCATGAACTTCGGCAGATTTTGCTAAAAAATTATCAACAGTTCCAGTAAAACAGCCACGTGTTACAATTAGCCCATCTTTGCCATTAAAGACGGTTAGCGTACCGTTTTCCGAGCCAACATTAGTTGCCCCAAAAATCATTTTACGCTCGGAAATTACCGCATAAGATCTCACCCAAGCGTCACCGTACACCCAAGCGTCACCGTACACCTCAGCGTTACCGTACACCCAAGCGTCACCGTACACCTCAGCGTTACCGTACACCCGAGCGTCACCGTACACCCGAGCGTTACCGTACACCCGAGCGTTACCGTACACCTCAGCGTTACCGTACACCCAAGCGTCACCGGACACCTCAGCGTTACCGTACACCCAAGCGTCACCGTACACCCGAGCGTTACCGGACACCCAAGCGTCACCGGACACCTGAGCGTTACCGGACACCTGAGCGTTACCGTACACCCAAGCGTCACCGTACACCTGAGCGTCACCGTACACCTGAGCGTTACCGTACACCTGAGCGTTACCGTACACCCAAGCGTCACCGTACACCCAAGCGTTACCGGACAATGACTGATCTAAATTTTTTTCTGACTCAACAAACCCACCAAGCTGTCCAGCCATAACAAAACCAAATGCAACAAGCGCTCTAATTCGGTATAGTTTTTTGCCACTCCAGTGTTCTATAAACTCATCGGTTAGCTCATATTTCTTTTGTTGCTCTTTCATTTTTTATCCTTTGTTCATAATTTACCTAAAAGAAAACCGCCTTATTTGGCGGTCTCAATCATTTTTAATATTCGGCTTTTACTTTCTTTCACAAATAAACTCTTTCCGTCTGTTGTTGATATGAAAGAGTTATCACCAACTGGCTTAATGTAAAAAATACTATCAGCACAAACCTGCGTCTTTTTAAGCCCCTCGATAAGGGTAAGTGTTATTTCTTTACCCATAACTCACCCCTAGAACGGAATCCCATCGTCAAAGCTATCATCTTGTTCTGCCATTGCACTTAATGGCTCTGGTTTAGCTTTACTTGTTTTCGCTTGTTTCGGTTCGTCTTGACGACCGCCTAACATCTGTAAGTTATCGCCTTGAATCTCTGTGGTGTAACGGTCTTGTCCGTTGTTATCTTGCCATTTACGGGTTTTTAATCGCCCCTCAATGTAAACTTGTGAACCTTTGTGTAGATATTGTCCTGCGACTTCTGCCAATCTACGATAAAGTACAATTCTATGCCACTCGGTTTGCTCTTTACGCTCGCCAGTGTTTTTATCCGTCCAGCTTTCACTTGTGGCAACTGTGATATTAGCCACTTGTTCACCATTTGGCATTGTGCGGGTTTCTGGGTCATTTCCTAAAAAACCGACAATGATTACTTTATTAATTCCAGCCATTAGCTCATTTCCTTAATTAACTGTTGATAGTATTCTTGAGCAGCATTAACTCGCTCTTTGATTTCTTCGATGATTTTGTCATCACGCTTGACTGTAACGGTTGTAATGCGTTTTGATTGTGGTATTTGTTCCACTAAATCAATGTATCGTGTCGGGTCGTCATAGCTTGAAAGTTGCTCGTATGGAGTAGGCAAGAGTACAAAGTCAATTTGAGCTTCTTCGCAATCCCAGAGCCACATATAGCCCTGCATTTGGATTGTATAACCTGCTTTCTTGGCTTTTTCTTCGGCCTCGTCCGTAAAGAAAGGGTGTGAACCAATATCCCATGAGCATTTTGTATCAATGATTAGCTTTCTAGTCGGAACGTAAATATCACATTCACCAGTAATCCAATCATTTTCCCGTCTTTCTTCGTTTTTCTTTAATGCTAATCCACGCTTGCGACCGCTTAATTTAATAGCCTGTTCTTCAAGTGCGATACCTTTCTCAGTGTACTTGTTACCCTCAAAATCTTGATAGCCAAACAGGTCATATTTAACTATCTTTCTCACCGCACTTTTTGCTGTAGCAGATATTCCGTTACCGCTTTTAGGCTTTACCATTAAATCAGCCAAGCCAGAGCATCTAGCTTTGAGTTGGTACATTTTATTTTTCCTCTATTGTTAAAGTTGTTTCTAGGTGACAGATTTTGCCGTCACAGTCTTGATTAAGATTTAGGGCGTGCGCCATATACACCACAAATGCACACACGAGTGTAATGATTAATTTGTTCATTTTCTGTTCCTTTTGTCGGATTTTAGGTGTGAGAATCCGCCGCAGGCTTAAAAAAGTGCGGTCGGATTTTGTGGTGTTTTAGAAGTCGATTTTTACGGACTTAGGATTAAAGCCTCTCAAGTGTTGTAGTACACGCCAGTTTGTCATCTGGTCGATGTCAAAATCTTTGGTAATGCGGTTTAAAATTTGGTTTGTTGAGCGTAGTACGCTTAAATATTCGTAAGCCTGTCCGTAGATTTGCCCGCTCATGTTTGAGCCTAGCGCCTTAAAGGCTTTTTCGATATGTTGGAATGTACCTACGCCACGCATGAAAGCGAACCACAACCACACAAGCTGTTGAAGTTCGTACTCAGTGAATTCAAAACTGAATTTCTTTTCTGGTTCAGGCAAGGCAAGTTGTTGCGGTTGAAGTTGATATTTTCCTGTCTTTCTGATTGCCGGTAAAACTTCTGAAGTTATCCAACGTTTTACTTTTTTGGCTTGTTCTAATTTTGAACTCAAGACCAGTGAATACATCCCACTTTCATTCACGAAGAGAACTTGAGCGCGTTTGTTTACAGTATTGACGATCTCACGTTTCGTTAGGTCGTCAAAATCTACGTGATCTTTAATCGCTTTATGTGGATTTTTATATTGCAATAACTCTGCAAGCTGAGCTGCTCTAAAAAAGATTTCGTTGTTTTCTACGATGGTTTGAATAGGAGTGTTTTCAAAATTGAAAATTGTAAGAGCTGACATTTTGTAATCCTTTTTGCTATTTGTTTGTTTAAACAAGCCACTTTCGACAGTGGCGTCGGGAGGTTCGAAAACCCTGCAAAAAGGAAAGGGCTGGACTTATTTCCCGAAGGTATTGTATTAGTCGCCCTCCCGACATAGTCAGGATTACGGATATAAAAAAATCGCCATGTGGCGATCAGTTGAACTATCCGCCTTTTTGCATTAGGTTTCGACACCTTGAGGCGAATAGTATTTTAGTTTTTTGTGGTTGTCAATATCGGGGATCAACTTACTTCTTAACAGCCCCGATGAAAGTCGCGGTTAGCTCTTTCTATTTGCTGTCTCCAGTATGGGTTTATTTCCCTTTCGAGTATTGTATTACACCTATCTCTCCCCGATGAAAAAATCTTATCCGTTGATGGCGGTTTTTGTCAATAATCTTTTTATTCTTCGACAATGATGGTACTAAATGTCGCCTGTTCAATCTTCCCTGCACGACGTTTCACCATTCCACTTAGCTTGATGGTGTTAATATCTTTTACTCGGTCGATAATTTCATTCACACCTTCATCGCCTAACATATCGCTATCAATGTTGGCGGTAAAGGTTTCGCCTTGTAAAGTGCGAGCAAAGATAGTGATTTTCCCTTCTTGCCGTTTTACGCCGTCAATGTATAAATCAATGGCATCAGGGGTGGTTTTTGCTTTTTCTTGGCTATTGAGTTCATCAACTATTTTTGTGATTTTCGGTTTGTCTAATTTAGTTTCCGCATTATTACTGGAAATTGTAATATTTTCCGCATCACTTGCAGCACGTACTACTTCGCTGTAAGCTTTTTCAGTATGCTCTTCAATAGATTGAATAGATTGTTTAAAGCGTGGATTGGCACTGTGGTTTGCCACGTCTTTAATGGTAGTTAGAATAGTTGTTAGTTTTTGCGCTTCGATGTTTTCAGTGGCTTGTTTTTCTGTCGATTGAATTTGAGCAAGCTCAATATCTTTTTGGCTTTCAACCCATTTCATACCAACTACTGCACCACCAATACAAATGGCCAGCGTGGTGTAAGTAAAGATTTTTTGTTTACCTGTCATACCGTTTGTGAGTCCCATAAAACATTTGCGCATTTCTTTAAATAAATCTTTGAGATCAGCGATGATTTCTGTGCAACCTTCGTTGATGGTGAAAGTGATTTCCAGCGCATCTTTTTCTTCTTGGGTAAGCTGAGTAATGTGTGGTTTGCCTGTTTTAATTTCAGCATAAGTACGCCAGATTTCATTTTGAAATTCACAAATCGCTTTGCAGATAGCGTAGTTGATACTGCCATTATAACGCAGTGGATCGCCTTGGATTTTGATTTTTACCTGTTTTAGAAAATCAAGTTCAATCTTTTCAAAATCAATCTGATCACGAATTTTTAGCGTTTGAATAAAATCCGATAATTCGTCAACATTTTCAATTTTCCACATAAATATTCCTTGAATTTTGGGTATAAAAAAAGCCGTTTTTGACGGCTTGAAAGTGCGGTTATCTTAATCCGAAGTATAAGCGGTGTCAATGACTATTCTGCTTTCTGATTTTCTAGCTCTTCAAGTTTCGTTAATTGCTCTTGGCTAAACTCATAAGCCCCACTATCACAAAGTTCTTGTAGGGTGGTTTCACCGTTCGCAATGCTTTGTTTGCATTGTTCAAATGTGGCCTCATCAACAACCGCTAAAAATTCCGCTTCTTGAATATTGTCGGTGTAGTTGAACTCTTGATTTTCCACATCTTTAACCACAGCTTGGTCAGCTAATACCGCTTGTTGCATCTCAACCGATAACGGAGCTTGTTTTGATAGCAATAACTTAATCACGGTTTTTAATGCCATAGCCTCGAAGTTGTCATGCCATACGCCAAAGCCTTTCTTAAATGTTTGGCTGTAGCGTTGAGCGTGTTTGACGATGTCATCGTGACTCATATAGAGCTCAGCCGAGAAATCATTCACTAGCTTGAAATAAGCGTAATATCCGATTGGGTTTTCGTTTCGCTCGGGCTCTTGCTCCCAGTCGAACTCAAAACCATTGATAAAATCTTTTTTGATGAGTTGCTTTTTGTACACAGGCAATGCGACCAAGCGTTTAAATTGCCCACTACGTTGTGCAAGTTGGATAAAACCTTTATAACCAATTTGGAATTGCGCTTCGGTTTTCTTTTCTTTGTTGTTTTTGAAAGGAACGATGTAGGCAAAGCCTAAGCCATTTTGTAGTGGCAAATTGAGTGTCGCCGCCATACAGGCAGCGTTAAAAATGCTCATTGGATCTGCTGTTTTAAGCATTGCATTGCTATTGGCGATTTGCATAACACTTGTTGCAAAGGTTGCCGCATTTTTGCCAACAAGTTCCTTAATCTTATTTTGTACATTCGCACTTTCAAAAAATGTTTTAAGTGCAGGTGGCTGTTTATTTTGTTGATGTTGGACTTGGTTTGTCATCTTGCCCCTCCATTAATCTGGGTCATAATCATTCATTCTTGCGTTCAATTCACGCTCGGCAATTTTCTTAATTGCCTCTTGTCTATAAGGCTCATAACTTGCACCGCTACCAATGGCAAGCCAGAAATTATCGTTATCACACAACATTTCTGTGAGTTCATGATAATGTGTTTGGTCGCCTTGTTTTAAATCATTGTCGATTTCAGTGGCGACTTCGTCTAAGGCGATTTCATAGCCTGCTTGCCAATCCACTTCACGTTGGTTAGCTGCATCAAGTTGAGAGTAGTGATCAGCGTAAGGTTTCATTGTTTTGCTCCTGCGTTGCTTGCACCATATTCGCAAGCATCGAGAACATTTCAGGGTTTAGCACGATAGTATGTGCGTGTGCTTTTCGGTCTAAATGCAAGCGGATATTGCCTTGTTTATCCACAAAATAGCCGTTTAATCCATAAGGGGTGAACGGTTTTCGACGTGGGCGAGGTTGATTTTTGTGTACTGCATCAATATCAACTAACTTCGGATCTACTGTTGCTTTTTTGACTTTAATAGTCTCTTTTTTGACTTTAACTGCCTCTTTTTCGGATGACGCTTTGAATTGATTCGTGTCGACTCCTTTTTGATAAGGCGGAATATTGGTGTTTTCCACTGCATTAAAACTTTCGATTCGTTTGTTTAGGCGTAGGATTGCAACTGCTTCATTCTCAAAAAAGGCGGTTTTTTGGTGTAGACAATTATTTACCCATAACTCGCCAAAATACTTTCCACCTTCGGTACGGACGATTTGTGTTTTGTAGCTTTCCACTTTCATTGTTTTTCTCCTAAAGTGCGGTTAATTTCTACTTGTTTTTGCTCGACATAACGATACATATCGGCATTGACCTGCGGGGTAAGATTTGCTTGATAGATGCCGTTTTCTTCACGCCATTGTGCCTTTGCTTTCGCCCGTGCCTCTTGTTGGATTTGTTGGCTTAGTGTGTTGTCGTGCCAGTCGGTGGATTCATCGGCAAAACAGTAGGCGATACCGCCAATTAAAAAAGCGAGGGCAAAGGCGATGGCTGTTTTACAAAGAAATGGGATGGTTTCAGCGAATACATCAGTAAATTTTTGCATTTTTGTTTCCTTTTTCGTCAATTTAGTGAATTTAGGGTGTAGCAATCTGCCGCACGGATTTCTTGAGGAAAAGTGCGGTCGGATTTTGTGGTGTTTTACGCGTTAAAAGATATTTTTTTAATTTGCGTTAGTGATGGATTTTCTATTTGTTGTGCGAGCAGTTTTTCGCCCTCGTGTAAAAAATAAGAAAATTCACTAAGTAGGCTATTTGCACGGCTGGTAAGTTCGTTACTTCGGTAATGGCGAGCTATGCCGAGTAAAGCAAATTGTTTTTCTTGATAGCAAATAACTTTCTCTGCCAGTTTTTGAGCCAGTTTTGCATGCTTCATAATGGCATCGAAAATATATTCAGGGATGATAACTTCTTCGCCTTTTTTAAATAAACCATCAAGATTTAGGGTAAGAAAGTGAATGTATTTAATGGCTTGAGAAAGTTGTTCCTGAGAAAGTTCATCAATGTGTTCGACGCCAAATTGTTGATGAACCAGTTGATAAACTTCAGAATAGATGAGTCCTTTTTTATTTACTAAGAGGCTGATGGCATCACGTAAGCCAGCGCGGTCATCAACGGTGGTTTTTTGTTGTGGTTGGTTGCGGTGCATTGCCAAGAATGCACGCAATACAATTAAGTGGAATTTTGGATCTATCCACATTGCGTAGGAAAGCACTAATTCTTCGCAAGCCCACGTACCTTGCTTTGAAATATCAGAACCGCCACGAATTGTTTTTAAAGCGAAGATCGTTTTTGTGCTTCGGTCATTTTCAATCTCTTTTATCAGTTCTTTAGTTTGTTCATTACGAGCAAATAAACTTGGACGATGTTTTTCTAATCCGCCACTTGCGATATGAAGGTCATTTAATGAAAAGAGATTTTCGTATGAACGAATTGAAGTTTTGAGAATTGTTAAGTTTGACATTTTATGCTCCGAATGTTTTGTTTGTTATTCGATCACTTTTGTAGGGTGATCGGGCTTCAACAACCGCATTCGGGCGGCGGAACTTATTTCCGTGAGGTATTGTATTAGGTTCTCTCGACCCGATCTTTGATCTATTTTCGTTCCTCAGATGTGAGGATCGGAAATTTAGGCATAAAAAAACCGCTATGCTGTCGGGTGCGGATACCGCCGAATGTTTTGTTGTGCGGTTATCTTATCCGTTGATGGCGGTTTTTGTCAAATTAAATTGTAAAAGTTTTCATTACAAGCTGTTTATAGGCTTCAACAACTTGAGCAAACTTACTTTGCTCATCGTCATCAATATTCACGCCAAAAGAAGGCGTTCCGTCAATGTTAGGAAAAACAAATCTTACGCAATTTTCTGAAATATAGTAAGCCGTGATAACAAGGCGAACCGGTTTTTTAGGGTAGGTTGTTGGGCCATCTTCCAGCGCTAGCGTTAGCCCAAACGTGATATTCGGGTTGTGTAAACAGTCATATTCGGCTTTAAGTTGGTGCGCGTCACTTGGCGCGCCATTGCTGTCAGTTATTTTCACATAAAGTTCTGTCGGGGCAGGGTCATTAAGTTGTTTTTTGTAGGTTCTCTCGAGTAGTCCCAAATCCATTGCCAGCGCTACTCTAAGCTGTCTGATTTGCTCTCTTAATGTTGCTCTGCGTCCAATTAGAATGTCATTGTATTGTTGCTGTTGTTTACATAAGTCTTGGTATGTGAGTGATGCCATTTTGTTCTCCTGTGAATTTTAGGTACAAAAAAAGCCGTTGGAGACGGCTTGAAAGTGAGGGTATCTTAATCCGAAGTGCGGGCGGTGTCAATTTATTATTTATCCTTAAAAAAAATCCCCTAGAGCCAGCTATAAGCAACTAGGGTATAACCAATCTTAAAGGAGATATTTTTTATTATGCTATTGCTGTAACCAGCTAGAGCCGCTCTCTACGTTTCAATCAGTTATTCAAGAAGATTGAGGTTCAATTCGCTATTTGAAAGCGGCTTTAGCTGGTGGCTCTTTTCGGGATTTGAACCCTGTGTCATTTTTCATAACGCTACCGTGTTTTTGTACCGTGTCAGTTTCCACAACTGACTAAACAAAGAGCCATTAAATACCTTTCTTTATACTTGTAAGGCTCAAGTCCCTTATTGTCTCTCACAACACTAAGGAATATAATTTAATCTCTCACAACACAAACTAAGGATAAAGCCATGTCAAATATGATTATTTCTTATGACTTAAGAAACCATCGAGACTATACCAAGATTCAACAAGCAATTGCTAAACTAGGTACTGCTAGTAAGGTACTTGAGTCTGTTTGGTATGTACAAACACCATTTTCCGCAATTCAATGTCGAGATTTCTTACAGAAAAACATTGATTCTGATGATGGCGTCGCTGTATTTGATTGCTCTAATAACACTTGGGCCACATGGCGATGCAATCATGAAGAAATGAAACGGTTATGGCAAAATTAGTCTATTTTGCGAAAAATCTCACCAGTTTCGCTATCTACCAGTTCCGTTATTGATTTAGAATCACTAAAGCGGTTGATATAAGAAATTGCTTGACATGCTCGCTCCTCTAAACCGGGATAATAAGCACCGTTTTCAATCGCTTTCAAAATAGAAGTGCGAATATGTTCTTTTTGAATTTCAGTTATGGTATTGCTGACAACACTACCAGCCTCGGAATAGCGTTTCTCTTCCATTTCTAACCTCATTTGTTTTATGTTTGCCATTTCAAAGCACACTTCTCTCTATCATTCGCAACGGTTTCACTTGCCGTTGTGTCTCTGTACTTCAAATGTGCTTTAAAGTGGTGCCGCGGGAGAGATTCGAACTCAACTATCCTCCGGTTATGAGCCGGTCGCTTTTACCTATTAAGCTACCGCGGCAGTTTACCGTCTCTCCGATATGTCACGCTGTTATAAAGCCGCGTTTGCTTGTATTTTTTCACCCGCCGTAACTCCACTTTCGGCAACTGCACCGTTTTTCACTGGCTTCGTAATTGGCGGACTTTAAAACTCACTCTTAACTAAGTAGGTTAGGGCTTTCAATCTAACGACCGCTTAGCACCGTTGGGCTTCCGTCTGTGCTTCTGCCGAGTGAGTTTCTTTAACCAAATTGTTTAAAATTTGTGATGAAAGTCACTGACTTACATAAACTTTTTAGCTATTCTTGTAATCAACCTTGATACTTTCGATAGCGGATTTTCAGGAATGTAAACTGAAAGGTGAATCTCACCGTCAACAGTACCTTGGGACATTGCTTTTAGCTTTTCTTCCGCTTCTTCGAATGAATGGGCGTAAACATCTGTCGCCCACCTTTTGCCGTCGAAGTAATAAGAAATTGCATAGCGTTTCATTTCTTCTTGCATAAGGAACTACCTCTATGTATTTTGAAATTTTTAAAAGTAAAACTGACAATCAATGGTATTGGCATTTAAAAGCAGCCAATCATGAAATCGTAGCTCATGGTGAAGGGTATCGTAATAGAGATGATTGCGTGCATGCAGTTAATCTAGTAATGGATACCACTCGCAAAACACCATTCTATGAAGCCTAATTAGTAAAGCTCCGAAAGGGGCTTTTTTTCATCACAAATTTTTAAAGAGCATCGAGATATTTGCTTATGTGTATCTCGTTTTGATGTGGTCCATTCTACTTAAAGTAGATTTAATTGCAACTAAAAATTGCATAAAAGTAGAGATATTTTCTATTTAAAGTAGTAAGTATTTGATTTTTAATTTAATTTATTTTTGACTATTTGTTGAATTTGTGACCTAGATCACAAATTTTGAACAAAAAAGAATAGATTATTGATATGAAAGCGGAGGTTTTTGATGAATTTTTTATATTTTTGTCTATAATTGTGTTAATTTTTAACTCAGAATTAGAATCAGAAATAGATGTCAATTAATCGAATGCTTGATAAGGACGTTCGCCAAGCGGTAAAAGACAAAATATTAAAGGCGCATATTAACGATCCATCTACGCTGGTCATTGATGAATTAGGGTTAGATCATGGGCGTAATAGAGTAGATATTGCTGTAATTAATGGTGAATTACATGGCTATGAACTAAAAAGCGACTCTGACAATCTTTTACGTTTACCACAACAATCCATGACTTATTCATCCATTATGGATAAGGTCACTCTAGTTGTTGGGGAAAAGCACGCTCAGGAAGCAATTAATATCATTCCCGATTGGTGGGGGATTAAGATTGCTACGATGAATCATCGAGGAAGTGTGAATATTGTTACTTATCGTCGCAATAAAAAGAATAAGGATATTGACCCATTTGAGTTATCAAAACTCATCTGGAAAGAAGAGGCGTTAGCTTTACTTGCGATAAAGATTAAGGTTGATTGGCGAATTCGCAAGCTTACAAGAAAAGACATCTACAAATTAATTGTAGATACCTTTTCTTTGGACGAGATAAGAGATAATACTAGGGCTATATTGAAATCCCGTATAAATTGGCGCCAATTTGGCGAGTGACAAAGGTTATATGATGATTATGACCTACCTTAACCCAACTTCCCATATTACCTGGCCCGCACATTTGAGTGCTGCAATCATATAAGTATTTATCCCCCCATGAATAGCTATCCCCCATAAAGTATGGAGAATTAACTATATACCCTGCCATTGCGTGATATTGTCCAAATCCAGATGAATGTGAATGAACTTGGTAGCCGACCGCAAAAAGATAATTATCTGAAATGGTATATCGTATTTTGGCATTTGGGTTAACATATCCGAGAGGTTCTACTTCGTCTGGGTGCGTGATTGAATAGTCGCTAAAAATAATAGGATTGTTGGAATTATTTTGTGGCACTGAAAGATAGTAGTCATAAAAACCAAGCCATTCGGTTCTTGGCTCCATACCGAACGGCATATAGTTATTTCTTGGTAACTCACTCGGGATAGATGATCCTGTAATAATTATATTTATGCTTGATGATATATATCTAGAAATATGGTTAATATATGTTGATATATTAAATGAATGGTTCACTCTGTTTGTTGCGACGTCACTTCCAAAGTCTAATATAATATCTGTTACATTTGATAATGAGCTAATTAATTGTTGCAAATCACTTGGTGTGGAATGTGAAAAATTTCTTATTTTTACTAATACAGCTGATGATATTCTATTTTGGATGATGTAATTTATAGCAATTTGATTAGGATTATTTAAGTGAATTACAGGAGTGAATGGGATATTATTATTAACAAGATCAGAAAAAATGGCCGTAGCATGATCTAATTGATTTATATTGAAGTTATTTACTTGAAATATATCAATAAATACCTCTCTAGAACCCCACTTTTGATTTAAATTCTTAGATAGTGATAGAGCTCTTTCATGACACTTATCTTGAGTTAAAATAAATAATGGTTTTATCCAATTTTTTACTTGTTCATCTAGTGCTTGCAATGCCAAGAATTCATTTTGTTTGGTTTTTAAAACAGGAACGTAAATAAAGTTCTCCATAATCTTCCCCTTAGGTTAGTTGTTATTAAAGATCAACAATATCCAGTATTAGTTTCTATAGTAAAACTGAATACCAAAAGACTTTTCCAATGACTGATATATCTTGCATGGCTGTTATCTCATCCGGGTGTTCTTCGCTGTTGTAACTGCGGATCTTAACTTGTTCGTTTGGCATATTGTAGAGTAGTTTTATGCGCAACAAGCCGCCGTGATTGATAGCGTATATCTTGCCGTCTCGGATTGTCTTATTGCCCAAATCAATTCCCACCGTTGTTCCATCCGGAATAACCGGCTCCATTGAATTTCCATCAGCAATCACACATACCGCATTTTCGTACTGTACGCCTTGTTTACGTAGTGTTGCTTTGGAAAAACGCAATTTGAAGTTGTTATAGTCCTCTATGTCATCAGCAAAGCCGTTTCCGGCAGCAAGCCTAATATCTTGATAAAACGGGACTGCGTATTCATCGCTATTTAGTGGAGTATTGCGATCCCATAAGTCGAATGAGCCAACGTCTTTCACATTAGAAGTTACTTGATTTTCTAAAGAATCGGCTGTTCCGTATTTCAAATGAGCAGGACTAACTCCAAAGTACTTCGCCATAGCTTCAATTTTTTTATCTCTCGGAGTCGCAGTGCCCAAAGTGTAACGTCTAGCCATTTCATAGGTTACGCCAATAGCTTTTTGTAAATCCACAATATTTTTGCCTTGTTTAGCCATTAATTCATTAAGTCGGCTTGCTAAATCTGTCATAGACACTCCTTTATTCTACTAAAGGTAGAAGATACAAAATTAAAATAGTTGATTCAATTCTATTTTTAGTAGTAGAATATCTCTACTTTAAATAGAATAAAGAGGATTAAAATGCTACCAATCGAAAAAGCTTATGAAATCGTGGGCGGTATTTCGGCTATGGCTCGACATTTCAATCTTACACCTTGGGCTGTTTCCAAGTGGCGTGAAAAAGTGCCTGCGGAACGTTGCGCAAAGATTGAAGAACTTACGGCCGGAAAAGTTAAGAAATCCGAATTACGTCCTGATTTGTGGGATTAATTTACCAACCTTTACCTAAAAGAAAACCATAAAAAACGGAAAGAAATTATGGCAATGAAACAAACCATTATAGAGATGATCGAGAAAGTACCAGGCGGCAAAAGTGCGGTAGCTGGCTTTCTCGGATTTACAGAAAGCGAGTTAAATAACCGTCTTTACCAAACAAAAGGCCAACGGTTTAAAAACGAAGAATTGATAGCACTGCAACTTGAGTATGGATGCACTGATTTTATCGATGAGCTTTGCCGAAATGCTGGTGGACGTTTTGTACCTGATGTGGCAGAGGATGAATTAGACAAGGTTGAGCTTGCCAATTTACAACTGCACGAGCTTTCGGCTCGAGGCTTGTTATTTGCTGCATTAGAAACAGCGTTAGAAGACGGTGAAATCACCTCGAAAGAAGAAGACAAAATCCGTCAAGCATTGAGTAAGCATTTATCGGCAACTCAGCATTCTGTTGAGTTGGCTATTTCTTTGTATAAGCCGCAATAAAGAAAGCCACGAGGAGATTTCGTGGCTTTAACTAACTCTCTTTAATTGTTATTCACAGAGGTTATCTGCATGGAAAATATTAATCCAAACGAAAAAACAAGTCAAACGCAAAACGGCAAGATTCTCAAGGCTTTGTTGAATGGGGAGCGATTGACTCAGCTTGATGCTTATACCCGATTTAGTTGCACTCGTCTAGGAGCAAGAATTTACGACATAAAAAATATGAACGAGGAATACAAGAACAAGGTTGTTGATAGATGGGTTGTTCTTCCAAGTGGTAAGAGAGTTAAAGAATACCGATTCGAGGCTTGATATGGAAAGACTATTCGACCCCGAATTTGTAGCCAAATTAAGTGATAGAGAAAAATTCATAGCTTATGAAGGCATAAAACAACAATTAATAGAGCAGGGCGTAAGTAAAGAAATATACGACAGTATAACAGAACAAGCGATTGAGGAATTAGAGATATGAACCCATCAACAATGCTTAAAAATACAGGAAGAGCGATTGCTTATCGTCCTAATCTTGCTCGTTTATTTGGTGGTGTTATTGCTGAAATCTTCTTTGAGCAAATTTTCTATTGGCAAGATAAAGCCGATCCTGTTCTTGGTGTTTATAAAACCCAAGAAGAGTTAGAAATTGAAACTGGATTATCGAGAAAAGAGCAAGAAACTGCTCGCAAATTACTGCGTGAAAAAGGCGTGCTAATCGAAACTCATAAACGCCTAGAACATCGTATGTATTACAAAATTGACTGTGACAAATTAGACGAATTATTAGCCACATTAGCGAATGATACAAACGAACATTCCCGAATGCCCGAAAGTGACATTCGGGAGGGTAACAAAGTCGCATTCGTTAATACAAGAGATTACAACACTAGATTACATACAAATACCCCCTTACCCCCTGCAGGGGAATCGGCTGACGCCGACATGGAGGACGAAAGTGAATCATCTCATGCAGAAAAACAAGAATCAGATCATGTTGATTATTCAGGTATAGCCAATGCTTATAACGAATCTCTTGATAAAACAGGGAAAAATTTACCTCGAATTGCAGATCCAACTCACTTGAGTGACAAGCGAAAGCGTGCAGTAAAAAAACTATCCGATGTATTCAATAAACGATTTAAGAATAACTCTACACAAGCCTTTGCTGAATACTTTACGGATTTTATGACAAGCGCAGGAGAGTTTTATTTCGGTGAAAACGACCGGCATTGGAAAGCAAATTTTGAGTACCTCTTGCGAGAAGAAACGTTAGACAAGACTTTGGAGAATAACCTGTTATGACATCTAAAATTTACGATTTAGAGTATTCCTTGGTTGGGGCATTTTTGAATGGCGGATTATCCCCACAAGCTCGTGAAGTGATGAGTTGGTTAGAGCCTGAAATGTTTGCCACATTCCAACTTGGCGCACTTTACGGAAACATTCGCAAACAGGCTCGCAAAGATGATTTGATTGATATTTTGTTACTTGCGCAAGACTACGGTGAAAACTTTGCCAATCTAGCGGAATTAGCAAGCGGATATGCTTACAGCGGAAATATTTTAGGGTATGCGAAGAAAGTCCATTCTGCTTGGGTAAATCGCACTGCTCAACAGGCATTGTTAAAAATGGCAGGGGAGTTAGCCAACGCAAAAGAGGAGCAAGTAAACCAAATCACTCAAAATGCACTCAATCAAATCCAAAAACTTCTTGTCAGCAAAACTGAAATTAAACCCATTGCAATGGGAGAGCTGGTCGATTCTTACGTAGATGTTTTAGAAAAACGTTCAAAAAACGACTTCAAAGAACGCTTGCTTTACACAGGCATTGAGGCGGTCGATAACATTCTTGGCGGCATAAATTCTACCGATATTGTCATTGTGGCAGGTCGTCCAGGAACAGGGAAAACAGAATTTAGTCTGACAGTGACTCGCAATATCGCCAAAAATCATGGCTCGGTTTTATTTTTCAGCCTTGAGATGGGTAACTTCCAGTTAGTCGATCGTTTATTGAGTGCTACTGGCGGCGTGAGCGTGAAGAAATTGCGCAATCCTACCGAGCTTGATGAGGGCGACTATCATCGATTAACAAGTGCATTGCAAGAAGTGCGGTCGCAAGATGTTTACTTTGTCGATCGTGGTGGTTTATCTGCCGATGAAATTTGCGCCATTACAGAAAACCATATTAGCGAGAAAGGCGCACCATCTGTGGTTGTAATTGATTATTTAGGCTTGATGAATCACAAGCAAGAGCGTGGTGTAAATCTAACCCAAGCTATCGCTAATTCTATGAGCAAGCTAAAAGCCTTTACCAAAAACTTTAACATTCCAATCATTTTACTTTGTCAGCTTAACCGTGATGTGGATAGCCGTGCAGTAAAACGTCCTGCTAATTCAGATTTACGTGATTCAGGCTCAATCGAGCAAGATGCAAGCCAAATCATCATGCTTTACCGTGAGGGCGCATACAAGGCAGATTGTGATAATCCTTACTCCGAGGCCATTGTTACCAAGAATAGATTTGGTGGATTAGGCACGGCCTATATGAAATTTGATAGAGGTCACTTCCTCGATTGCGATCAGGCGCAAGCGTATCAATACATCAACGAGAAACCACAGCAACAAGCCAAAACTTATGCGGCTAAAAGTTATGGGAAAGGGGCATTGCAATGACAGAACAACAATTTGATAAAGATACATGGCAAACACCACACTATGTTTTTGAATGGCTATCTCAACGTTTTGGTTTGTTCGATCTTGATGGTTACGCAACAGCCAACAACGCCTTGACATGTCACTATATCGGCGAACCTAACTCAGACAATGATGAGCATCAATCAATTGCAGATGACTTTCTAATGCCGATTGAGCAAATGTTAGATGTATTGTTGGACGAAGTAGCAGAACGTTGTTCGGCTCCGTTAAGAATCTATGTGAACCCGCCTTATTCCAACGTTACACCATATCTACAACGCGCAAAAGAATTATGTAATGCCGGTTATTTAGTCGTGATGTTACTCAATAATGATAAATCTACTCAATGGTATCAAAACCACATTCACAACGTGGCCAATGAGGTAATTGATATTACAGGTGGTCGAATTGCATTTATCAACCCTGTAACAGGAAAAGAAATCAAGGGGAATAGCAAAGGACAAATGGTCGTAGTATTTGATCCAACAATGGAAGACTATGTCACACGTTCAATTAGCCTTGATTTTATTAAAAAGGTTGGTGGATATAGCAAATGAGTTTTGAAGAACATAACAATCGCAAGAAAGCGAATAAGTTTGCTGAATATATTACGGGCGAATCTCTTCGCCGATATTTGGCTGAGAAAGTCGAGAAGTACTTAGGTAAAAATCCAAGTGTTTTTGATGGTGCAGCAGGCAGCGGACAGCTTGAGCAATTTATTCAACCAAGTAAGTTTATTGCAGTAGAAATTCAAGCGGAATCATGCGCGGCATTAGCCAATAATTATCCAGATGCTGAGATTCATAATACGAGTTTTTTCTTGTATCAAAGTGAGCCAAAAAGTGATTGTGTTGTAATGAACCCTCCATTCTCACTTAAATTTAAAGAACTTGCCGAAGAAGAAAAGGATGCTATTCAATCGGATTTTCCGTGGAAAAAATCAGGTGTACTTGATGATGTTTTTATGCTGAAAGGATTAGCCAATGCTCATCGTTTTGGGTTTTTCATTATGTTCCCAGGTATTGCCTATCGAAACACCGAAAAAACACTCCGTGAAGTTATTGGGAATCAATTAGTCGAGTTGAATTTGATTCAAAACGCCTTTGAAGATACGCCAATTTCAGTGCTTTTCTTGGTGGTTGATAAAACCAAATCGAATAACAAAACATACCGTGAATTGTATGACTGTGCCACGAATAAAATAATTAATGCTGATGAATGGTTAATTAATTCTGATAAATGGGACACGGTTTCACCGCCAGAGCCGCCAAAAGAAAAAGTAGATCCAATGAAATTAGAGTTGATGTCGCAAGCTCAATTAAAAGAGCAAATTCGTGCTCAAATTCAATTTAGCGGTATGGTATTTGATTTAGAAGGCTGGCCACGTGAAGAATTTGAAAAATTCTGCGATGAAGTCTGTGCATTGATTCAGGAAGAGAAAAAATCAAATCGTTTCTTATTTGGCTGGGGCGAATAATGAAAGATTTTTATATTCACCGTAGCGCATATCACGACGGTTCAACAAAAGGCTTTCGCCACGGCATTAAACATAAACGGCACGATTGTTTTCGTGGAGATGTGCGGGTGCTGCAACGTATTGATGGCAAAATGGTACAAATTTCCCGCATGCGAAAACGCTTTAAAACCTATGAAGACGCGTATGCGTGGGCACGTGGTGTGGAGTATCTGGAATGATTATTCCAATGATGAAAAATGCTGGTGGTGTATTTTGTCCAGCCGATGAAATGTACTTGCCAGATTTACAATCATTCAAAAACGGTGAGATTTATGAGATAGAACTCAAACGCACGCGCAATCCCGCTTTCCATCGTAAGGTGTTCGCCTTTTTTTAAATTCTGTTTTAACCATTGGGCTGCAGATAAAACAGAATGGAAACACTTTGATGAGCGCAAGCAATTTGACACATTCCGCAAACATTTAACGGTATTAGCAGGTTTTTACGAATCCACATACAACATTAAAGGGGATTTGCGGATTGAGGCGCAATCCTTGAGTTATGGAAACATGGAACAAGCGGAGTTTGAAAGCTGTTACAAGGCGTTAATTAGTGCAGCAATCAAGCATATTTTTAACGATACAACCGATGAAAATACGTTAAATCAGTTGTATGAGTTCTTTTGGTGATTGGCATGAGAGAAGAAATAGCCTTAGCAGTAGTTCTCTTTGCGGTTGTGTTTGTGATTGTTTGTTTTATATCTGGAGCTGACGATGAGTGATAAAGAAAAATTTGAGCGCACTAAGCCAGTAGTTAATATTGGAACAATAGGACACGTTGATCATGGTAAAAATATTATAGCAGCATTGGCAGCAGTATTAGCGAATGTCGGGAAAGTAGATTCTGTAACAACACAGCCCACAATAAGTTATCCATTAAGTCGCATCAACAAGAAAACAATTTACAGAGGCTAATATGGCTATAAAACCTAAGGAAACCAAATGCAAAGTCTGCGGTTGTTACTTTGTCAAAACGATAAGCTCAATGCAAAAAGTCTGCTCGCCTAAATGTGCGATTATTCTTTCGAAAGAGCAGGCAAGAAAGAAAAAAGAGAAAGAGGAAAGAGCAGAAAAAAGAGAGCGAAAGGCTAAATTAAAAAGTCGTTCTGAATGGCTTAAAGATGCTCAATCGGTATTTAATAAATTTATTCGTTTGCGTGATAAAAATGAGCCTTGTATTAGTTGCGGTCGGTATCATCAAGGGCAATACCACGCAGGGCATTATCGTAGTGTCGGAGCCTGCCCTGAATTGCGATTTTGTGAGCTAAACGTACATAAGCAATGCGCGCCCTGTAATGACCACAAGAGCGGAAACATTATTGAGTACAGAATCAATCTCGTCAATAAAATCGGTGCGGATAAGGTGGCTTGGTTAGAACGGCAAGACCACGATCCAAAGAAATACACCATTGAAGATTGCAAGGCGATTATTAAGTATTACAAGGCAAAAATTAAAGAGTTAGAGGAATAAATGCGTAAATTTAGCGAGTTATCAGAACTAACGATTGAACAAGAAGAATTTGTTGACCGGTATATGTATCAATGGGGTGCTTGGGTGCGCAGCGGTAGGCTTGATAAACCGCAATTAAATATTATTGCAAAACTAATGCAATCAGTCATTCCTGCAGAGCCAAATGAACCAATTTGCGATGACTCAACAGGAATGATGATTAGCGAAGTTATTGAGAGATTTTTCCTTAAAAACGACCGCACTTTACACTATATCGTATTTTCCTATTATGTTAATAAAAGCACTATTAATCATATAGCGGTTAAACTCCGTGAAAACTGCGGAGAGATAAAAATGCAGCCGTGCGCAGGCAAACCAGATATCCGCACTCCAAGCCTTAAAACGATGATACGGAATGTTGAAAAAGAGCTAAAATTAGCGAAGGCAATAATTCACGAACTTCTTATAACTGGGTTCGTTATTTTGCGAACTGGACGACAAAATGCAAGAAGTATCAAAATTACTTATTGACAAACCTTGTCATCTTGTCCTATCATTTAGATGTACGGTGGTCGCAATGTAAGTAGTGAACACCTAAATTGATTTTTACAGCCCTGATCGGAAACGGTCGGGGCTTTTTTATTGGTGGAATATGAACATTACACTAGGCGATACGATTAAGATTGATGGTGAGGAAGTGCCAGAGTATTTGCTCAAGGCACTTTATGAATGTTTGAAAAACAAATATGCATTTTTAGCTAACAATTCTATTTGCTCTGGTGTTACTCAAGCTGAGAGACTGTCAGTAAATGGTTTGAAAATCCCATTAGACGCGATTACTTATCCTTGGAATAAATAGGTTCATACTGTTCAGTATTTTCATTGTAATGAATGCCTTCATACATCCACGCCACCACCTTTTTAACTAAGATCTCATCGCTGATATTCATATAAGTATGTGCTAATTCTTCTAGGAAAGCCGCAATTTGTATTTCACGAGGGTATAAATTGGCTTTGGCGAGATCGTAAAATATGCAGCCGTTATAGTAAACGTGGACTGCTTCTGGGTGAATTTGATATTGGAGAGTTAAGCAATCTGAGGAAACGATACCGTTACTCTTTGATGATGTGAAGAATATATCAACCTTTTTGTTAATTTGTGCGTGCTTGCATAAGATATTAACGGCGTCAGTAAAGTTTTTGAAAAGCGGATATATGTCTTGGGCGATGTCTAAAATAACGATGTTGAAATAATGTCGATATTGTTCAGGAATGTTATTTAGAATTTGCTGACGAGATATTCTTGCTTCATTCATTTTAATTAAACCTCTGTTAAGTTTGGTGTGGTAACCTAGATCTTAACAGAACTTAACGCCCACTGTAACAGGTGGGCTTTTTTATTGCCTAAAATAATTAGGGGGAAATATGCCAATTAAAGAGCCTGATGTATGGGCGTTAATATGGTCTTGGTTACAAATTAATTTGAGTTCTAGCTCTATTCAAAGCGCCCTTTGGGCATTATTTATTTCTATTTTAAGACTTGGATTTATGCGTAAAAAACCAAGTTTCCGATATGTGTTCATTGATGCAGCTATGTGTGCATCTATTGCTGGCGTAGCAGTGCCTATCTGCACTCATATTTTTGGGCATAGTGAATATTCTTCATTTCTTGGCACGATGATTGGTTTTGTTGGTACTGAAAAAATTAGAGAGTTCTTGTTTAAATTCATTAATCGGAGAATTGAAAAAGATGACAATGATGATTTCCGAAGTGACGTTCAATAAAATTTTCCCTCATGCAGTTAAGGGCGTTTATCAAGCCATTTCAGAACAAATAGAAAAAGCAGGTTGTGTGACTAAGATGCAACAAGCTATGTTCTTAGCTCAATGCGGGCATGAAAGTGGAGGATTTACAAGATTTAAAGAAAACTTAAATTATTCTTGGTCTGGGCTTTCTCAAACTTTCCGTAAATATTTCCCCGATCCACTTACAGCCAAGAGATATGAGCGTAAACCTGAGCTCATAGCCAATCGTGTTTATGCTAATCGTTTAGGTAATGGAGATGAGAAAAGCGGAGATGGTTGGAAATATCGTGGTCGTGGACTGATTCAGATCACAGGTAAGGATAATTATGCCGCGTTTAGAAAATGGTTAGGTAGAGATATTGAGCCAGAAGATATAGCAAGTAATTTAGACTTATCAGTTAAAGCTGCTGTTTGGTATTGGAAACTCTGTGAATTAGCTGATCTTAATTCGGTAGAGAAAGTGACTCGAAGAATTAATGGTGGGCTAAATGGCATTGATGAGCGTTGCAAGCTATATCGAGCATTAATGGTAACTGATAATGACTAAGTACATTTACATAGCGTTAGGGGTTGTTGTAGTGGTTTTGTTTGGCGCATTGCGTTACCAATCAAGTGTTATAGATGAGTTGAACATAACCACAAAACAACAAGCCCAAACCATCCAGCAGCAAGAAGATGCGAACAAGGCATTGACCATTGCACTGCAACAAGAGCGTGATGCAGTCATTGAGCAACAGCAACGTAATGATGAAATAGAAAGGATAGCAACAGAAAATGCTGAATCAGTTAAAACAATCATTAAGACACAACCTTGTGCTCACACTCGTTTGCCTCAGTCTGCTCTTGACCGCCTGTACAAATAAAGTCACGACCAAAGCAGAATATATTTACCCGCCTCAAGCCTACACTGCACCTTGTGTTAAAACAGCATTTACCGGTGAGACATACGGTGATGTAGTCATACAGCTAGTTAAGGTAACCGCAGAGCGAGATAAGTGCGCAAGCCAAGTAGATAATCTCAATAAGTGGATTAATCAAGCAAAAGGCAGTAAATAATCACGACTAATGTCTAACATCTTTAAATTGGTAGAAACCAAGCCTTCTCGGTAGTTTTGTTAGGACTAAATAACCCGATCAGAAATGGTCGGGTTTTTTATTATCTAAAATTTAATGGGAGTCCAAAATGAATCTACAAAAAATTGAAAACTTTGAACAATTCTTAAAGGTAAATGACAAGCAACGTATTGTGACAAATTCTCGGCATATTGCCACGGTGTTTGGTAAACGTCACGATAACATCATCCGTGATATCAAAGCATTAGTTATTGAACAAGATTGCGGTGAGTTTGCTCTCCTCAATTTTGAGGAGACCTCATATATCGATGAATGGGGCAGAAAACAACCCATGTATCAGATGACTAAAAATGGATTTTTGCTTTTGGTAATGGGATATAGAACCAAAAAAGCAATGAAATTCAAAGTAGAGTTTATTAAAGCCTTTGATTTTATGCGTGAGAAATTACAGCAAGAAGGTTATAGCTTGATGCATAAATATAACGAATTGTGCATTGAGCATAAAGCGAAAAAAACATTTGCGAGTTTATGTGGTAAAGGATTAAGAGAATGGAAGGGCGATAAGCCTGTGCTAGAAGCAACTTTAAAACTTTTTGAAGATAAGATGCAGATTGAACTGCCTATTAAGTAAGGATTTTCTATGTCAGACGTGAAAGGAAAATCCACGTCTGGTCGTGGATTAACGCCTAAACAAGAAAAATTTTGTCAGCTTTATATTGAGCTGGGGAATGCGAGTGAAGCGTATCGGCAAGCATATGATTGCTCAAAAATGCAAACGAGCACCATCAATACAAAAGCAAAAGAATTATTAAAGAACGGTCCGATCACGGTCCGTATTGAAGAACTGCAACAAGAGCACAGACAACGCCATAATCTTACCGTAGATAACATCATTGCAGATTTGCAAGAGTATCGTGATATTTGTATGGGAAGAAAGCCGCTTACCATTACCACTGTAGTAAAAAACGCTCAAGAAGGAACGGCACAAAGCGTTAATACCGAATGTTTCGTTTTTGAACCGACAGGTGCAAACAAAGCACTTGAGCTACTAGGCAAACATCTTGGTATGTTTAAAGATAGAGTCGATGTTACCTCAGGCGGTAATGCGTTACCTGCAGTCATCAACATTAGTTTTAGCGATGAACCAGAAGAACCTTAAATTTCCTACGAAATTCCGACCGCTATTTGAATCTATTTGGCGTTTTATTATTTTCTATGGCGGACGTGGTTCTGGGAAAAGTTTCAGTATTGCCCGTGCGTTAGTGCTACGTGCTTATACTCAACCGATTCGGGTGTTGTGTTGTCGTGAAATTCAGAAATCGATTTCTGATTCTGTGATTCAGATGTTGGCAGATCAGATTGAAATGCTTGGCTTACAAGCCTTTTTTGATGTACAGAAAACGCAAATTATCGGGCAAAACGGTTCTCGTTTTACGTTTGCTGGTCTGAAAACCAACATCACTTCAATCAAGTCAATGACGGGTATTGATGTGGTTTGGGTGGAAGAAGGCGAGAATGTTTCAAAAGAAAGTTGGGATGTGTTGATTCCGACCATTCGTGAAGATGGCTCGCAGATTATTGTGAGTTTCAATCCGAAAAACATTCTGGACGATACTTATCAACGCTTTGTGATTCATCCGCCTGAACGGTGTAGATCGGTCTTAGTGAATTGGCAAGATAACCCCTATTTCCCTAAAGAGCTGTTAGAAGATTTGGAGCAAATGCGTGAGCGTGATTATGAGCTTTATCGTCACGTTTATGAGGGCGAACCTGTCGCTGATTCTGATTTGGCGATTATTAAGCCTGTTTGGATTGAATGTGCTGTTGATGCTCACAAACGATTGAACTTTACCGCAAGCGGTCGAAAAATTGTGGGCTTTGACGTTGCCGATGATGGGGCTGATGCGAATGCTATCTGTTTTGCACACGGTTCTGTAGTACTTGGTTTAGAGGAGTGGCGGGGCGAAGATGTGATTAAATCAGCATTACGCACCCATTCAAAAGCAGTGGAATGGCAAGCAGATGAGATCGTTTTCGACTCTATCGGTGTGGGGGCAGGTGTAAAAGCAAAATACCGAGAAATTGAGACGAATCAGATCAACTGTATCGGCTTTAATGCAGGTGCTGCAGTGTTTAATCCTGATTCCTTTTACACACAAGGCAAGAAAAACGGCGATATGTTCGCCAATATTAAAGCTCAAGCGTGGTGGCAATTACGAGACCGTTTTTATAAGACCTATCGTGCGATCAAATATGGTGATGTTTATCCCGTTGATGAAATGATTTCACTCAGTAGCGATATACCTGATTTAGACTATTTAAAAGCAGAACTCTCTCGCCCTCGTGTGGGTTACGATAATAACGGCAAAGTACGGGTAGAAAGTAAGAAAGATATGCGTAAGCGTGGCATTCCCTCGCCGAATAAAGCGGATGCACTCGTGATGTGCTTTGCCCCAATTAGACGCGATGTGCTCAAGCAAACCGCCCTCAAACTCTATTAAGGATTCACTATGTCAGTTCATCTTCCCACCGCTGAAATGGTGGAATTAAATAAGAAATCCAAAATCATTGATGATTTACTTGGTGGCACTGCAACAATGCGAAAAGCCGCACAAACCTACCTTTTCCAAATGGAAATGGAAGAGCCCAATAGTTACCGCAAACGCCTTGAGCGTTCGACCCTTTACCCCGCTTTGTCGGAAACGCTTTCCCAGATGACAGGGCGTGTGTTCTTTAATCCCATTGATGTCGCTAATGTAACAGAAACGGTGCAAGCCCTTTTTGATGATGTGGATTTAGCAGGCAATAACCTTGATGTGTTCGCCTCCCGTTGGTTTTATTCCGCCTTGGCGTATGGTTGCTCGTTCGCTCTGATTGATTTTACCCGCGTAGAAGTCGTGAAAAGTCGCGCAGAAGAGAAAGCCTTAAATGCCCGTCCTTATTGGATACATATTAAACCGCATCAAGTACTGGGCATTAAAACCGCACGAGTAAATGGTAAACAAGCGATTACTCAATTCCGCTATGTTGTAAATGAACAGGTTGAGGATGGCGAATTTGGCGTGAAAACTGTGAAACACGTTTATGTGTACGAAATCGGTAAAGTGCGGAAATTTAGCGAAGCGGAAGGCGAGTTTCGTCTTGAATCGGAATTGCTCCTCACTGCCCAAAATCGACCTCTTGATTTTGTACCTGTCGTGCCATTTATCACAAAGCGTAACGAACTCACCAATGCCATTGAGCCGCCTTTAATGGAGTTGGCGTATTTGAATGTAAAACACTGGCAATCTCAATCAGATCAGGACAACATTACTAACATCGCCCGCGTGCCATTGTTAGCGATTTATTCTAATGATGAAGTGAAACAGCTTGCTATTGGTGGTAGCGCGATTCATTTACCTGTTGATAGCTCAATGCAATTTGTCGAACATTCAGGGCAAGCGATTGCTTCAGGTGTTGAAAGCCTGAAAGATTTAGAAGAACAAATGAAAACCGCAGGGGCGAAGTTGCTTACCAAAACCGCCTTAGCAATGACTGACAGCCAAGCCCGTGATGAAGCAGGCAAAGAAATTTCCCAGCTACGTTTACTAGCAAACCGCTTTGAAGATGCTATTGATTTAGCCTTGGAATATACAGGGCATTGGCTTGGCATTGCCAAAGAGCTGGTGGGTAACGTGCAGATTTCGGGTAACATTGAAAACGATCTCGACCCGTCCGCTTCTATGGCAAGTGTGATTCAGTTGCGTAATGCTGGCGTGATTTCGAATCAATCCACCTTTGACGAAGCCAAACGTCGTGGTTTATTAGCCGACGGCTTAGAATGGAACACAGAGCAAGAACGCCTGCAATCTGAGGGAATGAGTTTTGGAAACGAAGAAACATCAGAAACCAACGCTTAGACAACGCATTGCCCACGCCTTAACCGACCGCAAAATCTTGCATTTTCGCTATGATGCTCACTTGCGACAACAGGTGTACAAGCGGTTAAATACATTGCAAAAATCGCTGATTAACCGCATCAGTGCTATCGGTGTAGAAGGCTTGTCCGCAAAGAAACTAGATAAACTGCTTACAGAACTGCAAACGGAAATTGCAAAAACTTACCAAGAAACAACCGCTTACACGCAAGACGAGTTAAGCGGTTTTTTATCGTTTGAAGCCAGCAAAATCAGCCAGCTTTATAACGATGAAATCGGCTTTGATTTGTTTAATGATGTGCCAAAAGAACGTATTAAAGCGATTAAAAACGTTGCTGTGATTGAAGGGCAACCGTTAGAAGCATGGTGGAATAAACAGCGTGCCGATTTAGCCTTTAAGTTTGAAGGAATTATCCGCTCTGGTGTAGCAGAAGGAAAGCAAAACGGACAGCTGACAACAGAAGTGCGAGAATTGATGAACATTAGCCGTCGCAATGCGGAAACATTAGTGATTACGGCGGTGGCAAAAGTGGCGGACACTGCTCACGAAGAACTTCGCGATGCAAATTTAGATATTCTCTCAGGTGAAGAGCACCTTTCTACGTTGGATATGCGGACTTCCGCAGTTTGCCAAGTACGAGATGGCAAACGATGGGATTTGGACAAAAAGCCAATCGGGCATAACATTCCCTACAAGCGCCCACCGCTGCACCCACGTTGTCGCAGCATTCTTCAGCTTGTCACCAAAAGCTGGGAGGAATTAGGCGTGCAAGGAATGGACGAAATGCCAACTAGCACCCGTGCTTCAATGAATGGACAGGTCGATGAGCGAATCAATTATGAATCGTGGTTACACAGCAAAACCCACGAAGAAAGAGAGCAAGTTCTCGGCAAAGGCAAGGCGGATTTATGGGAACGTGGTGTAATTACTTTCTCGGATATGTTAGATCAATCTGGCAGGGCGTTGACGTTGAGGGATTTACAAAAATCCTATACGCAATCTTGGATAGCGGAAGATATTTATCAACGTATTTCAGAAGAAGTAAAAAACAGCCTTAAAATTCAGGCATTTAAAGCCGCTTATAACA
This sequence comes from Haemophilus sp. SZY H56, assembly GCF_054332415.1. Classification (NCBI taxonomy): domain Bacteria; kingdom Pseudomonadati; phylum Pseudomonadota; class Gammaproteobacteria; order Pasteurellales; family Pasteurellaceae; genus Haemophilus; species Haemophilus sp. SZY H56. The sequence goes on along the minus strand of NZ_JBTGNX010000001.1, from coordinate 296,362 downwards.
TTACTCATCACGAGCTTGTTGCAATGAAAGCCTACACGAGTGAGCTTTATTGGGATTTAAATTACAATATGCGTAATGATAATCTTACACTGACCGATAAGCGGTTTATTGCTGTGGTAAATCAAGGGTTGGACAAAGTGCCTGCTTATAACGGTATGACTTATCGCGATACGACTTTGCCAGATGAGGTATTAGAAAAATATCAGATAGGTAAAATAGTCACAGAAAAAGCTTTTATGAGTTCAAGCATTGATAATAGTTTATCAACTTTTAAAGGTAATGTTCGATTTATTATTCAAAGTAAGAATGGTAAAATAATCGAAGATATTAGTGATTATCCTGATGAACGAGAAGTTTTATTTAAAGATAGAACTAAGTTCTTTATAAAAGATCGCTATATGAATGGTAATGTTACCGTAATTGAAGCGAGGGAATTATAAATGTCAGTGCTTGATTTACCTTTAGAGGAGCAAAAACGGATTGCGAAAGAGGTTTTTCAAATGCCTTTTGAAGAATGGATGGAAGATATGAAAACTTCCTTGAAAGAGGCAAAAGAGTTTCAAAAGAAACTTGAAAATTACAAACCGACCGAAGAAGAAAAGACTCGTAAAATAAAAGCACTTCGAGAAAATCCCAATGCTATTCATTTCTACCGTAGAGTAACTGATAATTACAATTTAACGGTGGAAGAAGCGATTGAAGCCATTAGACGTAGTTAATAACACATTATATTGAACCGCTTACAGCAATGTAGGCGGTTTTTTTACGCCTTGGAAAAGGCACAACCTTAACTAACTGGAAGGAAATCCAATATGAAATTAAAACTTGATGAAAATGGGCACGTGGTTGTTGAAAACGGGATGCCTGTGTATGTTCACGAAGACGGGAAGGAAATTCCGTTTGATGCCACAAAAGCCACAGCCAAAATCGCAGAGCTTAACAGTGAGGCGAAAAAACACCGTGAAGCCAAAGAGCATGCGGAAGCAAAACTTTTGGCATTTTCGGGGATTGACGATCCGAAAGCAGCAATCAAAGCCTTGGAAACGGTGAAAAATCTCGATGATAAGAAGTTGATTGATGCGGGCGAAGTGGAAAAGGTGAAAGCAGAAATGCGTAAAACCTTTGATGAACAACTGGCAGAATCCAAATCTCAAGCTGAAAAACTGCAATCGCAATTGCACGCAGAACTAATTGGTGGTTCGTTTGCTCGCTCTAAATATGCCGCAGAACATTTAAATTTACCTTCTGATGTGCTGCAAGCCTTCTTTGGTAAGCATTTCAGTATTTCAGATGAAGGTAAAGTGGTGGCGAAGTTCGCCGATGGCAATGAAATTTACAGCCGTTCACGCCCAGGTGAAAAAGCCGATTTTGAGGAAGCATTAGAGGCGTTAGTCGGTGCGTATCCAAATAAAGATGCGATTTTAAAACCATCAGGTACATCAGGTTCAGGTATTGGCGCGGGAACGGGCGGTAGCAATGCCCCTAAATCCTTAGCCGAATGTAAAACCGACGCAGAAAAAATTGCGTATATGCAACAACATTCATAATCGGGTGCAAGAGATTGCACCTTTTTTATTTACGGTGCAATCGCACCATAACATAGGAGCTTATTATGGCTTTTGACTTACAAGTCTTTAACAAACAAACACATTTAGCGTTAACTGAAACTGTCGATCAGGATATTGAAAAATTCAATCAAGCTTCAGGCGGAGTGATTACATTGCAAAATGCTCCAACACAAGGTGATTTTGATATTCGTGCGAGCTTTAAAGCGATTCAAGGCTTAGTGCGTCGTCGTAATGCTTATGGCAGTGGTACAGTGCAAGCGAAACGCCTAGAACAATTACTCAATGTAGCAGTAAAAGTGGCTGCAGGTACGCACCCGATTGAGTATGAACCGCAACAATATCGTTGGGTATTGCAAAACCCAGAATTGGCAGCCATTGAAATTGGTCAGCAATTAGCAAAAGCGCGCTTAGCGGATATGTTGAACACGGCAATTCTAGGTGCCGTTGCTGCGATTGGCGGGCAAACTACTGCAGTCTTAGACGACAAGAAAAACGCCCCGAATTTCCGCACGCTCAACAAAGCGGCAGCATTATTTGGCGACCGCTCCAGTGCATTAAAAGCGTGGATTGTTCATTCAACCACCTTACACACCTTGTACGACAATGCCTTAACTAATGCAGAACGTTTGTTTACTTACGACAACGTGAGTGTGATGCGCGATCCATTTGGTCGCTTGTTTGTGGTCACGGATAGTCCTGCGTTAGTTGATAGTACCGCTTCAGCCTATAACACTCTAGGCTTGCAAGAAGGGGCGATCGTGGTAAGTGGTAACAACGATTTCAATAGCGAAATGCAACCGAAATTAGGCGGTGAAAATATCGCAGCAGTTTATCAAGCAGAATGGACTTATAACTTAGGTATTCTCGGTTATGAATGGGATATGACTGCAGGCGGTAAATCCCCCGACGACACCAAGTTAGGGGCATCAGCCAACTGGCGTAAAACCGCAACTTCATTGAAAGACACCGCGGGCGTGTTGGTTAAAACCAAGTAGCCATATCGCTAAAAAAGCACCCCTAAGTAACGAATTACTCGGGGGTTCTTATTTCCCTTGCCCATTAATTGCAAAAGGAAATAACTGTGCGAAATTGTACCAAAACAAAATTGAAGATTCTTCTAAATAAGGAGAAAAAATGAGCGCTTATGTTTCTGTAGAAGAAGCTGATGCATATCATAATCTCAGAATGAGTGCAGAAATATGGGGGGCACTAAGTGCAACAGAAAAGGCTCGCCGATTAGTCAATGCATCGGATTATATTGATAGTGGCTATATCTATTTAGGAAAGCCATCCGATAAACATCAATTACGAGCGTTCCCACGTAATGGTGATACAGACGTACCAGTAAAAGTAAAAAATGCAGTCTGCGAATTAGCTTTGGAAGAAAATTTAACTCAAAATCCAACCGCACTTAAAAGTGCAGTGAAAGTTGGTGAACTTTCTGTAACGTATTCTTATCCTTCAGCTGCAAACGGTGTAGAGAATCAGCGATTTAGTTATGTGGCGCAGTTGTTGAGAGAGTTTGTTCGAGAGAAAGGAGCTATGCGTAGAGTATTGCTTGAACGGGGGTAAGAATGGGATTTTATGATGAGTTGGCTGATACTGCAAAGACCTTGTTAACCGAATTTGGGGTGCCATGTAGTATTGAACAAAACATTACCAGTGATTACAACGTTAATACAGGTGAGGCAACTCGACGCAAGCGTCGCTTATTGGGTGTTTGTATATTTAACCAATTGACCTATGACTTTCCTCAATTCCAAAGTTCTGGTGTTTTAAAAGGTGAGGCAAGCTTAGTTCAACAAGGCGATGTGTCTATTACGTTAAGCCTATCATCTCCTCTTTCGAGAGAAGAGCTGCTTTTAAGTGTGCTCCTTGTTAATGGAGAGCGTTGGCAAATTGTGAATTGTCAGCCATTAAAACCATCTGGTATGACGATTTATTACAAGCTTCAGGCAAGGTTAGTAAATGGGTAGATTTGTAGCTGAAATTGAGGCTTTTAGAGAACGAACGATGCAACGTGCAGATATGTTGGTACGGAAAATCGCATTGGATACATTTAAAAAAGTGCAATCTAAAACGCCTGTCGATAGCGGGCAGTTGCGTCGGAGTTGGACAGTCTCGGTGGGAGAAGCACCATCTGTATTTAATGGTTCTAATGAAGTGATTAACAATGCAAAATTTGGTAATACGCTTTACATTGCGACGGATAAGCCTTATGCCTTGACGCTGGAATATGGTTTATACCCTAAACCAGGAGGGCGTAAAACAAACAATGGCTTTTCGATTCAGGCTCCAAAAGGCATGGTGAGGATTACTGTGCAAGAAATGGAAGCGTTATTAAAGAAAAGTAGGTGGTGATTTTAGATGAAACAAATTATTCGGTCTGTATTGCAAACACACTTAAACCAATTAGGACAATTTAATACCGCATGGGAAGGCGTTTTAAATACGCCCAAACTACCATATCAAACGCTCCACTTAACTATTTCATCTAGCGATACAGGTGCAATCTCTGATCGGCCACATGCTGAAGAATTAGGTTTTTTACAATTAACGTTATTTTATGAGGCAGGATTAGGCACGAAAGCCATTGAGGAGCGTGCGACAGTTATTCGACGGCATTTTTACGGTCAGTCCTTTATTAAGGATAACGTTCAAATCATCATCCATAAACCGCCACTTATTGGCGGTATTTTTTTAAACGATAATAAACTGGCGTTGCCAGTTACAATCAATTTTACCGCTTATGAACTCTAGGAGGTTATATGGCAAATGCACAAGGTGTAAAACGTAAAGTTACGTTTGCAAAAGAAACAACATTTGGAGTACGTGCTGCAAAAGGTATTGGTAAAGTGATGCCTCGCACAGAAAGCTCACTGAACTCAACATTTGATTCATTCTCAAGTGAGGAAATTCGAGAAAATATGCAACGCTCTCCATCCATTGTTGGATTTGAAAAAGTGGAGGGCGACTTGAAAGGTGAATTGTCTGCAGGTCAATGGTCTGATTTTTTTGCAGCCGCATTGCGCGGAACATGGACAGAAGCAAAATCACCCGTATTAAAGAAAACTAGCACTGGGGCAGGTGAAAAACAAGGTAAATTACTCGTAATTCCTGAAACTGGCCATACAACTGATTCCTTTACGCTTGAAGACACCTTCGCAGATATTGGATTAAGTCGCATTTATACAGGTTGTCGAGTATCTAAAATTAGCCTAGATATTCAACCGAATGGTATAGCATCGATTGCGGTCACCTTTTTAGGACAAAAAGGCGAGGAGAGTCAAACTACATATTTTACTGGTGCGCAGGAAGTGACTCAATCAGCTAAGGTTGCAGGCGTAAATGGTCAGCTGATGGTTAACAAAACCAAAGCGGCGTTAGTTACTGGTTTGAAGATGGACATTGATTTGAATGCGTCGAGTGAGGCGGTACTGGGCGCGAAATACGCACCTGACGTGTTTATTGGCACAGTGGCAATTAGCGGATCGTTTACGATGTATTTCCAAGATAAAACCATGATTGACGCTGTGCGTAGCGGCGCGAATCTTTCTCTTGCTTTAAGAATGGATGCCGAATCAGTCGACAACGGAGATTATTTAACGTTCATCTTGCCAGGCGTGAAAGCAACTTCTATTGAAATTGATGACGGTGCAAAAAACCTTATTCAAACCCTAAACTTTGATGCTTTCCCCGCAATTTATGATGCGGAAAGTACAATTGATGATGTATTAAAGAAACCCACAACACTCATCATTCAAGATTCACTAGCCTAAAGCGCGGTGAAAATTAGTCATACTTTATAGAAAACAAACCCCGAAAGTTCATCACTTTCGGTTTTTTTATTTCAATCCAATTTATAAGGAAAACACAATGGACTTTTCTAAATTAAATACTGTTAAAGCTTCTGAAAATACTTATCGCTTTGAAGTCACTCACCCGATTACTGGGGAAGGAACTGGAGCAATGATTGATGTCTATGCCTCGCAAAGTGATGTTGTACAGCGTTTTCAATCTAACGTCTTACGCAAATTACAAAAGCAAGAATTTGAAAACCAGCGCACCCGCAAACCACAATTTAAAGAACTCTCTGAATTGAAATCGGAAGCTCTTGAAAACGCCATTGTGCGCGTAGCTAGCTGGGAGAATTTAGAATGGGAAGGAACTCCTCTTGAGTTTACCCCCGCCAATGTGAAAATGCTGCTTACCCAGTGTCCTTGGTTAGCTGAACAAATCATTGAACAGTCAGAAGACTTGGGAAATTTCTTGAAGGCCTGATCGAACATCTCTACGAGTTTGCTCAGGCAGAATTTCGTCTTGATAAACGACCAGACAATTCCAAAGCGACACAACGCGAGCATCTTCAAGTTATTGAGCAGCAATTAGGCATAACGCCAGAAGAGCTAAATAACCCTCCGCCCAATATTGCGGTGGGTTATTTGCTTGAGTATTTTTATGCCGTATCCTCCTCCCGTCAGTGCGGAATGTCCGCTAATCCTATTACTTTTAGTGAAATATTGGCATGGTCTCAATTGACTAATACTTCATTGGCAAGATGGGAGGTTGAGGTGATTAAACGACTTGATATATTGTGGTTGAATATTCAAGCTGAATAGCTCAAGGTTTGGCTTGAGACTTTTACTAAGGAATGAATATGAAAGAATTTACTTGGCAAGCCGATTGGGATATGAAGCGGAAAAAAAAGCCGAATGTAAATACTATTCGATTTGGTGACGGTTATGAACAGCGACAATCAGATGGAATTAATAATAACCTAAGGACCTACGATGTGGTCTTTAGTGGTTCAGAAGAAAAGATCAAGGCAATAGACATGTTCCTTGATGAATGTCGTGGGGTGACAGCCTTTTCGTGGCAACCTTACGGAGATAAAAAAGGATTGTTTACCTGTGGTGAATGGGATGAAACCAAAAAAACAGGATATAGCACGCTAACAGCAACCTTTAAGGAAGTTGTTGCATAGAGGTAAATTATGGCAGATTTCGCACAATTAGGCATAGAGTTACGTTCTATAGGGGTTGATAAAGTTAATCGTGATATTCGTTCGGTGACGGATAACGCAAAATCTACTGAGCGCGCAGTTCAATCTCTTTTAGGCGTAATGGGTAAATTAAAAGTCTTAATGACAGCTGGATTGGGAATTCAAGGCCTTGGGCAATTTATTCAAATGTCCGACAAAATGAAAACCCTTGCTGCCCAGGTGAAATTTGTCACGAATTCATTTGAAGAATATAAAGCTGTTCAAAGCCAGCTTTTCTCTATTTCGCAACGCACACGCGCTGATTTAGAGGCTACAACCACAATTTACGCTCGCTCTGCTCGAGCATTGAAAGATTACGGTTATAGCCAAGAGCGGATTCTAACTTTTACTGAAACGTTAAATAAAGCGATGGCAGTAGGTGGAGTGGGCGCACAAGAGCAGGCGAGTGCGCTTTTCCAGCTTTCACAAGCATTAGGTTCAGGTCGGTTACAAGGTGACGAGTTCCGTACTATTGCTGAAAGCGCCCCCATTATTTTAGATGTTGTTGCTCAGTATATGGGGAAAACCCGTTCAGAAGTGAAACAACTTGCTTCTGAAGGTAAAATCACCTCTCAATTGTTATTTGAAGCTATTACAGGCGCAACTGAGAAAATTTCAGCAGATTTTGAAAAAATGCCTTTGACTTTTGGTCAGGCAATGACTCAATTGAAAAACCAAACACTTAAATTTGTTGATGATGTCGGTAATCGCAGTGGTATCTTTGATGGGATGGCTGCATCTGTTTCATTTTTAGCCAAAAATATTGACTATCTTTCGGTGGTGATTGGTTCGGTTCTGCTAGGACAATTAGGTAAAGCCTCTGTAGCAGGGATTAAGTCTGTATTAACTAAACGGCAAGAGGCTCTTGCGGCTTTAGAGGTTGCACAGGCTACATCTGTTCAAGCTACGGCTGAATTAAGACTAGCACAAATACAAATGCAGTCTTTACGCGCCCAATTAAGTTTAGCTCAATCAGAACAAACAAGAATGGCGCTACGTGGTCAAATGGCCGCCCAAACCTCTCAACTTACAGTATTAATGAACGCAGAGAGAGAGGCAACAGAAAGGGCAGCGCTTGCTAAACAAAAACTATCTTTGGCTGGGCGAGCATCAAGTGGTGTTTTAAGTCTATTAGGTGGACCTATTGGACTGGTCACCACTGCGCTTACTTTGGGGGCGGGGGCATTTTATACCTGGAAACAAAATGCAGAACAAGCCAAACAGGAAAACCTTGATTATGCGAAAAGTCTTGATGTAACAAGTGATGCTCTACAAAAATTGACCGCAAATCAGCTAGAAGCAATGAGCGCAAAATTGAAGCGTTCTATGGCAGAGCAGAAGAATCAAATTCAATCATTGATTGAAGAAAAATCAAGAATGGAGCGCGCATTATCGATTCAAACTAAAACTATGGATGAGGGGAACCTTTGGCAAAATCAATATGCACTGAAACGCTATAATCAACTTCTTGAAGATTTAAAAATCAAGAAAGGCGAAATAGATTCAGCTAATCAGCAGTTAGCGAAGTCAGAGCGAGATTTAAAATCTATTGGTGCAGAGGAGTCAGTTCAACGTTTGAAAGAGAGCGTAGAAAAGCTCTATCCTGAATTACAATTTAATAAAGACAAATTTGTTGAGTTAAAACTTTCAACAGAAGACTTTAAAGATTTGTTACCAGACGCCAATGGTAAAATCTTAGGGATGGCTGATGCATTAGCTCAGGCAGCGCAAAAAGCAAGATTGCTACTTAGCGGTGTAATTGGCGTAAAAGAAGAAACCGCAGGTATTGGCGCAGATGCTCAAAAGGTTATTGACGATCTTCGCCTTGATCGAAAAATTGCTAATGCAAAAACGCCACAAGAAAGAGCAGCGGGAGAAACAGAAAAATATATTAAACGGCTTTCTGAGCAAGGCAAATATAATAAGTCTGAACTTGCTGCAATCGAAAAAGAATATCAAGCCAATGCGTTAGCTAGAGAGAATAGATCTAGCGGGGCAAAAGGGAGTGGGAATAAAGTTGATTATGTCAAACAATATACCGATCAAGTGACCCAACTCCAACAACGCCTAGCGGACATAAAAGCCAATCTACAAGATGGTGGAATTAGCCAATATCAAGAGTTAAAAAAACTCACAAACGATATTGCTGCCAATGGTGAAAAATATGCGCACTTTGGTGCAGAAGGACTTGCTAATCTAAAACGCCTTGCCAGTGAAATTGACAGTGGGCAGCAACAAGTTGCAATCCGCGATTTAGGTGACAATTACAAAGAGCAGATTGAGGCTCGACAATTTGAATTGACGCTTATTGGTCAAACAAGTGAAGCGGTAGATCAGTTACGTTTCAATCATCAACTAGAGCTTGAAACGGCAAAATTGCGCAAAGGCATGACGCAAGAAAATATTGCCTTACTTGAGCAGACGATTGATGAAATTAAACGCTTAAAAGAAGAACAAGCTAAACAAACCGCAGTACTAAAAAGCGATCCAGCGGCTGGATTTAGAGATGGTTTCCAAAAATTCCAAAATACGGCGGAAGATGTGATGGGCAACGTATCTCAAATTACGTTAAATGCGTTTAATGGGATGTCAGATGCCGTAACTGATTTCATATTAACAGGTAAAGGAAATTTCCGAGGCTTTGCGCAATCAGTGATTAAAGATATCACTTCAATGATTGTAAAAATGATGATTTTTGCATCACTCAAGGCGGCGTTCGAAGGAACATCTATTGGCAAATTTTTCGGGTTTGACTCAAAATATACTGGTGGACTCGTTGGATTTGATGAAGGGGGATTTACTGGTCAAGGAGGGAAATATACGCCAGCTGGTATTGTTCACAAAGGCGAATATGTCTTTACCAAAGAAGCAGTAAGCCGTTTGGGTGTGAATTACCTCGATCAGCTCAACTATCAACGCAAGGCTAAACCACAGGGCTACGCAAACGGCGGTTCAGTGGGTGGATATGCACCAAGCACACCAATGAATGCGAATAATCGGGGGGTGAAAGTAAACATCATCAACAACGGTGAGCCAACAAACGCCAACGTGGAAACCAAAGAGACCAGTGGCGGCTTAGAAATTACTGTGGAATTAGTGCAAGCCATTGCTCGAAAAGAGGCAGGAACAATAATGCAACAAAATATGAGACCAGGTGGAATGTTCGCCTAATTTTAGGCGAATTTTCCATTTTGTGATCTTGTTCAATGTTTTTTAATTTTTTCAAAATATAATATTCCCTATAACCGTTATGTGGAGAATATTAATGAAAAAATTATTATTAACTGGGTTAGCTTGCGCATTATTGGTAGGGTGTGCTCAAGAACCGTTAAAAAAACAAACATCTTCAGGAAAACCTGAGACTGAATTTCCAAACAAAACTGTAGATCAGGTTATTAATGGAATCACTGAATATTGCAATGACAAAGGATTTGTTGTTGAAGAACAAAATAAAAACTATGTAGTTTGCGCAAAAGAAGCTGAAGGAGCTCAAGGATTCTTTACTCAGCTTGCTATAGGTAATGCCTACTCAACTACTCCACAAAATAAATTAAGATTTTCAGTATCAAAAAAAGGAAATGGTTCTAAAGTTTGGGTAAATGCTTGGAGCGAAACTCAAATGGCTATGGGGCAAGTAAATAAAATGCCTTTTGAAGGTAATAAAGCACAAAATCAAATGCAAGATATGCTTGATCTTTTATTACCTCAATATGTAAATAAGCAATAAAATAAATATAAGCCCCTTGACTACAAAGGGGCTTTTTCATGCGGTAAGATTTTATTTCTTTTTTAGTCATTGCAAGCAATTTCTTGTCAAAATAAAACTTTTCATCTATCATTCGATACAGTTTGAACTATTTCAATCACTGTTATTTAACCTTTAATAGCACATAAATTTACCCGTCCACTTCATTTTTGGTGAGTGTTTTTATGTTGATTAGAGAAATGTGTTAGATAAAAAGAAGGCTTATAATGTCTAATAAAAAGTGTAATGTATTCACCTCAAATTTTGGCACTCTCCCTTTACGGTTTACCCTTAAAGACGGTGAACTCTTTGTGTCAAAATCAGATTTAACAAAGATTTTCTATGAATTTTACCCTTCAGATTATCGCTATATTGTTGAAGAACTGATGAATAAAGGCATTACACAAATTATCGGCGATAAATCCGACGTGGTTTCAGTGGTGATTGGAGAATCTAAAATTGGTGCAGCAATTCATTTTCACGCTGTGGGTAATTTACTTCATTTTTGTAGTGAATTGATTGATGTCGATGATGAAATCATGCGTAGTGCTGCATTCCAAGCTAGCACCTTTACAACGTGGTACATTGGAACTTTATCAAACGCCAATAGTTATTTCGGCATAACCATTGAGGATACGCTCATGTCAGTGAAGAAACGCTTGGATAAAATCAATCCGCCTTATATCGTGGAAGTGATGTACGATGTAGAAGATAACATCCCCGCGTGGATTGGCACGTGCGATAAGTTGCATCTTGTCACTGAAGGCCGCACTTATGAAGAATTGCAACAACGCGTGTGGGAAATTGCACCTGAAATGCACGAATTACAAGGTTACGGCAGTGAAAGTGATAATATCCGCCTTGCCTTTATCCAAACTTGATGGGAAAAGAGTAATTACTCAATCACCATACAAATAGAGGTGGTATAATTCTTAATTACTTACGGAAAGATGAGAATGAAAAAACGCTTATTTATTGGCTTAATAAGCCTTACTTTATCTGCATGCCATTCTGGATTTACACATAACAGCAGTAGCGGTTCAAAATGGGAGACAAGAGAAGTTTATTCAACTCCACAAATTGATAATACCACTGCTACAATGCCAGGGCAAAGCCGTATATTCCCTCAGCCAAAAGGAGAGAAATCGGTAGATAAGCAATCAAAAGCAAAAAAGAAAGCTGTTTCATCATATCCTACTAAGAAACGTTATAGACACTTGAGTAGTTGTGACTGCGGTTATGGCTATTGCTACGGACCAAGAGGTGGCAGATATTGCTATACATCTGGTGGTAACAAAAGCTATCGTTAAATTAACAAAGCCCTATTGCAATCAATGGGCTTTATACTATTATTTGCCCCATAGGCGTCAGAAACCTTAACCAAAAAGCTTCCCAATGGAAGCTGTTTTTTATGGGGTAAGATATGGGTCGAAAAGATAATATCAAAGCAAATTTAGCTAAGTTAAAAGAACGGTTTCCAAATGTCTTTTTCGATACTAAACCACTAGTTCCTACAATTATCGATGATATGCTTGCCGTACTTGGTGATGATGAATTATCAAAAGTGGTTCGAAGTGCTATGCGATATTATTTAGATTCACCTAGCTATTTAAAACGTTTTGTTCGTAGAAAATGGATCAGAGATGTTAATGGTTCAAAAGTGAGGTTAATTACTGCGGAAGAAAAGCAACTAGCGAGAGAAAGATTAAATCAAATTAACGAACATAATTCCAAAGCCAATGCTGAATATCGTTTTGCTATTGCACTCGCAAGAGAAACGAAGATTGAATATAAGAAAGTTGAATTGCTTGAGCAGAAAAATCCTGAAAAAAGTAAAGTAGTTGTAATCCATAGACGAACGCCCAAAATTAAAAGTGAATAATTACAAAAAGCCCCTTGACACCCAAGGGGCTTTTTCATTATGATTTTTATCAGGCAGATAGTTATCTGCTCAAGGTGTCGAAACCTTATATTCCACAGCGGTTAGTCCGCTCCCGACAGCATAGCGGTTTTTTTATGCGTGAAATTTAGCAACCTTGTTTGTTTATTGCCATTAAACATTCATTGCGCATAACCACATTTTATCTATGCCGGGTGGGCGGAGAATATAACACCCATAAAGCAGTGAGATTTACAAGCCATTATAAATTTCATTGAGGGGAATAATCCCAGCCTATCTGTGGAAGGCTTTCGAACCACCCGGCACCCTTAATTGGGTAAATCTTAATATCGAAAAAAAACCACAGGAGACAGTTATGTCTAATCAAATTTCAACCCAAACAATTTCATTCAACAATCAGTCATTAATTACCGTTGAACAAAATGGCGTGCATTATGTTGCTATGAAGCCTATTTGTGAAAATATCGGCATTCAATGGGAATCGCAATACAATCGAATTAGACGTGATGATGTACTAAATTCAGTTATATTCATCATGAATATGACTGGAAGCGATAGTAAGAATTATCAAATGATTTGCTTACCAATCGAATACTTAAACGGTTGGTTATTTGGTATTGATATTAATCGTTGTAAACCAGAAATCCGTGACACATTAATCAAATACAAAAAAGAGTGTTATCAAGCGTTACATGATTATTGGTTTAATGGTAAAGCTGAACGTAAAACCACGGTAGATGATCGCACAGGATTACGCAATGCCGTAAATATGTTGGTGAGCAAAAAGGGATTAATTTATTCTGAGGCTTATCATTTAATCCATCAACGCTTTAATGTGGAAAGCATCGAAGATTTAACACTAGAGCAATTACCGCAAGCAGTAGAGTATGTACACAGAATTGTGCTTGAGGGTGAGCTTATCACTGAACAGAAAAAAGATGAGCTATTCATCCGTGAATTTACAGAGCATGACCTGCAACAGCTCGTTTGGGCATGGTTTGCTTTATTGCGTGGCACCGAACTTTGCCAAGTGCTTCACCCAGCATTAAAACAAATTGGCTCGCATTATGCTGCTTCCGTTTATGACATTGCTTACGAATATCGCAGTACTCTCCGTCAGGCCCATAACGTATTGACACGTATTACAGAACAATTTAAATGCGAGCAAAGCAATAACTGGCGTGTCTTAAAATATCTTCGAGCCTACAACCCTAAAGCAACAGGCTTTCAGCTAGATATTCTATAAAACACCACAAAATCCGACCGAACTTTGGGAAAGAAGAAAAACAAAGGGGAGCCTAATGCTCCCCACTTCACGATTAAACTGGCTTGTTATCGCCTTTGTTTAATCGACCAACTGTTTTTCAAATTGGTTTTACAAGCCCCTCTCGGGTACGGGTAAGATTCTACCTTAGTTTTAAGGCTATTGCAGTACAATTTTTAATCAACTGAAAATCTTCGTCACACACAACAGGAACGATATAGGTTCTTTTATCAACCTTATATCGATCTAATCTAGATAGTGACACTGTGTAAACCATATCGCACTTTGCCCAACATTGAATATTTGCTTTGTCTGGTAGCGGATTTACAGGTAACGCATAATGATAATTTTCTAGGGGATTAGGTTCGGTTGTACTCAATGGGATAACAGTAACAAGCTCCCTGTTTCTCTTATGTCGAGCTATGACAACAACAGGGCGAACCTTTGTCATTTCTGGTGACTTGAATTGAGAAAAGTCACACATTAAAACCGATTTTTCCTTTGGTTGATATTTTAAAGTCATAAGATTTATTGATGTTTTTATTAGATCTTATATGACGCAATGACGGAGATCAACCATTAGATTTTCCTATAGAGTAGGGTTTACCTGCAACATGGAATAAACACAATAATACTAACAAACAACCGCTCTTATGGGCGGTTTTTTTATTGCCTGTAAGATAGCGATGTACACGTGACAAGCGGTGCTTCCTTTCTCCACTCACTGCTTCTTACAGGCCCCTTTTTGTGGAGAAAACAGGAAGAAATATGCAAACATTAACTGCAGAATTTTTAGGTAAAGAAGTTACTTTAGTGGACAATAACGGCGTTGCTTATGTGGCAATGCGTGAGATTGTGGAAGGAATTGGGCTGGATTGGAAGGTTCAACATAGAAAACTCACCTCTCATTACCAAAAATTCAGTTGTGGTCATATCACCACAACTGGTAAAGACGGCAAAAAATACGAAATGCTTTGTATGCCAATCAAAAAATTAAACGGCTGGTTGTTTAGCATTAACCCAAACAAAGTGCGCGCCGATTTAAAAGAACGCTTGGAAAATTACCAAGAGGAATGTTTCTTGGCGTTGTGGGACTATTGGACGGAAGGTGTCGCCCGCCGTGACGAAGTCAAAAACAAGTTGGCATTGTGGCAACAAAAGAAAGCCGAATACACGCAACGAGCTGGTGAACGGGGAAAATTATTGCAGCAATGCAAATCAGAAAAGCAAGCCCTTGAGCGTGAGCTTTTACAAATTAAACAGTTAGATCTTTTCGTGAACTTATAACCGCACAATCTTTTAGAAAGTGCGGTTTTTTATTGGAGTAAATAATGCCAGCCTTAATTAGTAACGCATTTAAACTCGACCTCGCCAAACTTGAACAAAATGCGCTCATTGAGTTGTTTGAGGTGGATTTACGAGGATTGAAAGATAATGACGGCATTAATGGTGAGTTATATCGCTTTTATGCTGGCACTAATGAAAAATCTCAATCTATCGTATGGCAAGGCAAAACATTTGAGCCATTTGCCGTAAAAGCTGATGGCTTTGAAATGTCAGGTAATGGCCCAAGTAATCGACCAACTCTCACGCTGGGAAATATTAACGGATTTATTACCGCGCTTTGTAATCGTTTTGAGCAGTGTTTAGGTGGTGTGGTTAGACGAAGATTAGTCTATATGCACTATCTCGATGCAGTTAATTTCGAGGGTGGAAATAAGCAAGCCGACCCATCGCAAGAAGTATTGAGTTATTTTCTGATTGAACAATTATCATCGCTCAATCGAGACGTAGCTCAATTTACTCTAGCTTTACCGTCAGAGACTGATAACGCACTAATTGGGCGAATGATTACCTCTACTTGTAATTGGCTGTATCGTGGTGTTGAGTGCGGTTATACAGGGCGAGCAGTCGCAGACGAGAAAGACCAGCCGACAAACGACCCTAAAAAAGATAAGTGCAGTGGCTTGTTGACTGGCTGCAAACTAAGAAACAACACGCATAACTATGGCGGGTTTGTTAGCGTTGATAAATTGGGGTAGAAAATGGACGGTAAACTACACAATGAAATAATCCATTACTCAAAATCAAAAGAACCACAGGAAAGCTGTGGTTTTGTTGTTTTAGTGGGCAGTGAAAAAGTCTTTATACCTTGCGAAAACGTAGCAGAAGATAAGGAAAATCACTTTGAAATCACGCCAGAAGATTACATCAACGCATCAGAGAAAGGCGAGATTGTGGCATTAGTCCACTCACACCCACAAGGCGAGCCTAAACTTTCTCAATCAGACTTACAAACGCAACTATATAGCCAATTAGATTTTTGGTTAGTTTGCGATGAAGAAATCCATATTTTCTCAAAAATCCCATTTTTAATCGGTCGTGAGTTTGATCACGGTGAAACAGATTGCTACACGCTATTCAGGGACTTTTACCACTTATCTGGTTGTGAATTGCCTGATTTTGAACGCCCTGATTACTGGTGGGAAGATGGTTTAAATCTCTACTTAGACAACATGGGAAAGTGCGGATTTGAGCAAGTTTCAGAGCCTCAAGTTGGTGATGTGATTTTGATTAGTGTTGGGGCAAACGTGCCGAATCACGCAGCAATCTATATTGGCGAACAAATGGTATTGCATCACGCGCCAAAACGCCTATCTAAGCGTGATTTATATGATGGTTACTGGCTCAAACATACTCACAGCATTTGGAGATACAGAGAATGGTCAACGTTAGATTTTACGGTAGCCTTAAACAGTTTGGATCTGAATTTAGGTTAGATTGCAAAACGCCTGCCGAAGTCGTTCAAGCTCTCACAAGCCAAATTCCAAAACTTAGACAATTCATTCAGCAAGGCTTATTTACCGTAAGGGTAGGGCGAGATTACTTTGATAATCGCTATCTTGAGCAAGGATTAAATCAAAAGCTGAAAGATGATGCAACAGTGCATTTTACCCCAACATTGAAAGGCTCAAAACGTGGTGGACTTTTTGGCGTGATTGCTGGTGTAGCTTTGATTGCAACAGCTTTCGCCTTAGGTCCATTAGGATTTAGTGTTATCGGTGCAAATGCTGCTTGGATGGTCGGTGGAGTAGGTGCATCAATGTTATTGGGTGGTGTAGCTCAAATGCTCACGAAAATGCCGTCAATGTCAACAGGCAAAGATGCTGAGAAGAAACAATCAACCAGCTTTTCAAACCTCTCGAACATGGCAGCTCAAGGTCGTCCAATGCCTCTCGCTTATGGGCGAATTCGAGTCGGCTCGCTGATTATCTCGCAAGGTGTTGAGACGATGGATATTGAGCGACAACCTCCAGAAGAGAAAAAAGGCAAATTATTACCAAGATTTAAACGATAGGAGTTAGACAATGGGTAAAAGTGGCGGTGGCGTCCATACGCCTGTTGAGGCCAAAGAAACAAGCCGAAGTAAACAGCTAGTCAAAATCATTGATGTTATTTCTGATGGTGAGATTGAGGGTTTAGCCGATGGAATGAAGTCCGTCTATTTTGACAATACACCAGTTCAAAACAAAGACGGTTCTTATAACTTTAATAACGTCCAATTAGAGGGGCGAGTAGGTAGCCAAGTTCAAGATGTAATTGCAGGATTTAATACTTCAGAAAAAGAAGTCAGCGTTGGAACGCAAGTTAGAAAGAATTTACCAATTACACGAACAGTTACAGATAACAAAGTCTCTCGATTACGCTTAACCATTGGCGTTCAATCTCTTTTTAGTCAAGCTGAAAATGGCGACACAAGCGGAACAACGGTAAATCTTGTTATTACTATCGGTTCACAATCTTATCCAGTTTCAATTAGTGGCAAATATAGCTCACAATATTTACAACAACACACTTTTGATAATCTGCCTCCAGTTCCGTTTACCGTTAAGGTTGAGCGAGTAACGGAAGATAGTAAATCACAAAGACTACAAAACAATACAGTTTGGTCAAGCTACACAGAGATTATCGACACGGAATTCACTTATCCAAATACCGCCTTAATTGGCGTGAAGTTTGATTCTGAGTATTTTAGCAATATCCCAGCAAGAACCTATGACTTGTTAGGCTTGAGAGTAAAAGTACCGAGCAATTACGACACACGCACCAGAAAATATACTGGTATGTGGGACGGTACTTTTAAGACAGATTGGACAGATAATCCAGCTTGGATTTTATACGATGTAGCAACAAGCAAGCGTTACGGATTAGGCAATAGATTAGGTGAGTTTGGTGCGGATAAATGGACTTTGTATCAAGTCTCCCAATATTGTGACCAATTAGTGCCAGACGGTTTCGGCGGACAAGAGCCAAGATTTACCTGTAATGCATGGCTAACCGAGCAACGTTCCGCATATGATGTGATTAATGATATTTGCTCAATCTTCCGTTCGATGCCAGTGTGGAACGGTCAACAGCTAACAGTTGTAATGGATAGACCAGCCGACCCAGTTTGGACATACACAAACGCAAACGTGGATGAGAGCGGATTTAATTATACGTTCTCGGCAAAAAAATCTCGCCATAACGCAATTCAGGTTGAATACGCAGACAAAGATAACTCTTATGAAAGAGCGATTGAGTATGTTTCTGACGATGAGTCAATCCGCAAGAATGGATTGAACGTTAAGAAAATCACCGCATTTGGTTGTACATCTAGGGGTCAAGCGCACCGCACTGGATTGTGGTTGTTGCAAACAGAGAAACTCGAGACTAAGACAGTCACCTTTACAGTCGGTGCAGAGGGCTTAATGCACGTGCCAGGCGACATTATCAAAGTCGCTGATACGTATTACGCAGGTACTAATGTTGGCGGTCGAGTTTTAGCGGCAAATGGTAAAAAAGTTACCCTAGACCGAGAAATCTCAGTCAATGGCAATAGTTATTTTAGCTATATCAACGCTCAAGCTAAACATCAAGATATTAAGATTGTATCTGTAAATGGCGCCGAAGTTACTTTAGACCAAGAGCCAGCAGGACTAGAGGCTTACGGTGTATGGTCGTTAAGTACTCAACAGGTAACAAGCCAATTATTTAAAGCCTTATCTGTAAAAGAGGAAAGCAAGGGCAAATATACCATTACAGCCTTGCAGCACGAGCCACAGAAAGAGGTGATTGTTGATAATGGCGCCAAGTTTGAGCCAAAAGAGACGACTATTCGTAACTTATCAAAAGTTAATGGCTCAAATGTAAACTATGGCGATGATGGCATTAATCTAACATGGGATGTTTTGTCATCACCTAATGAGATATTTACTTATGAGGTGAAGCTCTACCGAGGCGGTGCTTTATTTAGAACGTATTTAGATCTTAAAGAGCCTAAATTATCGCTTGATAACTTACCGAATGGCAGTTACACGGCAGAGATTAGAGCCAGAAATCAAAGGGGCCAATTATCAGATCCTGTAACGCGCTCATTTGAGATTAATCTCAACATCCCTAGATTTGTTACTAAATCCTTGTTGTTTGCTATTGAGCTGGATTGGGATTTACCTAAGACATTTACACCTGGGTTTAGTACTGAGATTTGGCGTAGCAATACAAATGACATAAGCACTGCAGTGAAAGTGGCAACACTGCCATATCCTCAAAGTAACTATGTTATTAATGGTGTGCCTTTATCAACAGGCTACTACTTTTATTTGAGAGGAGTAGATAAGCAGAGAAATAAAGGTGAGTTCACTGAGGCGGTGTTTGGTGAAGCAGACCATAATCCTGATAATTTGTTAAATGCGTTAGAAGGGAAAATTACTAAATCCCAACTTGGTCAAGAGCTTATCAATTCCATTAAAGCAGATATTAATAATGCTGTTGGCGAAGAAGCTAAAACAAGACAAACTGCTGTTGCGGGGGCATTGGCTCAAATAGCTGCACAAGCTCAATCATCAGGAACTGCAATTAAAAATCTTGAAAAAACAGACCAAGCACAAGCTGAAACAATTAAAACTGTGACAGCTAAGGCAGAATCAGCTTTATCAGGCATTACCGCAGTAAGACAAGCTCAAGCGCAAAGTGATAAAGCAAACGCACAGCAAATCAGTGCACTAACTGCTAAAGTTGGCAATGCTGAATCAACAGTATCGCAGGTGAGTAGTGTTGTTGCCGGACTTAATGGCAAAGTTAGCTCAATGCACACAATCAAAACACAAGCTATTGCTGGTGGGCGGACTGCTGTTGCAGGGATCGCTCTCGGTGCAAACCATGAAGAAAGTTCGGTCATTGTTATGGCTGATAAATTCGGGATTGTGGCAAATTCTAATGATGGTAATGTCAAACCTGTATTTAGTGTAGCTGATGGTCAAGTAGGTATTCGTGGTGATTTGGTTGTGGCGGGGTCTGTGACGAGAGATAAATTGTCATCTGGTAGCGGTGGCAATCTCTTATTTAATCCTATATTTTCAAATGTGGGAGGTGATGGATTGCCACACGGCTGCAGATGGTGGAGTAATTCAACGGCTCATAATCTTAGAGCAAACTCAAAACAAGCTGATGATACTTGGGGATTAACATATTATCTACCTGGTGAAAATCAGCTTCTTTTTAGTATAGACGGTGATTCATCGGCATCAGCTACAGTGGCAATGCAATCTGCGCCATGTCTTGGCGATAAATGGTATATGCTATCTGCATATATGGGTATTCACAGGGGGATGGCGAGATTAACTGCAAGATGTCATTTAAAAAATGGTGAATACAAGGATTTTAATTCTGAGAATATTATAGGTTACTCGTTCAATGGTGGACTTGCTGGCTACACCAAGCGAGCATTTATAAAATTTAAAGCACCAAGTGACGTAGAGCGGATTACGCCAATCTTCTGGGTTATAGCGAACAGCAATGAATCAGCTAAGCATCTACGAGTCGCTCGGCCAATGCTTGAAGAGTGCACGGAATTTACTACGGAGCCTAGCCCATGGCAAAATGCAGGAGTAACCGAAGTGCATGGTGGAAGCATTATTGCTAACACAATCCGTGGCGACCATATCCAAGCTAACCAAGAAATTAGAGCACCACGAATAATTGGTGGTGTCATTACTGGTAACACCGTTAATGGTGCAACAATCAATGGTGGAACAGTTAATGGTACAACTGTTAGTGGTGGTACTGTTAAAGGCTCAACCATAGAAGGTGGCGTAATCAAAGGCGCAAGACTGGAAGCTGTAACTGGTAAATTTAGTGGTACGCTTGAGGTTAATCATTTGGTTGGTGGCAACTTGTGCGAGGTGTTTGTAGCAAATATTAATATAAGAACAGTAGGTTCGAAAAATGATGAGGTCACTTTCTATACCGCTACAATTCACATCAACCCATCACCAGTTAAACGCATTGTGTTTATCGTTAATTCTGACGTTAGCTTTGTTATCAATGCTAACGAACGAAAAGAATACTATTATTCAAAAACATCTAGAGGAAACCACCCACCAGAGGTGTTTGACTTTAGCGGTGGTAATCCAAAAATCTGCGTTACAGCTTACGCTGTATCTGACGCAAGAACAATCTATCAATAGGTAGATAATTTAACGAAATGACCGCACTTTTTATGTGCGGTTTTTATTGGAGTAAAAAAATGAAATACATCACAAAACAAATCGAAGATATTCGTACTGGCGCCATGTCAGAATATCATGCAGTCACAGGTTTACAAGTTGACTATGTCAATAATAGTACATTTGTCACTATTGCATCGTATGTATCAAAAGCCAAAAAGGATGAAGGGAAAGAATCCTTATCTGTAAATACTTTCACTATCCAAGCTGTGCCAGAATGGGACAGGATTCCGTATGAATGGGCGTTAAATGAATTAGTTAAGGCACAACCTGAAGATTTTAGCCCTGAAACATATATAGGCTATGTAAACCCATATATGTTTGCTGGTGGAAAAGTAGAGCAGTAAAAAGCAAAACTGGAAAGCGGTGAAATCGATCCGAGTACGGCAAAAGATTTTGTAATCTCGGCATACCCTCAGGTCTAGTAAAAAAGTGCGGTTGTTATGGCCGCACTTAACCCTGTAACAATCATCCATTTATGTTATAAATATGTTCCGAAATAATTTTAAATATCTTTGATTTTAAAAGAGAAAAAAGAACAATAATATTGACTTTTTCGGAACGAAAAAATAAAACAAATCCTTTTACGAGGCTTGCTTATTATTTTTTATAACAAATTCTTATAACCTGCATCTAAATCGGTGTATAATCTCGTCAGTTTTTTAAGGACAAAATTATGAGCCAATTTTTCTATATCCATCCTGAAAACCCACAAGCGCGTTTGATTAATCAAGCGGTAGAAATCTTGCGTCAAGGTGGTGTCATTGTGTACCCGACAGATTCGGGCTATGCCTTAGGCTGTATGATAGGTGATAAACATGCGATGGAGCGTATTGTTGCAATTCGTAAATTGCCAGAAGGGCATAATTTTACGTTGGTATGTAGCGATTTATCCGAGCTTTCAACCTACGCAACGGTGAGTAATTCGGCTTACCGTTTAATTAAAAACAATACGCCGGGGCGTTATACTTTTATTTTGACGGCGACGAAAGAACTTCCACGTCGATTAATGACCTCAAAACGCAAGACCATTGGATTGCGTGTGCCAGATAACCAAATTGCTTTGGATTTATTGAGTGCATTAGGTGAGCCAATTCTATCTTGCTCACTGATGTTGCCTGATAATGAACATATGACTTATTCCGATCCAGAAGAGATTCGTGAATGTTTAGAACGTCAAGTGGATTTAATTATTCATGGTGGCTATTTAGGTCAAGAGCCAACAACGGTGGTAGATTTAACGGAAGAATCGCCAGTGATTTTACGTGAAGGAAGTGGTAGTACCGATCCTTTCATTTAACTTATTTTAGACGCTTGGGAAAGCGACAAAGGAAAACAGATGAAACCTATTCAAAAAACAGTCAGACAAGAACGTGAAAAACAAGCGGGAAAGCAACCGCACTTTGAGCGTAAAGAACGTAAAAGTGCGGTCAATTCTGACATCAAATCAACCCCTAAAGCTAAGGTAGCTAGACCCTCTCGTCAATCTACTGTAGAAGGTGAAAAATTACAGAAAGTGCTTGCGCGTGCGGGACAAGGCTCTCGTCGTGAAATTGAAGCGATGATTGCTGAAAACCGTGTGAGTGTTGATGGCAAAATGGCGACTCTTGGTGATCGTATCGATGTACATTCTGGTGTAAAAGTGCGTATTGATGGTCGAATCATCAACCTTCAACAAGCACAAAAAGAAGTATGTCGTGTATTAATGTATTACAAACCGGAAGGCGAACTTTGTACCCGTAGTGATCCAGAAGGTCGTGCAACTGTATTCGACCGTTTACCACGCTTAAATGGTGCAAGATGGATTGCAGTCGGTCGTTTAGATATTAATACTTCGGGCTTATTACTTTTCACAACTGATGGTGAATTAGCTAACCGTTTAATGCACCCAAGTCGTGAAGTTGAACGTGAATATTCTGTGCGCGTATTTGGTCAAGTGGACGATGCGATGTTAGCACGTTTACGTAAAGGTGTGCAGTTGGAAGATGGTCCAGCCAATTTCAAAGAAATCAAATTTGCTGGCGGTGTTGGGATTAACCAATGGTACGACGTGACTCTAATGGAAGGTCGTAATCGTGAAGTGCGACGTTTATGGGAATCACAAGGTATTCAGGTGAGTCGCTTAATTCGCATTCGTTACGGCAACATTAAGCTAATGAAAGGCTTACCGCGTGGTGGCTGGGAAGAAATGGATCTGGAAAACGTCAACTATCTACGTGAGTTAGTAGGCTTACCACCAGAAACCGAAACCAAATTAGATGTAACAAAACCTCGTCGCCGACCAAAATCAGGTCAAATTCGTAAAGCAGTAAAACGTTATACTGAGTTAAGTAAACGCTATAAAAAATAATAGGTGGTATTAGCGATGAAAATGCAGCAACTTCGCTATATTGTTGAGATTGTAAACCAAAATTTAAACGTGACAGAAGCGGCTAACGCACTTTATACCTCTCAACCTGGTATCAGTAAACAGGTTCGCTTGTTAGAAGATGAACTCGGTTTAGAGATTTTTGAGCGTAATGGTAAACACATTAAATCCATTACACCTGCGGGTAAAAAGATCGTGGCTATTGCTCGTGAGCTTTTGGTTAAAGCACAAAGCATTAAATCGGTTGCCAATGAATATACCTGTCCGAATCATGGGGTGTTACGCATTGCGACAACCAATACACAAGCGCGTTATATGCTGCCAACCGTGGTGGAACGTTTCTCTAAACAATATCCGGATGTGAGTTTACATATTCATCAAGGTTCACCGACTCAAATTCATGATGCGTTGATTTCTGGCGAAGTGGATTTAGCGATCACGACAGAGGCACCGTATCTTTTCGATGATTTAATTCAACTGCCTTGCTATTTATGGAATCGTTCGGTGATTGTTAAACCTGATCATCCTTTAGCAAAAGTGAAAGAGCTTACCGTTGAAGACTTAGGTAAATATCCGTTAGTCACTTATACTTTCGGCTTTACTGGTGTATCTGATTTAGATTATGCGTTTAACCGAGCTGGTATTTTGCCGAATATTGTGTTTACTGCAACGGATGCTGACGTGATAAAAACCTACGTGCGTTTAGGATTGGGCGTGGGCATTATGGCGTCTATAGCACATACACCTTCCGATACGGATTTAGTGGCGATTGATGCGGGAAATTTATTTCGTCCGAGTATAACGCAAATAGCCTTTAAACACAGCACATTCTTACGCAACTATATGTATGATTTTATCGAATTTTTCTCACCGCACTTAACACGTCCAATGGTTGAAAAAGCCGAGAGATTGCGTGATAACAATGCCGTGAAGAAATTGTTTGATAATGTCGAATTAGATGTGAAGTAAAATAGCAGTTAAAAATTAAACTTTTTTATAGAAGAAAGGACACGTTATAGCGTCCTTTTTTGCTATTGTTTTTCATTTTGATTCTGAAGTTTCTCTTGTTTTGAATGATAAAAATAGAGGTATGTTAAACCAATTGGTGCGATAAATACTGCGAACACAAAACACAGCATCATGGTTATGAATTTGATTATAAGCATGAATAGAGCATTAACAAAGAAAACATTATTTCCTAAAATATATTCAATAATACTTTCATAAACAAATCGAGAATAGGGATATAAGAATAAACAAATTAATCCAAGGATTATATTAGTAAGAAATATAGATGAGTTACCAGTATGACTGTAGTTGTTATATCCTATAACAGCCATAAATGTAAAAAAGATTGACCCGAATAAAAATTGACGAATATAGTAATCTTTTGATAAGCCACCAAGAGTCTTAGATAAAAATGACATAACATCTCCTTATAATTGAACCTAAAACGGGTACAAGTATGACTTGCACCTAAAATAGGTGCAATGAGAAAATTAAGATTATCTATTCATTCCGATGAATATATTTGGTTAAGAGAATTATTGCTTAATCGAAGAAAAGAGCTGGGTTTATCACAACGCGCATTTGGAGAAAAATTGGGCGTTGTACATTCGTTTATTGGAAAAGTCGAGACAGGAGATCGTCGTTTAGATGTATTTGAATTCATCGAATATTGCAAAGGACTTAATTTAGATCCAATTCAGGTATTAAGAGAAATTGAAGAAAAATTTAAAGTATAATATTTGTCATATAGTTTTACAAAAGTGTATTGAGACATTGACTCAATACGCTTTTTTACAATAAAAACAAATGAGGCACTAAATTCATGACGATAACGGTCGCGATAGAAAGCAATAATCGTGATGAGCCAAAGATAAAACCTCGGTTGGTGCCGTTATCAAATTTTACTAATAAATTTGCCATCGCCGTTAAGGCATAGACTTCAATTACCGTGAAGATGACTAAGTAAATATAAGCGGAAACCACAGAAATATATTTCAACGTAATAAACCAAGGCAAGATAATGCCCACAGCCAAGATTGGTGCCACCCATAAGGTTTGTTTAATCGTTAAATTAATTTTTCGAGAAAAATAACTTTGTAATGATACAGTCAACAAACCATTTACAAAAAGTGCCATCGGGGAGTGTTCTGTCATCCCTAATTTATTATCGAAAAGAAATGGGAAGATCACAAAGAATGACGTTGCAATGGAAAGAGGAATAAATAGCATCAAATGCACAAATAAAAATTCTTTGGTGATGATTTCTTTAATTTGAGCAATGCGAAACTTCACTAAGGTCTGTAAGGTTTGGATTTGATAAAACGGTTTTACCATTAAGGCAAAGAGAACCGCTTCCATCGCAAAGCAGACCCAAATCAGCGACTCAATGTGATTGTATTTGATAAATGGAATCACTAACAAAGGCGCAAACATAGACGACATGGAGGTGACTTTTAAATATTTTCCCTGTAATCGAGTTTTCTCTTTGTATTCTTCGCCTGCGAGTACAAGTAGGCAGGCTTTCGCATTGGTACCAAACAAACAACTGCCTAAGCCAAAACAGGTGGTGGCAATTAAAAGCAGAAGGTAATTGTCTGCAGAGAGAAAGAAAATGTAGGCGATCACATCTAAAAAGCACCCAAGCAACATCATTTTGGCCAGTCCAAATCGATCGCCCCAAATACCGGCTAAAATGGCTAATGCTTGGTTGCAGAAGAAAAGCAACGAGAGTGAAAAGGCAATTTCACTGTTACTTAAGCCTTTTCCTTGTAAATAGATGAAAAATACCGTTTGCATGGAAAAGAATGCAAGGGTAGAAAAGAAACGGCGAGTCAGTAAAAGTTTTTGTAAATTCATTGTGTTATTAAAAAAAGAAAAGCACGCGTTAAGAACGCGCGCCAGTAATTGGTTAAGTGCGGTCAAAATTCACGACGATTTTTAACCGCACTTGAGATTAAAATGAATCGTGATATTTCACTAAATCTTCGCGGCTAATGGCAAATACACCTAGACCGCCATTTTTTAGTTCAACCCATTCAAATGGCACATCTGGATATTGTTCAATGAGACTTACCATACTGTTGCCTACTTCGCAAACGAGCACGCCATTTGGTGTTAAATAATCCGGCACTTGTTTTAAAATTTGTTTTGTAATTTCTAAACCATCAACACCGGAACCTAAGGCTAATTCAGGCTCATAATGGAATTCTTCCGGCATATCTGCCAAATCTTCTTCATCTACATAAGGTGGGTTGGTCACGATTAAATCATATTGTTGACCGAAGAGATTTTGGAATAAATATGATTGAATCGGGAAAACACGGTGTTCTAATTGGTGGCGTGCAATATTGATTTCCGCTACATTTAACGCATCCACAGAAAGATCGACTGCATCCACTTCAGCCTCAGGAAAGGCTTCAGCAGTAGCAATCGCGATACAACCACTGCCGGTACAAAGATCTAAAATACGTTTTGGTTCAGATTTTAAAAGCGGAGCAAATTTATCTTGGATTAATGCACTAATTGGCGAGCGAGGAATAATCGTCCGCTCATCTACATAGAATTCTAATCCGCAGAACCACGCACTATTTGTTAAATAGGCGACAGGCATACGTTGCTCAATACGGCTTAAGACTAATTGTACTAAGGTTTCTTTTTCTGAGTGAGTGAGTTTGCTGCTAAATAAATCTTGCGGTAAATCGAGCGGTAATTGAAGTCCCGCAAGGACTAATTGAAGACTTTCATCCCACGCATTGTCATGGCCTTGTCCGTAATAAATATCAGAACGGTTAAATGTGCTGTATGTCCAGCGTAAAAAATCTTGAATGGTTGTTAATTCACTTGCCACATTATCTTCTAAAATTGTCGCAACAAGTTCTTGATTGTGTAAGGTTTCCATTTTGTGCCTCAATAAAAAATTTGGCTAGTTATACCATAGAATAGATGTGCTATCATTAAGCAAAATAACAAATTGAGAAAAATAATGACAGAACAAGATGATTTCGATCTTTTTCGGGCGGAAACAAAAGGGATCAAACCCATCAAGCAAGATACTTTTGTGGCGCCGCGTCAAAAGAGCGGTCAAAAAAAATCCGATTTACGTGATATTCGAGAAAAAGAAGATACGCTTTTCTATTTTTCCGATGAATATGAACCATTGCTAAATGAACATGATGGTGTCATCAAATATTTACGCGAAGGGGAAGATAGCCATTTATTGAAACAACTTCGTCGTGGCGATTTTTCACCCGAATTATTTTTGGATTTACATGGTTTAACCCGTGAGCAAGCCAAAATGGAATTAGCGGCATTGTTGCTAGCTTGTGAAGATCAGCATGTTTATTGCGCGAGCATCATGACCGGCTATGGAACCTTTACGTTGAAAAAACAAATTCCACGTTGGTTAGTTCAGCACCCTAAAGTCCGGGCGTTACACCAAGCACCCAAAGAATGGGGTGGAGAAGCAGCGATACTCATTTTAGTGGATGCATAAAGAAAGATGCAGATCGACATTGATCTGCATCTTTTGTCAATTATTTTGTTGCTGCTTTCATATTGCGAACAAACTCAGCAAGTTCAGTTAAACATTGAGCTTGATTATCTAAATTTCGCTCAATGATTTTTACCGTTGCAGAGCCTGAAATAGCTCCCGCAGCACCAAGTTGAAGAGCCTCTTTTACTTGAGCAGGTTGAGCAATACCAAAACCTTGTAGAATTGGTGGAGCCTTATGAGCTTTAAGTTGTTCTACAAGTGTATCTAAGTTTGCAGCATGAGCTTGATTCTCTGCACTTGTTACACCTGCACGAGAAACTAAATAGGTATAGCCTTCGCTGTTTTCAGCAACACCTTGTACCGTTTTGGCATCAGCATTTGGTGGGCAAATAAAGACAGGTTGAATGCCATACTTTTTAGCAGCTTGAACATAGTCTTCTTTTGCCAATAGTGGAATATCTGCTACTAAAACCGCATCCACGCCGACTTCTGTACAACGTTGATAGAAATTATCTAATCCTTTAGCAAAAATCAAATTTGCACAAAGGAGTAAGCTAATCGGAATTTCTGGATATTTTGACCGTACTTTAGCGAGTAATTTAAAGCTGTCTTCAGTGCTATGGCCCGCATTTAGCGCACGGTTATTAGCTGCCTGGATTACGGGACCGTCTAATAGCGGATCAGAAAATGGAAAGCCTAATTCCAACGCATCTGCGCCATTTTCAACTAAAGTACAAATAATCTCAAAAGAGCGATCAAATGTTGGATCGCATAATGTAACGAAAGGTACAAAAGCCCCTTCTTTTTTCGCTGCAAGTTCTGCAAATTTAGTTTCAAAACGGCTCATTATTGCATTCCTTTTTCTTTTAAAATTTTATCAACGGTGAAAATATCTTTATCCCCACGACCAGAAAGATTCACCACTAAAATTTGTTCTTTATTCGGTTCTTGATGAATCATTTTTAGTGCATGTGCTAATGCATGAGAACTTTCCAATGCAGGAATAATCCCTTCATGTTTTGCTAATGCTTGGAAAGCGTTTAATGCTTCATCATCTGTAATGCTTGGGTATTCGGCACGACCAATACTTTGCAAGTAAGCATGTTGAGGCCCAACAGAAGGGAAGTCTAATCCAGCAGAAATAGAGTAGGATTCTTCCACTTGACCATCTTCAGTTTGCATTAAAGGTGATTTCATGCCGAAATAAATACCCACTTTTGCATGGCCTAATGGCGCACCATGTTCACCACTTTCAATGCCGTGACCTGCAGGTTCTATACCAATTAAACGTACATCTTTTTCATCAATAAAATCGGCAAACATACCAATCGCATTGGAACCACCACCAACTGCCGCGATGACAGCATCCGGTAAACGGCCTTCTTTTTCTAAAATTTGACGTTTAGTTTCTTCACCAATCATTTTTTGGAATTCACGTACAATCGTCGGGAATGGATGAGGACCTGCTGCGGTACCCAATAAATAATGGGTGTTTTCATAGTTGGCTGACCAATCACGCATCGCTTCACAGCACGCATCTTTCAATGAGCAAGAACCTTTTTGTACAGGAATCACTTCTGCGCCCATCAAACGCATACGGAAGACGTTTGGTGATTGACGTTCCACGTCTTTTGCCCCCATATAAACACGGCAAGGCATATCTAACATCGCACAAGCAAGGGCTGTTGCTACGCCATGTTGTCCTGCACCAGTTTCTGCGATAATACGTGTTTTACCCATGCGTTTTGCTAATAAAATTTGACCTAATACTTGGTTGGTTTTATGGGCACCGCCGTGAAGTAAATCTTCACGTTTTAAATAAATTTTTGCTTTTGTCCCTTTGGTTAAATTACGGCAAAGGGTAAGTGCGGTTGGTCTGCCCGCATAATTTTTAAGTAAATCTTGAAATTCACGTTGGAATTCAGGATCGTCTTTTGCTTCCACAAAGGCTTTTTCTAGCTGTTGTAATACCGGTACGAGAATTTCCGGTACATACATTCCGCCAAATTCACCGAAATAAGGATTTAAAAGGGTTTCTGACATAATATTTCCTTGTTATTTTTGAATTCTTGCAACATTAAGTGGTGCAAAGGTTTGTGCAGTTGGCATCACTTCAATGCGATTAATATTGACATGTTCAGGTTGTTGATTGAGCCATAACACAATATTAGCTATATCTTGTGGGCTGACATATTCCACATTTTCATAGAGTTTTTTTGCTCGGGCATCATCACCTTTAAAGCGGATATTAGAAAATTCAGTTCCACCACAAAGACCGGGTTCAACATTGGACACGCGAATTTGTGTACCAGCAAGATCGGCTCGAAGATTTAAACTAAATTGTTTTATAAAAGCTTTAGTGCCACCGTATACATTGCCACCTGGATAAGGATAAGTACCTGCAATTGAGCCTAAATTAATAATATGACCTGAATTGCGTTCAACCATTTGTGGTAACACAAGACGAGTGATGGTGACGAGACCTTTAATATTGGTATCAATCATTTGCATCCAATCGTCTAAACTCGCTTTATCTGCACTTTCTAAGCCTAATCCTAAACCTGCATTATTCACCAATAAATCAATGGATTGCCAAGTAGCGGGAAGGGAATGGAAAGCATCTTCTGTTGCTTGGCGATCTGAAATATCAAAGGCAAGAAAATGGAAGTTCTCACCTAATTCTTGTTGTAATTGTTCTAAACGAGCTACGCGGCGCCCTGTGCCAATTACACGATAACCATTTTCAATAAATGTGCGACAAATTGCCGCACCAAATCCGGCAGTTGCGCCGGTTACTAACGCTGTTCTTTGCATAATGCTTCCCCTTAGCAATCAGATTAATTTGACAAAATCGTCTTAAAAACTGACCGCACTTTTTCGCTGTCTTTTACGCCTGCGGCAGTTTCTACACCAGAATTGAGATCAACCCCTAGGCAACCTTGCTTAATGGCTTGTTCAATATTGTCGGGTGAAATACCACCCGCCAAAATAATTTTGTGTTTCAAGTTTTCAGGAATGAGTGACCAATTAAAGGTTTTTCCTGTGCCACCTTGCTGATTAGCGGATTGGCTATCGAAAATATAGCGAGCAATATTTAAATCATCAGTAAAATCAACTGCACTTTGTGCTTCAGTATCGACTGAAATAGCTTTCCAAATTTGAGTATCCTCAGGTAGTTGATGGCGAAGTGCAGTAATAAATTCAGTGGTTTCTGAACCGTGTAGCTGAACGGCATAAAGCTGCAATTGTTTAGCGATTTTTATAATAAAATCAATTTCTTGATTCTGGAACACGCCAACAAAATGAAGTGGTGATGCTGTCACTAATTCTTGTGCTTGACGTAGGCTCACACAGCGTTTTGAATGATCGACGAAAATTAAGCCGCCGTATAATGCCCCGTTTGCGTAAACCTCTTTGACGTCTTGCGTGCGAGTTAAACCGCATACTTTATTTTCGCCAAAAATCACTTCACGCACAGCATTATTTAAATCTGCACTGCCCATTAGGCTGCTGCCGATCAAAAAGCCATGTGCCACTTTTTGCAAATCACGAATTTGACTGTGATTATAAATCCCTGATTCGCTGATAATACGTGCATCCGCGGGGATACGATCGGCATATTTTTGTGTGAGTTCTACTACGCGGTTTAAATCAACAGTGAGATCGTGAAGATTACGATTGTTAACACCGATAATTTTTGCACCTAGAGCAAGGGCTCGCTCAAATTCTTCTTCATTGCTGGTTTCTGTCAATACCCCCATGCCGAGAGAATGTGCAAGATCAGCCAATACGCGATAGGTTTCATCATTCACCACTGAAAGCATCAATAAAATAGCATCAGCTTGATAGTAACGCGCAAGATAAACCTGATATTCGCTGATCATAAAATCTTTGCACAATACAGGTTGTGAGACAACGTCACGTACTTGCGGCAAATAGTCAAATTTACCTTGGAAGTATTTCTCATCCGTTAGCACTGAAACCGCTGACGCATAATGTTTATACACATTGGCGATTTCATCTAAATTAAATTCACCACGAATTAATCCTTTAGAAGGGGACGCTTTCTTACATTCTAAAATATAAGCCGGTTTTTGATGGGTGCCTTTACCCAACGCATCATAAAAAGAGCGGTCAGATTTTTGAATGTTTTCTTTAAATTGTGAAAGCGGAAATTCAGTTTCCTTTGCTTTAACCCATAGTGCTTTGTCTAAGACGATTTTTTGTAGCACCGTAGCAGAGTCAATTGGTTTGGTGAAATCTTGCGTGATCATAATTTTTCTTCTTATTGTGGCTTATCAAATCAGCCTTTATCTTAATATTTTGTCAAATGTTGTAGTGTCTCAAACGCTTTGCCTGAAGCAAGGTGAGCCAACACATTTTGAACATTTTGTTTTAAGTCATCATGACCAAATAATTTCAGCAATAATGCCACATTTGCGGCTACCGCATTAGCATGCTCTGCTTTGCCTTTACCTTGTAAAAGTGCGGTCAGATATTGGGCGTTTTCTTGCGGTTCGCCACCACGTAAACTTTCTAAAGATTGTGTTTTTAAACCAAAATCTTCTGGCGTTAAGGTGAAGTAGTCAATTTTGCCGTTTTTAATTTCAGCGACTTGCGTTTCACCATGTACGGCGACTTCATCAAGACCCGCACCATGAACCACAAAAGTATGTTGATGGCCTAATGCAACAGCTGTTTCAGCATAGGTTTTCACTAATTCAGGAGCATACACACCAAGCAAATGATAAGTTGGGCGAGCTGGATTGATTAATGGCCCCAAAATGTTAAAAAGCGTACGTGTTTTTAATGCTGCACGAACAGGAGCGACATGTTTAAACCCACTGTGATATTGTTGAGCAAATAAGAAGCATACGCCAATATCATCAAGTGCTTGACGAGCTTGTTCTGACGTGACATTCACATTTACACCAAGTGCGGTTAATACATCACTGGCACCTGATTTGCTTGATACGCTTCGGTTACCGTGTTTTGCTACTTTGGCACCCATAGAGGCTGCAACAATGGCACTCGCCGTAGAAATATTAATTGTGTTTTGACCATCGCCACCCGTTCCTACAATATCCGCAAAAGGGTAATCAGGACGAGGGAATGATTTGGCATTGTTCAAGGATGCTGATACCGCACCACTTAATTCCTCAATGGCGGCACCACGTACTTTTAACGCAATCAGCATGGCAGCGATTTGTTCGTTATTCAGTTCGCCTTGCATAATGGCATTAAAAATGACCGCACTTTCTTCTTTATTAAGTGTTTTTCCACTGTAAAGTTGTTCTAATAATTGAGCCGTTTGCATAATCTCGTCCTTTATACGTAAATATCGTAATCTAAATCGCGTGCTTCATCGCCAGTCATACCACGGAAACCCCAACAATGCGCAGGTTGTTCTTTAATCGTAATTTCAACGTTGTGAGATTTAATCCCAATTTTGTATTCCAGTTCGCTGAAAAGCATTTTGATTAAACGTTTTTTCGTGCCTTCCATACGACCTTGCATGAGGTTAATTTCAATAACGGTGTAATCATCGTTACGATCGATAGGATAAAGGAAATCTTCTTTATCTAAACATAAAAAACGAATTGCATGCTTTCCACGAGGAATGTCTAAACCAAGGTTTAAACAGTTATAAATTACTTCAGCAATATCTTGACGACGAGGTGCAAGCACTTCTTTTAATCCATATACGGTAATCATTTTTCTTCCTTAATCTCTGTTTAATAACCATTCCACAGATTGTTGTAATAATTTGGGACCTTGCACAGTAAGGATGCTTTCTGGATGGAATTGGAAAGCACAAATTGGCAAGGTTTTATGACGAATCGCCATCACGATACCATTGTAATCGGCATTGACAATAAATTCGTCAGGCAGATTTTTACCCATTAAAGAGTGATAGCGTGCCACAGGCATTGGGTTAGCAATATCTTTAAACATGGCTTGGTTATCGTGTTGAATGCGCGATACTTTACCATGTAATACTTCGCCTGCATGTACAACCTCTCCACCAAAAGCTTGAATAAGCGCTTGATGGCCTAAGCAAATACCAATAATTGGCACATCATTTTTTAAACGTTCAATAAGTGGGAGTAAGATGCCTGCTTCTGCCGGGGTACCTGGTCCTGGAGAGAGTGCAAGAATCGTATCCGGTGTATTTAATGCTTCTTGTACCACTTGTTCTAAATTAGTGTCATTACGATAAATTTTTACGTTATGCCCAAGCACTCGGAATTGATCCACTAAGTTATAAGTGAATGAATCAAAATTATCTAAAAAGAGAATATTAGCCATAATTTATCGTCCTTATTTTGCTTGGGTATTGATTTGTTTGATTGCTTTAAGCACTGCAGCCGCTTTATGGCGAGTTTCATCCGCTTCCATTTGTGGATCAGAATCCAATACTTCGCCACAACCCGCTTGAATATGGGCAATGCCATTTTGTACAAAAGCAGAACGAATGACGATACAGGTATCGAAATGACCATCAGACGTGAGATAACCGACCGCACCACCGTAGCTGTGACGTTTTTGCTGTTCAAATTGATAGATTAACTGCATCGCTTTGATTTTAGGCGCACCAGTTAATGTCCCCATATTCATACAAGCTTGATAAGCGTGTAAGGCATCAAGTTCAGGACGAAGTTTACCCACTACGCGAGAAACCAAATGCATGATGTGCGAATAGCGATCCACTTGCATTAATTCGGCGACTTTACGTGTACCACTTTGGCAAACACGAGCAATATCATTACGGGCTAAATCCACTAACATTAAATGTTCAGCTTGCTCTTTATGATCAAGACGTAATTCTAATTCCAAACGTGCATCTAATTCTGGATCAATATTACCATGGGCATCAAAACCACGTGGGCGAGAACCTGCAATTGGATAAATTTCTAATTGGCGATTGTCCGGTGCATATTTCAACGCACTTTCTGGTGATGCTCCGAATAAAATGAAATCCTCATCGTTCATGTAGAACATATAAGGGCTTGGATTGTTATGTTTTAATTGTGCATAGCTCGCAAGGGTATTCGGGCAAGCCAATGAAAAACGGCGGGATGGCACGATTTGGAACACATCACCAATATTAATATGATGTTTTAATGCTTTTACAATGCCGATGAATTCAGGATCTTCAAAGTTAGTGTTGACCTCATCACTTGCTGCTTTAATGGAAAATACACCATCAATATTTTTTAATTTTTGAGCAATAGAAAGTGCCGTTTTCGCGACTTCCACTTGTTCTTCTTGACTAAAACAAAAGCTTTTTAATGTGGCTTGTTGGCTTTGGTGATCGATGGTGATTAAATTTTCTGCGAGATAAAAACTGTAATCCGGGCAGTTAATGCCATCATCTTTTAATTCAACACCTTGCATTGGAATAAAATTTGCCACCAAATCATAAGCAAATAAACCACCTAAAAAGACAGGTGTGCTGCTATGTTGATAATGGTTAGAAATTACACGAAGTCCATCAAAAATGGTTGCAGCTTGTAATTTGCTGTCTTCATCTAATTGATTGTCGAGCTGCGCAAATTGTACAGAAAATTCATTCTCAAAATTAACCACACTTACGGTACCAAGTTGGCTTAATACAGGATGAATTTCGTTTAACACTTGTTTTCCGTTCGCATTCAATGCTCTAAAGGTCACCTGATTGCCTAAACAAGTAATTTTAACGGCAGCATTAATTAGAATAAGGCTCTGTAAGCTATTTTTACTACCAATTTCGGCAGAGTCGAGTAGAAGAGAATTTGAGTTCTGTTGGCAAAGCGTATTAAAAATTGCGGTGGTGTCGGCATGATAGGGAACCGGTTGAGAGGTCACCGCAATAAAAGGGGTATTTTTCATAATCAATCCTGTATTTTGAACTTTTGCACTATTAAACTAGTACACAATGCATAAGTCAAGAAAATAATCAAAAAATTGGCGTGATTTTACAATATTTTTTTAATTTTTAACCAAAGATATTAAAAATAGAGAAAGTTGATTAGAAAAAAGCCATTTTGAGGCATATCTCAAAATGGCTTATCTGGGGATTTTAGTAATTAGAGAGATGCAACAATCTCATCAATTTTATTTCTTGCTGAACGTTGTGCTTTTTCAATCGCTTCAGCACCTAATCCGATGCCTTTTGCATAAGCAAACTGAACATCGGTAATGCCAACAAAACCTAAAATCGCTTTTAAGTAAGTTGTCACATTGTTGTTGTCATCATACATGCCACCAAAACTTGCTAATACAACCGCTTTTTTACCTTGAAGTAAACCTTCAGGGCCATTTGCGGTGTATTGGAAAGTCACACGAGGACGCGCAATAAAATCAAAATAAGATTTAAGTTGTGTTGGGATGCCTAAGTTATACATAGGTGCACCAATTACAATAATATCAGCGGCTTTTAATTCAGCCACTAACTCATCAGATAAGGCTAAAAGTGCATTTTCTTCTGCAGTTTTAGGTTCGCCACGTACCGCAGTTGCCGCCGTTGCATCAAAATGGGGAAGTTGTTGCGCCGCTAAATCACGTACCACAATGTTGTGGTCTTTTAATTTTTCAATGGTGTAATCGGCTAATTTATTACTTTGAGAGTTATCTGCAAGGATGCTTGATTTCAATACTAATACGTTCATAGAGTTTCCTTTAATTGGTGTTTATCAAAAGTGCGGTCATTTTATCGGAAATTTTGAATAGATAAAGTAGCTATCAGGAAAATCATTATTTACTCATTGGAAAGAATTCAGCGAGATATTAACAAGTGTGGTGGAAAGTGCTAAAATTCTCCGCCGCACTTGGTTTGCTCGATAGTGGGAGTGAATGAAAGTGCGGTTTGTTTTTAATCATTATTTGCATGTTGCCTTTCGTATGGGCGACCACTGTATAAGGAAAAATTATGCCTATTATTACTTTACCGGACGGTTCTAAACGTGAATTTGATCGTCCAGTTTCTGTGTTAGAAGTGGCTCAAGATATCGGAGCCGGTCTTGCCAAAGCAACCATCGCTGGCCGTGTAAACGGTGAACGTCGTGATGCGTGTGACATCATCAATGAAGATGCCAACCTTGAAATTATTACGGCAAAAGATGAAGACGGTTTAGAAATTATTCGTCACTCTTGCGCACACTTGCTTGGTCACGCTATCAAACAATTATTCCCAGATGTCAAAATGGCAATCGGTCCAACGATTGAAAATGGCTTCTATTATGACGTGGATTTAGACCGTTCTTTAACGCAAGAAGACATTGATGCTATCGAAAAACGTATGCTGGAATTGGCGAAAACCAATTATGACGTGATCAAAACTCCGGTAAGCTGGCAAGAAGCAAGAGATACTTTTGAAAAACGCGGTGAGCCATACAAAATGGCTATTTTAGATGAAAACATCGAACGTACCGCAACGCCTGCGCTTTATCATCACGAAGAATACATTGATATGTGTCGTGGGCCGCATGTGCCGAATATGCGTTTCTGCCATCACTTCAAATTAATGAAAGTAGCCGGTGCATACTGGCGCGGTGATAGCAAAAATAAAATGTTACAACGTATCTACGGTACGGCTTGGGCAGATAAAAAACAATTAGCAGAATACTTAACTCGCTTAGAAGAAGCGGCAAAACGTGACCACCGTAAAATCGGTAAAGCGTTAGATTTATATCATATGCAAGAAGAAGCACCGGGTATGGTGTTCTGGCATAACGATGGTTGGACAATTTTCCGTGAATTGGAAACCTTCGTACGTACTAAATTAAAAGAATACGATTATCAAGAAGTGAAAGGTCCGTTCATGATGGACCGTGTGTTATGGGAAAAAACAGGTCACTGGCAAAACTACGGCGATTTGATGTTTACTACACAATCAGAAAACCGTGAATATGCGATTAAACCAATGAACTGCCCGGGACACGTTCAAATCTTTAACCAAGGTTTAAAATCTTACCGTGATTTACCAATCCGTATGGCGGAATTTGGTTCTTGTCACCGTAACGAACCATCAGGTTCTTTACACGGTTTAATGCGTGTACGTGGCTTTACTCAAGATGATGCACATATTTTCTGTACTGAAGACCAAATTGAAAGTGAAGTAACCAGTTGTATCAAAATGGTTTACGACATTTACAGCACGTTCGGTTTCCAAAATATTCAGGTGAAATTATCCACTCGTCCTGAAAAACGTATCGGTGCAGATGATATGTGGGATCGTGCAGAAGCAGGTCTTGCAGCAGCATTAGCACATAACGGCCTTGAATATGAAATTCAAGAAGGTGAAGGTGCATTCTATGGTCCGAAAATTGAGTTTGCATTACGTGACTGCTTAGATCGTGAATGGCAATGCGGTACTATCCAATTAGACTTTGCATTACCAGGCCGTCTAAATGCGTCTTATGTGGCAGAAGATAATGATCGCCGTACACCAGTGATGATTCACCGTGCGATTTTAGGTTCGATTGAACGTTTCATCGGTATTATTACTGAAGAGTATGCGGGTTTCTTCCCAGCATGGTTAGCGCCAGTTCAAGCGATTGTGATGAATATTACTGATAGTCAAGCTGATTACGTGCAAAAAGTGGTGAAACAACTTTCTGATGCTGGATTACGTGTTAAAGCTGATTTACGTAATGAAAAAGTCGGCTTCAAGATTCGCGAACACACCTTACGTCGCGTGCCTTATATGCTTGTTTGCGGTGATAAAGAAATCGCCGAAGGCAAAGTGGCAGTACGTACCCGTAAAGGTGCTGATTTAGGTACTTTCACGATTGAAGAGTTTGCTGAAATCTTAAAATCCCAAGTAAGACAACGTGAGTTGAAATTGTTGGGTGAAGAGTAATTAATTTTTTAAAATCTTAATTAAAAATGACCGCACTTTGATGTGCGGCTTTTTTATATTCACGGTATAAAAATAAACTCAAGTCTCTCTTTCTTCTATATAATAACCTTATCACAAGGAGGCGAATATGACAGCTCAAACTCAACAATTAACACCAGAATTAACTTTAGAATATATCAATGAAATTCCTGTTTTAATCTTAAATCACCCAGTAGGATCGGCTCGAATTGCACTACAAGGGGCACAGCTATTAAATTGGCAGCCTAAAGGGGCAGAGCAGGATATTTTTTGGTTAAGTGAGATTGAATCTTTTACACAAGGTGTTGCGATTCGTGGTGGTGTACCGATTTGTTACCCTTGGTTTGGCGGTGTTAAACAACCTTCACACGGTACAGCGCGTTTACGTTTATGGCAATTAAGTGATTATGATCTGCAAGCGAATGAAGTGCGGTTAGAATTTTCACTGTTTTCTGAATATGGTGTGATTGAAGCCAAAATGAAAATGGAATTTACCGATAAATGCACAATGACTTTAACGCATTTGGGACAAGAGCCAGCTCAAGCAGCATTACACAGCTATTTTAATATCGGTGATATTTCACAAATTGAAGTCCAAAATTTACCAAGCCGTTGTTATGACTCATTACAAGGTAAACATACTGATGTTCCTTCAACACGCAGAATAGAACAAGGTGTAGATTGTATTTATACGTTAGAGAAAGATAAAACATTGTTGGTGGATAAAGCATTTAATCGACGTATTCAAATTACCCATCATTATGTAGATTCAATTGTGCTATGGAATCCTTGGGAGAAAACACCTAGTGCAATGAAAGCAGATGGATATAAAAATATGGTGTGTATTGAAACCGCAAGATTAGAGAAACTACTTCAATTTGGAGAGAGCATTTCAGCTGAAATAAGTGCTTTACCTGCTGATATTTAAAGGAATAGAAATCCTTGTTGCATAAACGTGGCAAATACTATAAAATCTGGCTCGTTTTTTGTTTGTTTTTATAGCAAATGATTTAATAGATCTTCTGTTTGAATGCAGTCGATTTTTTCTTAAATAAATAGAAGGAATAACATTATCAAAACCGTAAAAAAAGCGCCGGCAGCTAACCGCCCGAATCGCATTAACGATGAAATTCGAGTAAAAGAAGTTCGTTTGATTGACCAAGATGGTGAACAAGCGGGGATTGTATCAATTCAACAGGCCTTAGAAATGGCAGAACAAGCAGCGCTTGATTTAGTTGAGATCAGTCCGAATGCCGAACCACCGGTTTGTCGTATTATGAACTACGGCAAGTTCCTCTATGAAAAGAGCAAAACCGCAAAAGAACAGAAGAAAAAACAAAAAGTTGTACAAGTAAAGGAAATTAAATTCCGTCCAGGTACTGATGAAGGTGACTACCAAGTTAAATTACGTAGCTTAATCCGTTTCTTAGAAGATGGCGATAAAGCGAAAATTACCGTACGTTTTCGTGGTCGTGAAATGGCTCACCAAGATATTGGTTTAGACGTATTAGAACGCGTTAAAAACGATTTGGCTGACATTTCAGTAGTGGAATCTGCACCGGGTAAACTAGAAGGTCGCCAAGCGGTAATGGTGTTAGCACCTAAGAAAAAATAATTTTTTATTTAGATCTAATCTAGATAATCTAATTTTCACTTCGGTGAGGATACAATTGCATATTAGGCAAACTACGCAGCCTAATTGCTTTTGGAGAAGGGCAATTCAATTTGCTATATTGGAATAATTAGTGCCTACAAGTAATCTTCGGATTCGCCTAATTATGTGTTTAACTTAAAATGCGGAGTTTTTTAACAATGCCTAAAATTAAAACAGTACGTGGTGCTGCTAAGCGTTTCAAAAAAACAGCTTCTGGCGGTTTCAAACGTAAACAATCTCACTTACGTCATATTTTGACTAAAAAGACAACTAAACGTAAACGTCATTTACGTCATAAATCAATGGTTGCGAAAGCAGACCAAGTTTTAGTAGTAGCTTGCTTACCATACGCATAAGCCGTTATTTAAGCAAAACGTACGATTAGTTAAATTAGTTAAAAATATTACATAGGAGATTAAATAATGGCTCGTGTAAAACGTGGTGTTATTGCAAGAGCACGCCATAAGAAAGTTCTTAAGGCTGCTAAAGGTTATTATGGTGCACGTTCACGCGTGTATCGCGTTGCTTTCCAAGCGGTGATCAAAGCTGGTCAATACGCATATCGTGACCGTCGTCAACGTAAACGTCAATTCCGTCAATTATGGATTGCACGTATCAACGCTGCGGCTCGTCAAAATGGTTTATCTTACAGCAAATTCATCAACGGCTTAAAAAAAGCGTCTGTTGAAATCGACCGTAAGATCCTTGCTGATATCGCTGTATTCGACAAAGTGGCGTTCGCTGCATTAGTTGAAAAAGCAAAATCTGCACTTTAATTTTTTAAAGTTTAGATCAAAAATTAGGACGCTGAAAAGCGTCCTTTTTTATTACCTCCCAAAAGAAAAAACCGCTACTCAAAACTTGAATAGCGGGGAGGTCTTAATTTATAAGAAACTTCAAAAAGATAACTGCAATATACAGTGCACTAGCAATGTATCAGACTGTGTGTTTTTGAAATAGTTCGATATTTTTGAAAATTTTTTTAAAAATATAAAAATTAAACCAAAATGAATGAATTTAGCCCTTTATAAAGGCGATAATTTGTTCTTCAATCCCTTTTTCATCTAATTTAATTTCAGCAAGTGCTTCTTGTTGTGTGCCTTGCGGAATAAAAATATCAGGTAAACCAAGTTGTAAAAGTGCGGTTGTTTTTCCATGAGAATTTAGCACTTCTGAAACAGCAGAACCTGCACCACCTTGAATCGCATTTTCTTCCAATGTTACAATGACGTCATGTGTATTCGCCACTTCTAGAATACGAGCTTCATCAATTGGTTTCACAAAGCGCATATCGACAACAGTCGCATTGAGTTTTTCTGCCACAGATAAAGCAGCAGGTAAGAGAGTACCAAAATTCAGAATCGCGATTTTTTTACCTTGACGAATCATTTTTGAACGACCAATTTCTAATTCTGCAAGTGGGGTTAATTCTACGCCGATTGCATTTCCACGCGGATAACGTACCGCAGCAGGCTTACCATATTTATAACCAGTGTAAAGCATTTGGCGACATTCATTTTCATCACTTGGTGTCATAATGATCATATTCGGAATGCATCGCATAAAACTTAAATCAAAAGCACCTTGGTGAGTTTGACCATCGGCACCTACGATACCCGCACGATCGATGGCAAAGAGAACAGGCAAGTTTTGAATAGCAACATCATGAATAAGCTGATCATAAGCACGTTGTAAGAAGGTAGAATAAATGGCTACAACAGGTTTATAACCACCAATTGCAAGACCTGCCGCAAAGGTGACAGCATGTTGCTCTGCAATAGCAACATCAAAATATTGTTGTGGGAATCGTTCTGAAAATTCTACCATGCCAGAACCTTCACGCATTGCAGGTGTAATACCGACTAATTTATCGTCTTGTTCCGCCATCTCACATAACCAATCGCCAAAGATTTTTGAATAGGTTGGTTTGGCATTTGATTTAGGAAGTTGGCCGCTTGTTGGGTCAAATTTTGGTACGCCATGGAAACCAATTGGGTCTTTTTCAGCGGGCTCGTAACCTTTCCCTTTTTTGGTTTTGATGTGTAAAAATTGTGGGCCTTTAAGATCGCGCATATTGCTTAAGGTAGCAATTAATTCATCAATATTATGCCCGTCAATAGGTCCAATATAGTTAAAACCGAGTTCTTCAAAGAGCGTACTTTCTGGCGAGAACATCACACCCTTCATGTGCTCTTCGGTTTTCTTCATAAAGTTTTTAACGGTCGGTACTTTATCTAAGATTTTTTTACTGCCATCACGAACCGTTGAATATAATGAACCAGAGAAAATACGGGCAAGGTGATTATTTAAGGCACCGACATTTTCAGAAATAGACATTTCATTGTCATTTAAAATGACCAACATATCAGTATGCAAAGAGCCCGCATGATTTAAGGCTTCAAATGCCATCCCCGCAGTGATTGCACCATCACCAATCACACAAACGGTTTTGCGACCTGCATTTTCACGTTCTGCCGCAACAGCAATACCTAGTCCTGCACTGATTGAAGTAGAAGAGTGACCAACACTTAATACATCAAACTCACTTTCTTCACGCCAAGGGAAAGGATGAATTCCGCCTTTTTGGCGAATGGTGGACATTTGATCTCGACGACCTGTTAAGATTTTATGTGGATAAGCTTGATGGCCCACATCCCAAATTAATTGATCAAAAGGGGTTTTAAAAATGTAGTGTAATGCAACCGTCAATTCAACGGTACCAAGACCAGATGCTAAATGGCCGCTGGTTTGACTAACGGATTCCAACAGATAACTCCGTAACTCCTGGCAAAGTTGCGGAAGCTGATCTTTATTCAAAAGACGCAAATCTTCCGGCGAATTAATTAAGGATAAAAGAGGATAGTTGTTCATATATTCGTTAGTCCTAAAATGTGAAAAAAGTGACCGCACTTTGAGAAATCAAGATAAGTGCTGTCACCATTAACTTTTACGATTGACAATAAATTCAGCTAATGCACGCAATGCAGTGGTATCAAAAGGTAAATTGTCTAATTCATGTAAGGCGGTTTGATAGAGTTCTTGTGCTTTTT
This sequence comes from Haemophilus sp. SZY H56, assembly GCF_054332415.1. Lineage (NCBI taxonomy): Bacteria > Pseudomonadati > Pseudomonadota > Gammaproteobacteria > Pasteurellales > Pasteurellaceae > Haemophilus > Haemophilus sp. SZY H56. The sequence continues at coordinate 252,863 of NZ_JBTGNX010000001.1, read as the reverse complement.
GTTTCGCGCCCTCTAACCCTAACAGCTTTGGATAAGTGCTTTTATCTAAACCTAAATCAGAACCCACCGGTTTACCGATTTCGGCACTGTTACCTTCAATATCTAAAATGTCATCTTGCACTTGGAAAGCTAAACCAATAGCTTGTGAATAACGTTCTAGTTGTTGCTCTAATTCTTTGTTTTCAAAGTGAGGCGAACAGATAAAACCCAGTTTTAATGCGGCTGTTAGCAATGCACCAGTTTTGTTGCGATGAATAAGTTCTAATTCGGCTAAATTAACTTGTTTGTGCTCTGAAATTAAATCTAAACTTTGCCCTAAACACATGCCTTGTACGCCAGATGCTTGAGCTAAGACTTTCACTAATTGCAATTTTTGTTCAGCAGAAAGAGAAGGGGCTTCAGTAAGAATTTCAAAGGCAAAAGCTTGTAATGCATCGCCAGCTAAAATGGCCGTCGCTTCATCAAAAGCGATATGACAAGTTGGTTGACCTCGACGAAGTTCATCGTTATCCATTGCAGGCAAATCATCATGGATTAAAGAATAGGCGTGAATAGCTTCAATGGCTGCGGCCGCGTAATCTAAAGCGGACATTTCAGCTCCCAGCATTTTACCCGTTGCATAGACAAGGAAAGGACGAACACGTTTACCGCCTAGCAATAAGCCATATTTCATGGCATCACGCAAAGGGGCATTATAAGCGTCAATTTCTTCAAATTGATTGGCTAAAAACTGATTAATGCGATCTTGAACTTGTTTGAGTTCAGTGCCGAATTGATAACTCATGGATTACTCGTCCCCTTGATAATCACTTAAAGGGGCGGTTTCGCTTTTTTGTAACAAAATTTGAATACGTTGTTCTGCTTGTTGCAAGCGCTCTTGACCAAGTTGAGCCAATTTAATGCCGTTCTCAAATTCTTTCAGCGCATCTTCCAATGGCAATTCACCGCTTTCAAGCTTTGTCACAATCGTTTCCAATTGTGCAAGTGTTGTTTCAAAATCAGGTTCAGCATTTGCTGGTTTACGCGCCATTAAATTATCCTTTTCAGATGAATAAATTGCTCCGTATTGTACTTGATTTTTATAGGGATGTTAAAAACTTATTTCAAAGTGCAGTCAGTTTTTCGTGAGAATTTGAACTTTGTGGGATGTGGAATTTAGCGTACAATACGGCCATTTTTTATTATTCACAGATTATTATGAAATTTATCGTTAAACTTTTTCCTGAAATTATGATTAAAAGCGAAACCGTGCGTAAGCGTTTCGCAAAAATTTTGACCTCAAACATCCGAAATATTTTACAGAAATATGATGAAGAAACGGCGGTTGTTCGTCATTGGGATTACATCGAAGTGCGCTCAAAAAATGAAGCCAATCGTGAAGAGTTGATTGCGCTTTTGCAACGTATTCCAGGGATTCATCATTTTTTAGAAGTAGAAGAAAAACCGTTTACCGATCTACATCATATCTTTGAGTTGACCTTAGCAGATGTCGCTGATCAACTTGAAAACAAAACCTTTTGTGTACGTGTAAAACGTAAAGGGAAACATGATTTCAGTTCCATTGAAGCAGAACGTTATATCGGTGGTGGTTTAAATCAGCATATTGCAAGCACAAAAGTACGTTTAAAAAATCCTGATGTAACCGTTCGTATTGATATTGAAGATGACAAAATGATGCTGGTGAGAGCTCGTCATGTTGGCCTTGGCGGTTATCCAATTGGGACACAAGAAGATGTGCTTTCATTGATTTCAGGTGGCTTTGACTCTGGCGTATCCAGTTATATGCTTATTCGTCGTGGTTCACGTGTGCATTACTGTTTCTTCAATTTGGGTGGTGCAGCCCATGAAATTGGCGTGAAACAAATGGCTTACCATATTTGGAATCGTTATAGTTCATCCCATAAAGTCCGTTTTATTGCCATTTCTTTTGAAGGCGTAGTGGGCGAGATTTTAGAGAAAGTCGATAACGGCCAAATGGGCGTCGTGTTAAAACGAATGATGGTGCGTGCTGCAAGTAAAGTTGCACAACGTTTTGATATTCAAGCTATCGTTACTGGTGAGGCACTCGGACAAGTTTCGAGCCAAACTTTAACCAATTTGCGCTTAATTGATGAAGCATCCGATGCATTAGTATTACGTCCACTCATTACTCATGATAAAGAACAAATTATCGCGATGGCGAAAGAGATCGGTACGGATGATATTGCTAAATCAATGCCGGAATTCTGCGGGGTAATTTCTAAAAATCCAACGATTAAAGCGGTACGTGAAAAAATTCTTGAAGAAGAAAATCACTTTGATTTTGGCGTGTTGGAAAGTGCGGTTGAAAATGCACAATATTTAGATATTCGCCAAATTGCAGAAGAAACGGAGAAAGAAGTGGTGGAAGTGGATACCATTTCAGTGCTTGGTGAAAACGATATTATTTTAGATATTCGTAGCCCAGAAGAGACAGATGAAAATCCATTTGAATCAGACGAGCATCAAGTGATGCAATTGCCGTTTTACAAATTATCTTCACAATTCGGTTCATTAGATCAAAGTAAAAACTATGTGCTTTACTGTGAACGAGGCGTAATGAGTAAACTGCAAGCACTTTATTTAAAAGAAAATGGTTTCACGAATGTGAGAGTTTTCGGGAAAAAATAAGCAAAAAAATGACCGCACTTTAACGTGCGGTTTTTTTATTCGTAATCTAATTCACCCACTAATTCATCGATAGCTTTGGCAAGTAACGTTCGGTCATGACGATAGCTGATATCATCTGCATTCAAGCGTTTAGCCAAGATTTTAACGGAAGAAATGGCAGACAAATCGACCGCACTTTGTTCACGATAAGGTGTAATTGCGCCATTAATGACTGGTTCACCAATAATTTCATTAATTTTCAGAATACGATCTGCTAGTGAAAGCTGAGAGGCAGCGCCAATTTCTACCCCTAAATTATCAATAAAAATCACTTTTGCTTTGCTATTACGCAGGGCAGTCGCTAATTCAGGTAGCAATAGTGGCGGCATAATGCTTGTCATGAAACTTCCTGGACCAAGCAAAATGACTTCCGCTTGTTCTAATGCACTAATCGCTTCCTGGGCAGCTTTAACCATTGGCACTAAGAAGAGCGATTGGGGTAATTCTGTTAAATTATCAATGCTTACTTCACCTACAATACTGGAGCCAGAACCTAAACTCGCGGCAAGATGAACAGGTTCTTCTGACATGGGAATAATGTGAGATTTTACTTTGAGTAATTCACGAATCAAGTTAATGGCTTCAATAGGGCGAATATGCATATCTTCTAAAGCTTTAAGCATTAAATTGCCTAAATTATGCCCAGAAAGTTCACCTTCGCCAGTAAAGCGATATTCAAATAATGCGGAGGCCGTGCTTGGCTCAATGATGATTTGATTTAAGCAATTACGTAGATCGCCCCACGCAATACCACCTTGTTCTTGACGAATGCGACCGGTTGAACCGCCGTTATCTGTGGTGGTCACAATACCAGTTAAACGTTCTTTCATAAAACTAAGCGCCGATAATACACGCCCTAATCCATGACCACCACCAATGGCGACAATATGTTTGATTTCGTCTAAATGTTCATGACGGCTGTGACGAGATAAATCAGACATTTTTCTTCCTTTTTTACCTATAAATTATTATAAGAAACAATGTTATATATTTTATTATATAAGTTAATTCTATTATTTTTATCAATATAGTGAGGTTATTCTATCAAATTATTGCTATTAACCGCTTGCTTTTATTACAATACAGACACAATTTATTTTTCGCATAACTCCGAGCTTGTTTAGCCTAAGTTTCACAAGAAATACGGCGGCAAGCCAATAACGCGGTACGTTATTCAGGGATACGCTGGAAACGGTTTATCCTCTCCATATTTAGAAAGGTGTAAAATGCAATCCATTCCTATTAAAAACGTAGGAGAGTCTCGCTTAGTCGATCCTTTCCAACGCCAATATTACTATCTACGACTGTCGATTACCGATCAGTGTAACTTTCGTTGTACCTATTGTTTACCTGATGGTTATCAACCCGAAGCTAACAAACCAAGTTTCTTAACCTTAAAAGAAATCACCCATCTTGCTCAAGCGTTTGCTGAAATGGGCACAGAGAAAATCCGTTTAACGGGTGGCGAACCGACTTTACGTAAAGATTTTATTTCTATTGCTGAAAGCATCGCTAACATTGATGGCATTCGTCAATTAGCCGTCACGACAAATGGCTATCGCATGGCAAAAGATGTGGCTGATTGGAAGAAAGCAGGAATTACGTCTATTAACGTCAGTGTTGATAGCTTAGATCCAAAAATGTTCCATCAAATTACAGGTATCAATAAATTTGATGACGTGATGCGTGGTATCGATCGTGCATTTGAAGTGGGTTACAACAAAGTTAAAGTCAATTCAGTTTTGATGAAAAATTTGAATGACAAAGAGTTTGAGCAATTCCTTGTTTGGGTGAAAGATCGCCCAATTCAAATGCGCTTTATCGAACTGATGCAAACCAGTGAAATGGACAGTTTCTTTGATAAACACCATCTTTCTGGACAAGTCTTAGCTGATAAATTGCTGAAAAATGGTTGGACATTACAGCATAAATCCCATACAGATGGCCCAGCTAAAGTCTTCACACATCCTGATTATGCAGGCGAAATTGGCTTAATTATGCCTTATGAGAAGAATTTCTGCGCAAGCTGTAATCGTCTCAGGGTATCAGCGAAGGGCAAACTTCATCTCTGTTTATTCGGCGAAGAAGGCATTGAATTACGTGACTTATTGCAATCTCATGAACAGCAAGATATTTTGCAAGCACGTATTTTTGCCGCACTGCAAGGCAAACGTGAACATCATTACTTGCATGTCGGCGATAGTGGCGTAAGAAATCATTTAGCCTCTATCGGTGGCTAAAAGAAAATAGGTGAATTTGCTATTCACTTATTTTGCTTTTGTCACACATGTAAAACATTCAATATTTTAACCTCACTTTATTTTATTATGACTACATTTACGCATATCAATTCTCAAGGCGAAGCCAATATGGTGGATGTTTCTGCAAAAGCAGAGACTGTTCGCGAAGCTCGTGCTGAAGCCATTGTAACCATGTCAAAAGAAACCCTTTCCATGATCGTGGAAGGCAAACATCACAAAGGCGATGTATTTGCTACTGCACGTATTGCAGGTATTCAAGCGGCAAAACGTACTTGGGAACTTATCCCGCTTTGCCACCCCTTATTACTTTCTAAAGTAGAAGTGAATTTAGAACCGTTACTTGAAACCAATCAAGTTCGTATTCAATCTCTTTGCAAATTAACCGGAAAAACCGGCGTAGAAATGGAAGCATTAACCGCTGCAAGTGTTGCCGCATTAACCATTTATGACATGTGTAAAGCCGTACAAAAAGACATATTAATTGAGCACGTTCGTCTGTTAGAAAAGAGCGGTGGAAAATCCGGTCATTTTATTGCGGAGGAAAAATAAGATGTTAAATGTTTTATTTTTTGCTCAAACTCGTGAATTAATTGGGGAAGATTCTATTCAGCTTGAAGGCGATTTTGAGACAGCGGAAGCGGTGCGTGAACATCTTGCTCAAAAAGGTGATAGATGGGCGCTAGCGTTAGAAAAAGGAAAACTTTTAGTCGCTATCAATCAAACATTGATGCCATTAGAAAGTGCGGTCAAAAATGGGGATGAAATTGCGTTTTTCCCACCGGTAACTGGAGGCTAAATGGCTGATATTCAAATTTCAGTACAAGAACAACCTTTTGATCAAAATGCCGTTTACCAATGGCTTTCTGAGCAACATTCGGTTGGCGCAACAGTTATTTTTGTGGGTAAAGTACGCGATCTTAATTTAGGCGATGAGGTATCCAGTTTATACTTAGAGCATTATCCCGCCATGACAGAAAAAGCCTTACGTGAAATTGTAGAACAGGCGGAAGCGCGTTGGGATATTCAACGAGTGTCTGTGATACATCGAGTAGGACTTTTGCATACTGGCGATGAAATTGTTTTAGTCGGCATCAGTTCTGCTCACCGAGGTGATGCCTATCATGCCAACGAATTTATTATGGACTTCTTAAAATCTAAAGCCCCGTTCTGGAAAAAAGAACAAACCCATCAAGGTGAACGTTGGATTGAAGCAAGAGAGAGCGATAAAGAAGCGTTAGAGAAGTGGTAAATTAACCACTATAAAATAAATTTTTATTGATTTACAAGAAAGGACCAATTACCATGCTTGACAGCACAGCACAGCACAGCACAGCACAGCACAGCACAGCACAGCACAGCACTTGGATAACCTATCCATTAAATTAATGCAACTCAAATTACTTCTACCTGAAATTTTTTGCGAAGAACAAATTGATTTTCAAAAATTCCAACAACTTTTTTCTGACCACATTACTTCCGAGCCCGAGCGTTATATGTTGAACTGGGCAGGGAAATCGGAAGCCTATCGCATATTACAAGCACAAACTAGCAAAACCCTCACACCGCGACCTGCGGAAAGTGTCAATTTTGATTCCACTGAAAATATATTTATTGAAGGTGAAAATCTGGATGTGTTGAAAGTGTTACAAAAATCCTATTTCAATAGCATCAAAATGATTTATATCGATCCGCCTTATAACACGGGTAATGATTTTGTTTATAATGACAATTTCAAGCAGGATCTTAAAGATTACCAGGAACAAAGCGGAGAATTGGATGAGGAAGGCAAACTCAAACTGGCTTTCAAGAAAAACAGCAAGGAAAACGGGCACTTCCACAGCAAATGGTTAAATATGATGCTCCCCCGTTTACATTTGGCAAAGAATTTGCTGAAAGATGACGGTGTCATTTTTATTTCCATTGATGACAATGAACAAGCTCAGTTGAAGTTATTGTGTGATGAGGTGTTTGGGGAGGAGAATTTTGTTGCAGAGCTTATTTGGGATAAACAACATTCACAACAGCAAGGATTGTTTAAAAAGTATCATGAATATGTATTACTTTATGCTAAAAATATAGAAAATCATAAAAATATAAAAGGTGGAATGGGAATTATTGATGCAGGAGCAATAAAGAAAATATCAAAATCTAATCCAGAGAGTGAATTTACATTTCCTGCCGGAGTGAAATTTGAAGCAAAAAATGGAATAAAATTGACGGGAGTATTTGGTGATAGTGAAAAAGTTACAGTTGTTAGAGGAATCCTTGAAGCAAAAGATGGTAAGACTGTAGAAGAAGTTACTCTATCTGCAGGGTGGACACAAAAGAAACAAATGACAGAATTTTTTGCAGGAAACGAAGTTTATGATACTAAGGGACAAAAAGTCATTGAGTTCTATTTTTCATCAACTGGAAAGCTTAAGTGTAGAAAAGAGAGGGCTTCAATAACACCCCCCACCTTATTACCTAAATATGGCATGAGTAGCTTGCATACAGAGAATTTAAATAACCTTATGGGTGGTACAGTATTTAATAACCCTAAACCATTACCAATGTTGAAGGATTTTATTCAATGGTTTACCGAAGATGAAGATATTATTTTAGATTTTTTTAGCGGGAGTAGTTCAACTGCCCATGCAATTTTGGAACTAAATTTATCTGAGAATAAATGTAATAAATTTATAAGTGTTCAACTGGCTGAGCCGTTAAACTTTAATGATGACGCTCAAAAGCAGACGTATAGATTTTGTTTAGATTTAGGTATTCCAACAAACATCGCTGAAATCTCCAAAGAACGCATCCGCCGAGCAGGCAAACAAATTGCTGAAAATCATCCTGACAAACAACTGGATATTGGTTTTAAAGTGTTCAAACTAACTGACAGCCACTTTAAACAATGGCAATCGCCTTCAGTAGAAAATTTAACGCAGCAAATCGAATTGTTTGTCGATCCTGTGCGGAAAGAGGCAACGCCTGACGCCATGCTTTATGAAATTTTATTGCGCTTGGGCTTGAAATTAACGGCAAAAGTGCGGTCGGAAAATCAGGTGTTTTGGATGAGTGATGAAAACGGGCAACAGTTTGCCTTGTTACTTGAAACCCTGAGTGCGGATTTATTGGATCAGGTGATTTCTGTCCAGCCGAAAAAAGTCGTGATGTTAGATTCGCTGTTTAATGGCAATGATGCCTTAAAGAAAAATGCCGAGTTGCAAATGAATGATGCAGGCATTGCCTTCTTTGTGCTTTAAGGAGGCAAAATGGAACTTCAATTTGAAACCTTGGATTACCAAACGCATGCGATTCAAGCGGCGGTGGATTTGTTCATCGGACAGCCTAATCAGCAAACGGAATTCGGTTTGAAAGCGCAGAATGATATGCGTTTCGTGGCGAATTTGTCATTACAAATTAATGATGAACAGCTACAACAAAACTTGGCGAAGCAACAAAACAAGTTTAATTTTTACCGTACTTTAATTGAGGAACAGGGTAGAAATTTTACCGTAGAAATGGAAACCGGCACGGGGAAAACCTATGTTTACTTGCGCACGATTTTTGAATTGAATCGTCAATATGGTTGGCAGAAATTTGTAATTGTGGTGCCGAGCGTGCCTATTCGTGAAGGGGTATTGCATACCTTGGAAACGACGCGTAGCCACTTTGCCACCCTGTTTGATAACCCGAGCGTGAACCCGAAATATGAATATAAAAGTAATCAACTTTCCCGCTTAAAAGCCTTTGCTACCGGCAATCATATTGAGATTTTGGTGATGAATATTGATGCCTTTGCCAAAGAAAGTAATGTGATTAATACACAAAATGAAAGTGGCGATGCGCCCATTCGTTATATTCAACACGTCAATCCTATTGTGATTATTGATGAACCGCAGAATATGGAAACGGATATTCGCCGTCATGCTATCGCAAGTCTCAATCCTTTATTCACTCTGCGCTATTCTGCGACCCATAAAAACGCCTACAACCCGATTTTTCGCCTCAATCCTGTGCAGGCGTACGAATTAGATTTAGTGAAACAAATCGAAGTGGACAGCGTGTTGGCGGATAATGATGTGAATGGCGCTTATGTGGCTTTAAAAGAAATTAACGTAGGTGCGAAAAGCTGGTCGGTGAAAGTGGAAATCTTGGTGAATGATAAGTCGATGAAGAAGAAAGTCGTCACTGTTAAGCCGAATCAAGACTTATTTGATCTTTCCAGACAAAATGAAGTTTATCGCAATGGTTATATTTTGGAAGGAATGAATATTGAGGAACAACAGATTGAGTTTTCCGGCGGATTAAAAGTGACGAAAGGCGTTGATAATTCTCTCTTGAAAGATGATATTCAAAAAATGCAAATTCGTCGCACAATAGAAGAGCATTTACGTAAGGAAAAAAGTTTAAATCCGCTAGGTATAAAAGTGTTGTCGCTATTTTTTATTGATAAAGTAGCTAACTATCGTAATGATGGCAAATTTTATCAATGGTTTGAAGAGATTTATCGTCAGTTAACTGATGAAGATCCTTCTGGCGTGCATGCTGGTTATTTTTCAGAAGATAAAAAAGGCGTATGGAAAGATACCAATGGCACAACACAGGCAGACAATAAGGCTTATAATTTAATTATGCGGAATAAAGAATCCTTGCTGTCGTTGGGTAATCCGTTGCGTTTTATTTTCTCTCACTCTGCTTTGCGTGAGGGGTGGGATAATCCGAATGTGTTTCAAATTTGTACGTTGAACAATACCCATTCGGAAATTAAAAAGCGACAAGAAATCGGACGTGGATTGCGCTTACCGGTGAATCAGCTTGGCGTAAGAAGCCATGAGCGGGATAAAAATATCCTGACAGTGATTGCTAATGAAAGCTATGAGGAATTTGCGACCAAATTACAACGTGAAATTGAAGAAGATTGCGGTGTGTCCTTTGATAAAGGACAAATTAAAAATAAGCTGGATCGAAAATATGTGCGTTATCGCAAAGATTTTACCCAACACCCGGAATTTGCTGCGATTTGGGGACGTATTAAGCACCAAACGACTTATCGGGTCAATTTTTCACAGGATGAGCTGATCGAAAGTGCGGTCAACAATTTGGTCAAAATGCCACGTATTGATGAAGTGAAAATTCGACATGAAAAGGTCGCCTTTGCGATTAATGAAAAAGGTGTGACGACAGAATATCGTTCTTCCAATCAGGTAGCCTCAAAAACTCACTGGGATATTCCCGATGTGTTGGGTGAATTACAGAAGAAAACCGGGCTAACCCGTCAAACCATTTGCCGTATTTTGCAAAAATCAAAACGATTGGCTGAGATTTATCATAATCCACAACGTTTTATTGATTTGGTTGCAGAAAAAATTAATGAAGCGTTAAGTCAAATTATGGCGGATGGTGTGGAATATCACCGCATTGCGGATCGCACCTATGAAATGACGTTATTTAAGGATTTTGAGTTTTATCTTAATCAATACAGTTTTTCTGTGAGTAATCAATCAAAAACCATTTATGAGAGTTATATTGCCCTAGATTCCAACACGGAAAATACGTTTGCCCGCCATTGTGAAAGCTGTGAAGATGTCGAGTTTTATTTTAAGTTACCGAAAAATTTTAAAATTCCAACGCCATTGGGGAATTATAATCCCGACTGGGCGGTGGTATTTAAAGGGCAGAATAAAGTTTACTTTGTGGCGGAAACCAAAAATACCGGTAAAGGTATTCAGCGTGGTGTGGATGAAAGTAAGTTGGATCCTTCAGAACAAATGAAAATTGCTTATGCCAGAAAGAATTTTGAACATCTCCATAGAGATTACGATGATTTGGAATATCGGGTTGTACAAAGTATAGATGAATTAACTGAAAATGTGTAAAAAATATCAGACAGCCAATATTGGCTGTCTGATCGCGTTAATTAAAGCACTTTAACAATGCTTTCACACAAATAACGAATATTGTCTTCAGTGATACCGGCCACATTGATACGACCAGAACGAACAGCGTAAATCGCAAATTCTTCTTTTAAGCGATCGACTTGTTCAGGCGATAAGCCACTGAAAGAGAACATACCGTTTTGTTCTATGATAAAGCTGAAATCTTGTTCTGCACCATATTCTTTTAATAACTGAACGAATAAATGACGCATTTTTTTGATGCGTTCACGCATTTCAGTCAATTCATTTTCCCACTCTTGGCGAAGTTGTGGATCATTTAACACCGTGGCTACGGTCGCCCCACCATGAGATGCTGGGTTAGAGTAGAGAGTGCGAATAATTGATTTCACCTGTGTTAATGCAGTTGAAGCAATTTCTGCATTTTCAGCGACAAGCGTAAAGGCACCTACGCGCTCATTGTATAAACCAAAGTTTTTAGAGAATGAACTCGCCACTAATAATTCTTTATGATTTGCCGCAAAAGCACGTAAACCGTAAGCATCTTGGTCTAAGCCATTGGCTAAACCTTGATAAGCAAAGTCAAAGAGTGGTAACCAGCCATTTTTTGCTGAAAGTGCGGCTAATTCTTGCCATTGTTCTGGGGTTGGATCAATACCAGTTGGATTGTGGCAGCAACCGTGTAAAAGCACAACATCGCCTTCGCTTGCTTGGCTTAAATCTTCAAGTAAATGTTCCCAGTCAAGGGCTTTGCGTTCAGCATCATAATAACGATATTCACGAATCGTCATGCCTACCGCATTGAAAATTGCATTGTGGTTAGGCCATGTTGGTGTACTAATCCATACATTTTGAGCTTTGGTTTGGCGTTTAATGAATTCTGCCGCAATGCGTAATGCACCTGTGCCACCTAAACTTTGCGCAGTTCTTGCACGGTTTGCTTTAATTACATCAGAATCTTTACCAAAAAGGAGCTCTTTTGTGCGTTCGTTATAATCGGCAATACCATCGATAGTCAGATAGTTTTTCGTTTTTTCGTTATCAAATAAGCGTTTTTCTGCTTCTTTCACTGCACGCATAATCGGTGTTGTACCTTGTGCATCTTTATAAACGCCAATACCTAAATTGATTTTATTTTCACGGGTTTCAGATTTGAATGCTTCGCCTAAGCCTAAGATAGGATCGGCCGGAGCCGCTTTGATATGTTCAAACATAGCTTTTCCTTATGTATGTGTTGTGAGATAAGTAATTTTATACTTCAGCCGATAGATTTTATCAAGAAGAACCTGATAAAAATCAACCGCACTTTGATGTTTTTAGATATTCATCAAAAAGTGCGGTTGTTTTTTGGATTATTTTAATTTCTCAATCGCCCAATTTAAACCGGATTGATAGTCTTCAGGAAGTTCGTGACGAAGTTTTTCAAGCTGTTGAATAATGATTGTTTTATCAGGATGCGTAATATTGATATGACCTAATTTTCTACCCGGACGAACTTCCTTACCATACCAATGTAATTGGGAAAAGGGCGTGTTCAACCATTGTGGACTATGTTCTGTACCAATTAAATTAACCATGACACTTGGTGCAATAGGTTGTAATGACGGTGTAGGTAAATCTAATAAAGCACGTAGATGCAATTCAAATTGACTAATAGCACAGCCTAATTGTGTCCAATGTCCGCTATTATGCACACGAGGGGCAAGTTCATTAATTAATAATTTATCCCCCACTACAAAGCATTCCATCGCCATTACACCCACATATTCAAGTTTATCCATGATTTTTCCAAGCATAGATTCAGCCTGAATTTGTTGGTTTTGTTGTTGAGGGAATGAAATATCTGTCACACTGTAACGTAAAATGCCATTTTGCTGTAGGTTATGTGTTACAGGATAGAAACGTTTTTCACCATTTTTAAATCTTGCGCCTACGATAGACACTTCGTAATCAAAAGGAATAAATTTTTCTGCAATAACTTCACCGAATAAATCGTCCGTAATATCACGTTGATTATTTTCAGTGATAATCCATTGACCTCGACCGTCATAACCACCGGTACGACGTTTTACCACGACTTTTTCGCCTACGTTTGTAAATACTTCAGTCCATTGCGTTTTATCTTCTAATAAACACCATGGTGAGGTAGAGAGATTGAGTTCATCCAGTAAAGATTTTTGGGTAAAACGATCAGCCAATAAGCCAAAAACATTCTGATTAACGAAATTCTTATGATGGCCTAATAATTCAGTTAACGGTGTTTTTTCCCAACGTTCAATCTCTGCGGTGATGATGGCATTTTTAGGTAAATCAAATACGGGGGCATTGAACTCAAGTGGTTGAACATTAATGTCTAATGGCGCGCCAGCGTAACGTAACATTCTGCCGAGTTGGCCATTCCCAAGCACATAAACGGTAGGATATAGGGTAGAGTTTTGCATAAAATTTCTCATCAAATCTAGCTAAAAAAACAACCGCACTTTAAAAAGTGCGGTCAAATTAAAAGGTGTTTTATGTACGTGGATCAGGATTATCCAATACCATATTGGTTTGATTTTCGCGGAATACTTGTAGGCGAGCGAATAACGCATCATCCCAACCTGCAAGAATTTGTGCAGCGAGTAATCCTGCATTAGAAGCACCAGCAGGGCCAATCGCTAACGTACCGACAGGAATGCCTTTCGGCATTTGCACGATAGAATAGAGACTATCAACACCGCTTAACATAGAACTTTTAACAGGGACACCCAATACAGGTACAAGCGTTTTAGCCGCAATCATACCGGGTAAATGAGCAGCGCCACCCGCACCTGCAATAATCACTTTGTAACCATTTTTTTGTGCATTTTCGGCAAATTCAAACAGCTTATCGGGGGTTCGATGTGCGGAAACGACTTCAATATGATATGTCACATTGAGTTCATCTAAAATTTGAGTGGCTTCTTGCATGGTTGCCCAGTCGCTTTTTGAGCCCATCACAATAGCAATTTGTGCGGTATTTGACATATTTTTAAAAAATTATCTGATAAAAAAACGATACGTAGAATAGCATATTTGTTCACTTTTAAGCAAACGTTTGCTATGCGGTGAAAGCTGAAAATTCCATTGCAAGTTTGGTCATAAAATCTTATCCTAATACGAGTTTTTTTCTTAGAAATAGAGCAGATTATGTTAGCTAAAGCGAAATATAGAAAAGATTACAAACAACCTGATTTTACGGTTACGGATATTTTCCTTGATTTTCAATTAGATCCTAAGCATACCGTTGTCACTGCAAAAACAACCTTCCAACGTTTAAATGATGAAGCAACCCATCTACGATTAGATGGTCATGGTTTCCAATTTGCCTCCATTAAATTCAATGGCGAAGATTTTAAACATTATCATCAAGACCACGAAAGTTTAACGTTAGATTTAACCAATCAAAGTGCGATTAATTTTGAACTTGAAATTGTGACGAATCTAGAGCCTGCACAAAACACCTCTTTACAAGGGCTTTATCAATCAGGTGAGGGTATTTGTACACAATGTGAAGCAGAAGGTTTTCGTCAAATTACCTATATGCTTGACCGTCCAGATGTATTAGCTCGCTATACAACCAAAATTACCGCAGATAAAACTAAATATCCTTACTTACTTTCTAATGGTAACCGCATTGCAAATGGTGAATTAGAGGATGGTCGTCATTGGGTTGAATGGAATGACCCATTCCCGAAACCGAGCTATTTATTCGCTTTAGTGGCAGGTGATTTTGATTTATTACAAGATACCTTTACGACAAAAAGTGGTCGTAAAGTAGCCTTAGAGCTTTATGTTGACCGTGGCAATCTTGATCGCGCTTCGTGGGCAATGGAAAGCCTGAAAAAAGCGATGAAATGGGATGAAGACCGTTTTAATTTAGAATACGACTTAGATATTTACATGATTGTTGCTGTGGACTTCTTCAATATGGGTGCCATGGAAAATAAAGGGTTGAATATTTTTAACGCTAAATTTGTGTTGGCAAATCCACAAACTGCAACCGATGATGATTATCTCGCCATTGAAAGCGTAATTGCACACGAATATTTTCATAACTGGACGGGAAACCGTGTAACTTGCCGTGATTGGTTCCAGTTAAGTTTGAAAGAAGGTTTAACGGTTTTCCGTGATCAAGAATTTTCATCTGACACAGGTTCTCGAGCAGTCAATCGTATTAATAACGTGAAATTCTTACGTACGGTACAGTTTGCCGAAGATGCAAGCCCAATGTCACACCCAATTCGCCCTGAAAAAGTCATTGAAATGAATAACTTCTATACCGTGACTGTATATGAAAAAGGGGCAGAAGTGATTCGTATGTTGCACACTTTATTAGGTGAACAAGGTTTCCAAAAAGGCATGCAACTTTATATTGCTGAAAACGATGGTAAAGCGGCAACCTGCGAAGATTTTGTGTCTGCAATGGAACGTGCGAATGACGTTGATTTAGCTCAATTCCGTCGTTGGTATAGCCAATCTGGTACGCCAGAATTATTGATTAGTGATGCCTATGATGAACAAACTCATACTTATCGTTTAACCGTTTCACAATCTACGCCGCCAACAGCGGATCAAATGGAAAAAGTAAACTTACATATTCCATTGAAAATTGCGCTTTATGATGCTAACGGTAACAAGCAAACATTACAGTACAATGGAAAATTATCAAATGATGTACTCAATGTTACGGAAAAAGATCAAACATTTGAATTTCATAATCTCTATTGTCGACCTATTCCTGCATTATTGTGTGATTTTTCTGCACCAGTTAAACTGGATTATGATTATACGACTACACAATTACTTAGCCTACTTAAATTTTCTAATAATCAGTTTGTTCGATGGGATGCGGCACAAACGCTATTGACTCAAGAATTACGCCGTAATGTGGCGAATTATCAGCAAGGAGAGCGATTAGAGATCTCACCTGACATTTTGATTGCACTCGCTCATGTGTTGGAAAATTATGAACAAGATATTGAATTAGCTACATTGATTTTGACTTTTCCAAAAGAAATTGAGTTTGCAGAAAGTTTCAAAACAATTGATCCTGATGGTATTACTGCAGCAAGAGAATTTATGTTGGTGCAAATAGCCGAATACTTAAAAAATGATTTATTGAGGATTTACACGCATATTCGTCTTGATGTTTATCAAGTGACTCAGAAAGATATTGCTTTACGAGCAATGCGCAATGTTTGTTTAAGTTATTTGGCCTACAGTAACCTAGGTAATAATGTGGTACAAAAACATTACAATAATGCTAATAATATGACGGATACTTTAGCGGCATTAAATATGGCAACCAAAGCAGCGTTACCTTGTCGTGATGCCTTGTTGGAGGATTTTGAACAAAAATGGCAACATGATGGCTTGGTAATGGATAAATGGTTTGCGTTACAAGCAACTCGCCCTGATGAAAACGTATTGGAAATTGTACAAGTATTAATGGATCACCCAAGCTTTAATTTTAACAATCCAAACCGTTTACGCTCATTAGTTGGAAACTTTATAAATTATAATTTAAAAGCCTTCCACCATATTAGTGGATCTGGTTATCGTTTTTTGACAGATGTTTTAATTCGTTTAAATGATAGTAATCCACAAGTTGCAGCACGTTTAATTGAGCCACTGATTCGTTTCTCTCGTTTCGATGAACAGCGTCAAACCTTAATGAAACGCGCCTTGGAGCGATTAAGCGCTGTTGAAGATCTCTCAAAAGATCTATTTGAGAAAATAGAGAAAGCCTTGCAATAACCCAATAGTGCGGTTAATTTTAACCGCATTTTCCATTTACAGTGAACTATCCTGAGAGATAAACGAGTATGTATTCTTTGATCCGTAAAGCTATCTTTTCCCTTGATCCTGAAACCGCCCATGATTTAGTGATTAAATCATTGCATTTAGCGGGTAAATCACCTTGCCAATTTTTATTAAAGCAGCTTTTGGCTTGTCCACAAGGTTTGCCTAAGCAAGTAATGGGCATTATGTTTAAAAATCCTATTGGGTTAGCCGCGGGCGCAGATAAAAATGCCGAAGCGATTGATGGATTTGGTGCGATGGGATTTGGTTTTATTGAAGTGGGTACGGTTACGCCTTTGGCACAAGAGGGAAATGCGAAACCCCGTCAATTCCGTTTAGTGGAAGCTGAGGGGATTATTAACCGTAATGGATTCAATAATTATGGCATTGATTACGTGGTCGAGAATGTTAAAAAGGCAAAATTTGATGGTGTAATTGGGATTAATATTGGCAAAAATAAAGTCACGCCACTTGAAAAGGGGAAAGATGATTACTTATTTTGCTTAAATAAAGCCTATAACTATGCGGATTATATTACGGTAAATATTTCATCACCGAACACTCCAGATTTGCGTCAATTGCAGTATGGTGATTATTTTGATGATTTATTACAAAGTATTAAACAACGTCAAAAAACTTTAGCTGAGCAATATAATAAATATGTACCGATTGCTGTAAAAATTGCACCTGATTTATCCGAGACTGAACTCGTTCAAATTGCTGATACGTTACTTCGTCATCAAATGGATGGGGTAATTGCCACTAATACAACGATTTCACGCGACAACGTCACAGGTTTGAAAAATGCGGAACAACAAGGTGGCTTAAGTGGAAAACCGTTACAGCAGAAAAGTACAGAAATTATTCGAAGATTGCATCAAGAGCTGAAAGGTCAAATTCCGATTATTGGGAGTGGTGGCATTGATGGTGTACAAAATGCACAAGAGAAGATTGAAGCAGGTGCTGAATTGTTACAAGTTTATTCGGGTTTGATTTATCACGGTCCAAGCTTAGTTAAAGAATTAGTGAAAGCGATTAAATAAATGACAAAAAAATATGATTTACATTGCCATAGTACGGCTTCAGATGGTGTTTTAACGCCTACAGAGCTTGTGCAACGAGCTCATGAGCTAGGTATCAATGTGCTTGCTTTATGTGATCACGACACCGTGATGGGCATTGATGAAGCTAAAATTGAAGCAGATAAATTAGGTATTGAGCTAATTAATGGCGTGGAAATTTCAACGAATTGGGAAGGTCGTGGTATCCATATTGTCGGATTAAATTTTGATAAAACGCATCCTAAAATGACCGCACTTTTAGCCGAACAAAAATCACTGAGAGAAAAAAGAGCGGTCGAAATTGGCCATAAATTAGAAAAAGCAGGCGTCCCCAATGCCTATGAGGGCGCAAAAGCGTTAGCCAATGGGGAAGTAACTCGTGCGCATTATGCGCGTTATTTAGTGCAAATCGGCAAAGTTTCAAATGATGGGCAAGCCTTTAAGCGTTATCTAGGCGGTGGAAAATCGTGTTTTGTCAAAGCTGAATGGGTCGATATTCCAACGGCGATTGAGACGATTCATGCGGCAGGTGGCGTTGCCGTCATTGCTCATCCTATGCGTTATAACATGACAGGAAAATGGATTGGTCGATTAATTGTTGATTTCAAACAATGGGGCGGTGATGGCATGGAAGTGGCAGATAGTGGACAGACCAAAGAGCAACGTCAATATCTTGCGCGTTTAGCCAATGAATATGACTTAGCCGCCTCTTTAGGGTCAGACTTTCATTTTCCTTGCGGATGGATTGAATTAGGAAAGAATTTGTTTTTACCTGAAGAGGTAAAACCGATTTGGACATTATTTGAATAATAAAGGGCGGTTAATCCGCCCCTGTTTTTTTATATTTGACTGTTCTCACACAAACCGAGGCTTGCGAGAAATTCAATAAATGCGCGAACTTTAGCCGGTAAATGACGACGATTTGGGTAAAGCACATAAATATCTAAAGGTTTTTGTTTATATTCAGACAAAATTTCAACTAATTCACCTGAAGCAAGCGCATCTTTTACAAAGAAATTCGGTGCATTACTGATGCCTAAACCCGCTTTTGTCATTTCTAACAACGCCATACCATTATTAGAAACCACTTTAGATTGAATTTTATAACGTTGAATTTGATTGGCTTTTGTTGATTGCCAATGCACTTGATTTAACGATGATTTATAAAGTAAACCTTGGTGATATTCTAAATCGTCAGGTGTAAGCGGTGTGCCTCGCGCTTCTAAATAACTTGGAGAAGCAACAAAATGCATAAGGGAGCTACTAATTTTACGCGCAACAAGTGAGCTGTCTTGCATATAACCGATACGTAATGCTAAGTCATAGCCTTCCGCAACGAGATCAACACGCTTGTCTTCAAATTCAATTTCTACGTGTAAATTGGGATGAAGCTCAATAAATTTAGGCAAGTTAGGTGAAATATAAAGTAAGCCAAAATCACGTGGCATAGAGATTAATAAATTACCTTGTAAGCTCGTTGCCATATTACTGATGCTAGAGTCTGCCTCACTTAAATCTAATAGAATGGCTTGGCAACGTTGGTAATAAAGCATACCGGCTTCAGTTGGCATAATTTTTCGTGTTGTACGTTGTAA
Organism: Haemophilus sp. SZY H56; assembly: GCF_054332415.1. Taxonomy (NCBI): domain Bacteria; kingdom Pseudomonadati; phylum Pseudomonadota; class Gammaproteobacteria; order Pasteurellales; family Pasteurellaceae; genus Haemophilus; species Haemophilus sp. SZY H56. The sequence continues at coordinate 233,553 of NZ_JBTGNX010000001.1, read as the reverse complement.
TAATCGTGTTTTTAAATGTTCTTCTAATTGTGAAACTAATTTACTCGCCATTGCCACAGAAATATTCTGTTGGTTTGCGGCTTGTGTAAAACTTTGCGTTTCGATCACTTTGCAGAAAACCGAAATTGCATTGAGTTTATCCATTTATAAATCCTTTTTGAAAAAAAGCTTGATTTTATCGGCGTAAGTTTGCAGTATATCGGCTATTTTAGAGAATTCTAGTTATATTTTAGGTAAGCAAATGAGCAAATCTTTAGTGATTGTGGAGTCGCCAGCCAAAGCGAAAACCATCAATAAATATTTAGGTAGCCAGTATGTGGTGAAATCCAGCGTAGGGCATATTTGTGATTTGCCGACATCAGGAAGTAGTACTGGCGAAAAGGCTAAGCCAGTTTCGACAAAAGGATTAAGTACAGAAGAAAAAGCAAAAATTAAAGCAGAGAAAGAGCGTTCCGCTTTAGTTAAACGTATGGGGATTGATCCTTATCACGATTGGAAAGCTAATTACCAAATTCTACCTGGCAAAGAAAAAGTGGTCGCCGAATTAAAATCCCTTGCTAAAAAATCCGATCATATTTATCTCGCAACCGACTTGGATAGAGAAGGAGAGGCTATCGCATGGCATTTACGTGAAGTGATCGGTGGCGATGATAGTCGTTTTAGTCGCGTTGTATTTAATGAGATTACTAAAAAAGCGATTGAAAAAGCGTTCCAGCATCCTGCTCACATTAATATGGACCAGGTTAATGCTCAGCAAACCCGTCGTTTCTTAGACCGCGTAGTAGGCTTTATGGTGTCACCATTATTATGGAAGAAAGTGGCACGTGGGTTATCTGCAGGACGAGTACAATCTGTTGCCGTAAAATTGGTGGTAGAACGTGAGCGTGAAATCAAAGCATTCCAACCGGAAGAGTTTTGGGAAATTGAAGCGCTAACCCAAACGACTAAGAAAGAAGGCTTGCGTTTGGATGTGGTGCAATATAAAGGCAAGAAATTTGAGCCGAAAAATGAAAAAGAAGCTCAAAGTGCGGTCGATTTTTTAAATAAATCACACTACGTTGTCACAGATTTAGAAACAAAACCAACAGGTTCTAAACCAAGAGCACCATTTATTACTTCAACCTTACAACAAACTGCAAGCACGCGTTTAGGTTTTGGAGTAAAGAAAACCATGATGTTGGCACAACGTTTATATGAAGCTGGTTATATCACTTATATGCGTACTGACTCTACCAACTTGAGCCAAGATGCATTAAATATGGCACGTGCTTATATCGAAAGCCATTTTGGCAAAGATTATTTGCCCGCTAAACCGAATTTCTATTCGAGTAAAGAAAACGCACAAGAAGCACACGAAGCCATTCGTCCTTCTGATGTGAAAATGCTCGCAGATCATTTAAGTGGCATAGATAAAGATGCAGTACGCTTGTATGATTTAATCTGGCGTCAATTTGTGGCTTGTCAAATGCCGGCTGCACAATATGACAGTACAACCGTCACTGTAATGGCTGGCGATTATGAATTGAAAGCCAAAGGCCGTATTTTACGCTTTGATGGTTGGACAAAAGTCTTGCCACAATTAGGTAAAAATCCAGAAGACCAAATTTTACCGACTGTGAGTTTAAACGAAACATTAGCACTAAAAACGGTTTCGCCAAGCCAACACTTTACCAAACCACCCGCTCGTTTTACTGAAGCAGCATTGGTGAAAGAATTGGAGAAACGTGGTATTGGTCGTCCTTCGACTTATGCGGCAATTATTTCGACTATTCAAGAACGTGGTTATGTGCGCATTGAAAATCGCCGTTTCTATGCAGAGAAAATGGGCGAAATCGTTACTGATCGCTTAAATCAATCTTTTACTGATTTGATGAGTTACGATTTCACTGCAAACATGGAAAATGTACTAGACCAAATTGCATCCGGTGAAAAAAATTGGAAAGCTGAGTTAAATCAATTCTTCAAAGATTTTTCTACCCAACTTTCTACGGCTGAATTAGATGAGCTAGAAGGTGGAATGAAGCCGAATAGCCTTGTGCTCACCGATATTGATTGCCCAACTTGTGGCCGCAAAATGGCGATTCGCACAGCAAGTACTGGTGTCTTCCTTGGTTGTTCTGGTTATGCATTACCACCAAAAGAGCGTTGTAAAACAACGATTAATCTCATTCCAGAAGCAGAATTACTCAATGTATTGGATGAGGCCTCTGAAACCAAAGCCTTAATGGATCGTAAACGTTGCCCAAAATGTGGTACGGCGATGGATAGCTATATCATCGACCCACATCGTAAATTGCATATTTGTGGTAACAATCCGAATTGTGATGGTTATTTGGTTGAACAAGGCCAATTCAAAATTAAAGGCTATGATGGTCCGATTGTAGAATGTGATAAGTGTGGTTCAGATATGCACTTAAAACTCGGTCGTTTTGGTAAATATATGGGCTGTACCAGCTGTGATAATACCCGTAAGATTTTGAAAAATGGCGAAGTTGCACCGCCAAAAGAAGAACCGGTTCATTTCCCTGAATTGAAATGTGAAAAATCTGATGCGTATTTTGTATTACGTGATGGTGCAAGTGGCGTGTTTATGTCAGCACATAACTTCCCGAAATCACGTGAAACTCGACCAGCAAAAGTGGCGGAATTAGCGCTTTATCGTGATCGTTTACCAGAAAAATTACGTTATTTAGCCGATGCGCCACAAAAAGACCCTGAGGGTAATGAAGCCATTATCCGCTTTAGCCGTAAAGAAAAACATCAATATGTGACATCTGAAAAGAATGGCAAAGCCACAAAATGGATTGTGGATTATATTGATGGAAAGTGGGTAGAACGGAAAAAGTAGGATGAATATCACGGTTTATTGCGGAGCAAGTTTAGGTAATGATTCAGCCTATCAGTCTGTCGCAAAAAAATTAGGAAAATGGATTGCTGATGTTCAACATACTTTAGTTTATGGTGGCGGAAAATTGGGATTAATGGGCGTAGTTGCAGATACTGTACTTGCTCATCAAGGTAAAGTAATTGGCATTATCCCTCAATTTTTACAAGACAGAGAAGTTTCACATCCTAATTTAACTAAGACCGTAATTGTTGAAAGCATGTCTGAGCGAAAAAATAAAATGATTGAGCTTGGCGATGCTTATATTGCTTTGCCTGGTGGACCTGGCACTTTAGAAGAGATTGCTGAAGTGATTTCTTGGGCGCGAATTGGAAAAAATAATAATCCTTGTATTCTGTTTAATGAAAAGGGGTATTTTGATTCACTAAAGTCCTTTTTTAGCCATATGGTGAAAGAAGGCTTCTTTACTCAAGGTGATTTTGAGAAGATTTTATTCTCGAATAATCTTCAAGAAATCGAAACCTTTATTGAACATTACCAACCTCCAGCGTTAAGAACATATTAAAAAAGTGCGGTTAAATTTGACCGCACTTTTTTATGATTAATGATGATGTTCTGGTTTTGGTGGGAGTTTAGCTCTAGCTTTACCAACAGGGAGAATTAACGTCGCATAATTTGCTGATTGTTGACAAACTTTTTGATCTTCAAATGGTTCTTTATGAATCACTTTAAGTTTCCAAACACCTTCAATTAATGGAATAAAGTTAACTTTACCTTCTTTGTCTGTTTTACCAGAAAAGGCTTGTGGCTCACGGTGAGATGTTGCCGCTTCCATATCTTTTACAACAAATGTATCAGAGGTTGCGATAATCGTTTCGCCTGCAAGTGGTTGGTCTTTATAGAAAATCTGAACAGGGAAAGCTTCACCCGCTTTAATTGTTTTCGGATCTTTAAGTGGCACGATTTCAAGTGGTAAACCGAGGCGTGTCATTGCCATATCTGCATTTAATGGTTTTTTGCCCACTACAGTAAAGGCTTTACCAAACATTTGAGTTTGTTCGCAATAGAATGCATTTGGTGTGCCTTGTAAGTTATCCATTTTCCAACCTTCATTATTTTGTGACCAGAAAGTTGGTTTATAAGTCGCTGTTACCCAATATGAACCATCTTTTAACGGTTTTTCTGATTGATATTGGTAGTTTTCACCTTTTTGTACTAATGTTTGCATTTCACCATCTTGATTGATGAGTTCCATCGGTGGGAAAATGGCGAGACGTTTTTCAGGAATTTTTTCAACGTAAGGGTAGTCACCATAAGCTAAATCAGCTTTTAAAACGCTATTAGAAGTCAGTTGTGCTGGGGTTGCAACCCAAACTTCATGGGCTTGCGCGAGCGCAGAGAAGCCAAGTAGTGCAGCAATTAATGTTTTTTTCATTGTCTTTCCTTTTTTTAATCAATAAATCAATTTATAGAAAGTCTTCGATAGGGCGGACGAGTATAACGAAAAAGAAATGATGAGACGAATAGAAAAAGTTGATTTTGTGAGGAACTTCACATTTTTTTAACAAAAAAGTGCTGTCAATAAAACGATTGTTTTTCTGACCGCACTTGTTTTAAATAAAAAGCTAAATAGGCTTATTTTTTAGACGGTTTAATGGCTAATAAATTGCAGCTTAATTTACTAATCACATGTTCAGCTGTATTACCTAGTAACGCTGCCGATAAACCTGTTCTTCCCACAGTGCCTAGAATCACTAATTCAGCTTCAATTTCTTTCGCCACTTCAGGGATTACTTCTTCAGGGAAACCTTCGCGTACATGGGTATGATCCTCATCAATACCAAATTTTTGACGTAAGGCTTTCATATTGATAAGGTGTTGACCACGAATACCATTTTCATAACCTGAAGTATTAAATTCAGGTAAATCAATCGCCATATTAATTGGCGCAACAGGGTAGGCTGCCACTAAATGTACGTTACCACGGTTTAAGTTCTCTGCTAAACTCATCCCTGTTGAAACTAACTCTTGGTTAAATTCATCTTGATATTCTTGTTCACCCGACACATTAACCGCAACTAAAATACGGCGTTGGTGTTTCCAATCACCATCACGTACCATCAATACTGGGATTGGACATTTACGTAACAATTGCCAATCTACCGGTGTGAAAATCAATGAGGTAAAACTTTCTTCATCCTTAGTGTATTTCACAACAAGGTCATATTGATTTTTTTCAACTTCTTCATTTATTGCATCGGCTTCATTACTGTTCCATACAATATGAGATTCAAATTCAATTTCAGGATCAGCATATTTATCTAAATAAAATTGTACAGCTTGACGTTGTTGCTCAATGGCAGTTTTATGCATTTCACTTCGTTCTTCCGAAGAAAGAAGAGCAGACATCTCATAAGATAAATCATAGACACTTAATAGCGCAGTAATTTTCACTTTTTTTTCACTTTGCTGCTCTTTCGCCAAACGAACAGCTCGAGCAAGTGCGTATTGTTTTTCATTATCAGGATTAAGAACAACAAGAATATTATTAAATTTCATAAAACCTCCAAGAGATGAGATATCAATAGGATAGAAAAGATTTTAAACGATGACAAGAACCGATTATCAAAAAAGTGATCTCGTGCAAGTTTTTTTGTTTCAAATGTTTAAAAAGCGTGAAAACTCACGCTTTTAATTTATTCTGCTAATTGGATTTTGGTTTTATGTACACCGGTTAAATCAATCAATGCATTAATATCATTAATAGTAATGTATTTACCTTGAACAGAGAGGACACCGAGTTTTTGGAAACGTCCAAGTAAACGGCTGATGGTTTCAACAGTTAAACCGAGATAGTTACCGATATCACTACGGGTCATGGTTAAACGGAATTCTTTAGCAGAGAAACCGCGAGCGGAGTAACGTTTTGATAGATTGTGAATAAAGGCCGCTAAACGTTCTTCCGCATTCATTTTAGAAAGTAATAAAATCATTTCTTGATCACTTTTGATTTCACTGCTCATTAAACGCATAATTTGCTGGCGAAGCTTAGGCATTTTCCCAGATAAATCATCTAAAATATCAAATGGAATCTCACATACCATAGCAGTTTCCAACGCTTGAGCAAAACTTGGATGGCGCATATTGGTGATGGCATCAAAGCCCACTAAATCACCAGGCAAATGAAAAGACGTTATTTGTTCTTCACCGGTTTCACTAATAGTGTAGGTTTTGATCGTGCCGGAACGAATGGCATAAATAGAATTAAGTGTATCGCCCGCTTTAAAAAGAACTTGTGATTTTTGAATCGGTTTTTTACGCTCGATGATATTATCAAGCTGATCAAGCTCGTGCTCATTTAAAGTGAAAGGAATACAAAGCTGACTAATACTGCAATCTTGGCAATGAATCGCACAACCGCCGGATTGAACTCTGCGCCCTGATTTGGTTTCTGAAACAAAAGTTTTCATTAGTTCCTCAAATCGATAAATATAGTGTAAAATTGATCTAACTCAATTATTCTACCACTAAATAGTCAATTAAAGAAGTTATCTAAGAGTAAATAGGTATGGCAGCAGAAAAATTAACCAAAAAACGTTTAATACAAATTGTGATTACGCTAATTATTTTAGTTAGTGCATTTGTGTGGCGATATGTATTGTGATAAATGTGACAAGTTTTAATGTTTTTAAGCGAATAAATCAAAGAACGATTTAAACTGTTTTTCTTTTTGAATAATCATACCTCACTGTATAAAGAGTAGAATTCTTAATGAATTGTACATAATATCTATACATAAAAAGTGCGGTCGATCTATAAGAAGATTTTTAAGATCGATAAAAAATCCTGTATAATCTCAGAAATTTTTTGTTCAATTTCAAGCTTTTTAACCGAATGATCGAAACCTCACAAACCATTCCTGAACTCGTCTCATGGGCGAAAGAGCGGAAATTTTCGTTAAATCTGCCGACAGAGCGCTTAGTATTTTTATTGGCTATTGCCATCTACAACAACGAACGTTTAGACGGTGAAATGCTAGAAGCAGATTTAGTGGATATTTTCCGCCATACCGTCAATGCTTTTGACCAATCAACAGACGCAATTGCTACCCGAGCCAATAATGCTATTAATGAATTGGTAAAACAGCGTTTTGTTAACCGTTTCAGTAGCGAATTTACTGAAGGGCTTTCCATTTATCGTCTAACGCCACTAGGTGTTGGCGTATCAGATTATTATATTCGTCAGCGTGAATTTTCTGCATTGCGTCTTTCTGTACAGCTCTCTATTGTGGCAGATGAAATTCAGCGTGCATCCGATGCAGCAGAGGAAGGGACTGCAAAAGGGGAAAATGAGCATTTTTGGCGTCGTAATGTATTTGCACCATTAAAATATTCTGTAGCAGAGATTTTCGATAGCATTGATTTATCACAACGTGTGATGGATGAAAATCAACAAAGCATTAAAGAAGAAATTGCAAATTTACTTACCAAAGATTGGCAGGCAGCCATTTCTAGCTGTGAACGTTTATTGGATGAAACCTCAGGCAATTTACGTGAGTTACAAGACACCTTAAATGCAGCAGGTGATAAATTACAGGCTCAATTATTACGTATTCAAGATTGTGTGATTGGCCATGATGAGCTTTATTTTATTGAACAATTAATCACCGATTTACAATCTAAGCTCGACCGCATTATTAGCTGGGGACAACAAGCCATCGATTTATGGATTGGTTATGACCGTCACGTGCATAAATTTATCCGTACCGCCATTGATATGGATAAAAACCGCGTATTTTCACAACGCTTACGTAACTCTATTCACAGTTATTTCGATCATCCTTGGTTCTTATGGACAGCTCAAGCGGAACGTTTGGTCGATCTGCGTGATGAAGAAATGGTATTACGTGAAGATGATGCATTAGGTGAATTACCTGAAGAGTTGCAATATGAATCTTTGGCTGATTTACATGATCAAATCGTCGAACATATGCAAGGCTTATTAATTCAATACCGTGAAAATAATCGTCCAATTGATTTAAGTTTAGTCTTAAAAGAACAATTAGAAGCTTATCCACTTTCTCGTCATTTTGATGTGGCTCGTATTATAGTGGATCAAGCTGTGCGTTTAGGTATGGCAAATGATGATTTAGCCGGTATTTATCCGCAATGGCAGGAAATTAACGATTACGGCGCAGAAGTGCAAGCGCATGTGATTGATAAATATTAATTTCGTGGCTTACCCAAAAACGAATTCATAAAATGAGAAATTAACCATGACAGATATTCAAGATGTAATTTCCCCGAAATTGGCAAATGCCATTGCTAATCCTATTTTCCCGACAGTGGACAGCTTATTGCGTTCAGGTCGCCATATCAGCACTGATCAATTAGATAATCATGCTTTTTTGATGGATTTCCAAAATGAGTTGGATGGCTTTTATCGCCGTTACAACGTGGAATTAATTCGTGCACCGGAAGGCTTTTTCTATTTACGTCCAAAAGCGACGACATTAATTGCCCGTTCAGTGCTTTCCGAATTAGAAATGTTAGTAGGGAAGGTGCTTTGCTATTTGTATTTAAGCCCAGAACGTTTGGCACAGCAAGGTATCTTCAGTACACAAGAAGTCTATGATGAATTACTGAATTTAGCAGACGAGGGCAAATTATTGAAAGCCGTCAATCAACGCTCTAGTGGTTCGGATTTAGATAAGCAAAAATTATCTGAAAAAGTACGCGCGGCGATCGGTCGTTTACGCCGTTTAGGCATGATTCATACCGTAGGTGAACAGCATAGCGGTAAATTTACGATTTCAGAATCAGTTTTCCGTTTTGGGGCTGAAGTCCGTTCTGGTGATGACCCGTTAGAAGCACAAGCTCGCTTAATTCGTGATGGGGAAGCAGCAACACCGCAATCCCTCGAATTGGAAAAACAAGCAAAAGCGGCAAGTCATGCTGATGAGCTTGATGATGAAGAAAGTGCGGTCGAAATTGATGAAGAATTTGATGATGCAGGAGAACAAGAATAATGTCTGATGTATTAGAACTTGAAAACGAAATCTATCAAGACGAACCTGAGCAATCAACTGAACAGGTTGAAGAAGAATTTATTGCTCCTGTATTAAACCAACATAGTGGAGTAGAACGAGGTAAATTTCGTTCATTAACCTTAATTAACTGGAATGGTTTCTTTGCCCGCACCTTTGATTTGGATGAATTGGTGACCACACTTTCCGGTGGTAACGGTGCTGGTAAATCCACAACCATGGCAGGTTTTGTCACAGCATTAATTCCAGACTTAACCTTATTACATTTTCGAAATACCACAGAAGCTGGCTCGACAGGCGGATCGCGTGATAAAGGGTTACACGGTAAATTACGTCCAGGCGTTTGTTACGCAGTATTAGATACCATCAACTCTCGTCACCAACGAATTCTCGTGGGTGTGCGTCTGCAACAAATCGCCGGTCGTGATAAGAAAGTGGATTTAAAAACGTTCTCGATTCAAGGTGTAGAATTATCCTTAAATCCGACCGCACTTTTCACCGAAACAGTCGGTGAACGTCAAGCGCGCGTACTTAATTTAAATGAATTAAAAGACAAAATTGAAAATCTTGGTGCGCAATTCAAGCAATATCATTCCATCACCGATTATCACGGCATGATGTTTGATTTGGGTATTATTCCAAAACGCTTACGTAGTGCCTCAGACCGTAGCAAATTCTATAAATTAATCGAAGCTTCTTTATACGGTGGTATTTCCAGCGCTATTACCCGTTCTTTACGTGATTACTTATTACCGGAAAACCTTGGTGTGCGTAAAGCCTTCCAAGATATGGAAAGTGCATTACGTGAAAACCGTATGACCCTTGAAGCAATTAAAGTTACCCAATCTGACCGTGATTTATTCAAACATTTAATCACTGAAACCACTAATTATGTGGCATCAGATTATATGCGTAATGCCAATGAACGCCGCGGTAATATCGAAGCGGCTCTAGGTTTCCGTCATGATTGGTATAAAGCAAAAGCTGAGCAAGCGTTATCACAACATCGCTTAATTGACTTAAGCCGTGAAGCTGCAGAATTGGCAGAAAATGAACGTACTTTAGAAGTCGATCACCAAAGTGCGGCAGACCACTTGAACTTGGTATTAAATGCGTTACGTCATCAAGAAAAAGTATCGCGCTATCAAGAAGATGTGGCTGAGCTTACAGAAAAATTAGAAGAACAAAAAATGGTTGTGGAAACCGCAACCGAACAGCTTGAAGAAAGCCAAGCACAATTTGAGCAAACGGAACTTGAAATTGACCAAGTACGTGCGCAACTTGCGGATTATCAACAAGCATTAGATGCACAACAAACCCGTGCATTGCAATATCAACAAGCGATTGCCGCACTTGAAAAAGCGAAAACCTTATGTGGTTTAGCAGATTTAAGCGTGAAAAATGCGGAAGATTATCAAGCGGAATTTGCTGCTCATGCTGAAAGCCTTACCGAGCAAGTGCTTGAGTTAGAACATAAAATGTCAATTTCTGAAGCGGCTAAATCACAATTTGATAAAGCCTATCAGTTGGTGTGCAAAATTGCTGGTGATATGCCGCGTTCAAGTGCTTGGGAAAGCGCTAAAGAATTATTGCGTGAATATCCAACACAAAAAATTCAAGCCCAACAAACCCCGCAATTACGCGCGAAATTACATGAGTTAGAGCAGCGCTATGCTCAACAACAAAGTGCGGCTAAATTATTGGCTGATTTTAACCAACGAGCTGATTTATCTTTAGAAACCGCTGATGAACTCGAAGCATACCACGCTGAACAAGAAGAACTCATTGAAAGTTTGAATGAAGAACTTGCTGAGCAAGTAGAACACCGTTCAACCTTACGTCAAAAACGTGAAAGTTTGACCGCACTTTACGAAGAAAATGCTCGTAAAGCACCGGCTTGGTTAACTGCTCAAGCCGCTTTAGAACGCTTACAAGAGCAAAGTGGGGAAACCTTCGAGCATAGCCAAGATGTGATGCATTTTATGCAATCACAATTGGTGAAAGAACGTGAGCTGACTATTCAACGTGACAATTTAGAGAAGCAACGTCAACAATTAGATGAGCAAATTTCTCGTTTAAGCCAGCCAGATGGTTCAGAAGATGCTCGCTTGAATGTGCTTGCAGAACGTTTTGGCGGTGTGTTGCTTTCTGAATTATATGATGATGTACCAATTGAAGATGCACCTTATTTCTCGGCACTTTATGGTCCTGCACGTCATGCTATTGTCGTTCATGATCTCAACACGGTACGCGAACAATTAGCTAATTTAGAAGACTGTCCAGACGATTTATATTTAATCGAAGGTGACCCAAATGCCTTTGATGACAGTGTTCTTTCAGCTCAAGAGCTTGAAATGGGCGTTGTGGTGCAAGTTTCTGATCGTGAATTGCGCTATTCAAAATTCCCGCAAATTCCATTATTCGGCCGTGCAGCACGTGAAAAACATTTAGAAGAATTACAAGCTAAACGTGATGAAATTGCGGAAGAATACGCACAAATCGCCTTTGACGTACAAAAATGTCAACGTTTACACGAACACTTTAGTCAGTTTGTTGGCTTACATCTAGCCCTTGCGTTCCAACCAAACCCAGAAGAGGTGATGGCGGAAATCAATCAAGAACGCAATGAAATTGATCGCGAGCTCAATCAATTCTCAAGCACCGAACAACAAATTCGCATTAAATTGGATAATGCCAAAGAAAAAATGCAATTGTTGAATAAGTTAATGCCACAGCTTAACTTGCTCGCTGATGAAGAATTACTTGATCGCATTGAAGAGTGCCGCGAACAATTAGACATCGCAGAGCAAGATGAAAGCTTTATTCGTCAACATGGCGTTGCGTTGTCACAATTAGAACCGATTGCCAATACCTTACAAAGTGATCCAGAAAACTATGAACGCTTAAAAGCTGATTTAACTCAAGCGGTTGAACGTCAAAAACAAGTACAACAACGTGTATTTGCTTTAGCGGATGTAGTACAACGTAAAAATCACTTCAGCTATGAAGATGCAGGTCAAGCAGAAACGTCAGAGCTTAATGAGCAACTTCGTCAACGTTTGGAACAATTGCAGTCACAACGTGATACTCAACGTGAACAATTACGTCAAAAACAAAGCCAATTTGCACAATACAATCAAGTATTTATCCACTTGCAAAGTTCTTATGATAGTAAAAATCAATTGTTAAAAGAATTAATTGCTGAGATTGGTGAATTGGGTGTGCGAGTTGATGAAGGGGCAGAGGAACGTGCGAGAAATCGCCGTGATGAGTTGTATCAACAACTTTCAACCAGTCGTCAACGTCGTTCTTATGTTGAAAAACAATTAACACTTATTGAAAGCGAAGCGGAGAACTTAAATAAACGTATTCGCAAAGCGGAACGTGATTATAAAACTCAACGTGAATTAGTTGTGGCAGCGAAAGCCAGCTGGTGCGTGGTTCTCCGATTATCTCGTAATTCCGATGTGGAAAAACGACTCAATCGTCGTGAGTTAGCTTATTTATCTGCTGATGAGTTACGTTCAATGTCGGATAAAGCCTTAGGTGCGTTACGTACTGCGGTGGCAGATAATGAGTATCTACGCGATGCATTGCGTATTTCTGAAGATAGCCGTAAACCAGAAAATAAAGTCCGCTTCTTTATTGCTGTCTATCAACATCTTCGTGAACGTATTCGTCAGGATATTATTAAAACAGATGATCCGATTGATGCAATTGAGCAAATGGAAATTGAGCTTAATCGCTTAACAGAAGAATTGACTGGCCGTGAGAAAAAATTGGCGATCAGTTCTGAAAGTGTGGCGAATATTATGCGTAAAACCATTCAACGTGAACAAAACCGTATTCGCATGTTGAACCAAGGCCTACAAAATATTGCTTTCGGTCAGGTGAAATCGGTACGTTTAGTGGTCAATATTCGCGATACACATGCGATGTTGCTTGATGCGCTGTCAGGTAAACAGGAAGAATATCAAGATTTATTCAGCGATAATCGTATTACTTTCTCTGAAGCCATTGCGAAACTTTATCAACGCATTAACCCGCATATTGATATGGGGCAACGCACAGCACAAACTATCGGTGAAGAATTATTGGATTACCGTAATTACCTTGAGTTAGAAGTTGAAGTATTCCGTGGTGCAGATGGTTGGTTACGTGCTGAAAGTGGCGCATTATCGACTGGTGAAGCAATTGGTACGGGTATGTCAATCCTATTAATGGTTGTACAAAGCTGGGAAGAGGAAAGCCGACGTATTCGCGGTAAAGACATCGTACCATGTCGTTTACTCTTCTTAGATGAAGCGGCGCGTTTAGATGGTAAATCTATTTCCACCTTGTTCGAACTTTGCAAACGTTTGGATATGCAATTACTTATCGCAGCGCCAGAGAATATCAGCCCTGAAAAAGGGACAACCTATAAACTCGTGCGTAAAATCGCCGGCAACCAAGAGCAAGTTCATGTGGTGGGTTTGCGTGGCTTTGGCGCAACAGAGTAGTTTTTAAAGCGGTCAAAGCAATTGACCGCTTTTTTCATTGTTATTTTTATGAAAGTTTAGGACAAATTATGCACAACCTTATTTTAGCCATTCTATGTAGTGTTGCCGTATCGGTATTACTCAAAGTTGCCCGCAAGAAAAACATCATTATTGAACAAGCAATAGCGTTCAACTATATTGTCGCCATTTCATTAAGCTATTTCTTACTCAAGCCTGATTTCAAAGGATTAGAATTTACCGAATATCTAGCACAAAGTGATAGCACACCTATTTTCCTGGCGTTAGGTATTTTATTGCCGACTGTATTTATTATTATGTCTAAAGCGGTTGAATTTGCAGGCATCGTTCGTTCAGATGCCGCACAACGCTTATCGTTATTTCTACCGATTGTTGCCTCTTTTATTATTTTCCATGAAACATTAAGTCAGCCTAAAATTGTTGGCATTATTTTAGCATTCATCGGTTTATTCTGTATTTTGAACAAATCGAATGAACAAAGTGCGGTCACATTTAAAGGTATTTTAGGCTTAATCGGTGTTTGGTTTGGCTATGGAACCATTGATATCTTATTCAAACAAGTGGCCAAAAGCGGGGGAGCATTCCCAACCACATTATTCATCGCTTTCTCATTAGCCGCTTGTGTCATGTTCCTGTATTTATTCCTAAAACGCACTCAGTGGACAGTGCCAAGCTTTATTGGTGGAATCATTTTAGGCGTATTGAATTTCTTCAACATCCTGTTTTACATTAAAGCGCACCAAAGCTTCGGACAAAACCCAACCTTAGTTTTTGCGGGAATGAATATTGGTGTTATTTGTTTAGGCACCATCACCGGCGCATTTTTCTTTAAAGAAAAAATCAGTAAAATCAACTGGTTTGGTGTTTTTGTCAGCCTTTCAGCAATTTTCTGTTTATATTATTTAGATAAAATTTTGGCTTAATTATGGCAAACAATTTTAGTTTTTTTATCTACGATTACGAAAGTTTTGGTATCAATCCGGCAAGTGATCGTCCAGCTCAATTTGCCGGTATTCGTACCGATGCAGATTTCAATATCATTGGTGAGCCTATTATGTTGTATTGCAAGCAAACCAATGATTATTTGCCAGCTCCGGAAGCTGTAATGGTCACAGGTATCACGCCACAAGAATGTAATGAGAAGGGGATTCCTGAACCTGAATTTGCCGCAAAAATTCTAGATGAGTTTTCACAACCTAATACTTGTGTGATGGGTTACAACAACATTCGCTATGACGATGAAATGACTCGCTATACCTTTTATCGTAATTTCATTGATCCCTACGAGTATAGCTGGAAAAATGGCAATTCTCGTTGGGATTTACTGGATTTGGTACGAGCCTGTTATGCTTTGCGTCCAGAAGGGATAAATTGGGCTTATGACGATGATGGTATGCCAAGCTTTCGCTTAGAAAAGCTAACCAAAGCAAATGGTATTGAGCATGAAAATGCCCATGATGCGATGGCGGATGTGTATGCAACTATTGCCATGGCTAAATTAATCAAAGAAAAGCAGCCTAAATTATTTCAATTCTTCTTTGAGCATAGAGGTAAAAAGGAAATTGAGAAACTGATCGATACCGCGGAAATGACACCATTAGTGCATGTTTCGGGCATGCTAGGGAATTATCGCGGCAATTGTGCTTGGGTAGCACCATTAGCATGGCATCCAACTAATCAAAATGCCGTAATCGTCTGTGATTTATCAGGTGATATTGATAATTTACTCAGTAAAAGTGCGGTTGATTTGCGACAAGATTTATATACCAAGAAAAGCGAGCTAGAAGAAAGGGGAGTTTCATCAGTTCCATTGAAATTGGTTCATATTAATAAATGCCCAATTTTGGCTCCTGCAAAAACGTTACTGCCAGAAAATGCAACTCGTTTAGGGATAGACAGACAACAATGCTTAGATAATTTAGCAAAATTGCGTCAATCCTTAGATATACGAGAGAAAGTTATTGAAATCTTCTCAGAAGAGCGCGAATTTGAGCCAAGTGATAATGTAGAAACTGAACTTTATAACGGTTTCTTTAGTAATGCCGATAAAAACAATATGGCTATTTTACGTGATTTACCACCTGAAAAATTAGCTGAGCATGGTTTAGCATTTGAAGATAAACGGATTCCTGAATTGTTGTTCCATTATCGCTCAAGACATTTTTATAAAACTCTAAATCGTGCAGAGCAAATCAAATGGCAAAAATACCGCCAACGTAAATTAGAACAAAGTGCGGTTAAATTTGAAGAAAGTTTACAACGGTTAGTAGAGGAATATTCGGATAATCCAATTAAGCTAAATTTACTGCAACAGATTTATGAATACGGAGCAAAACTGTTATCTTAATCTTATACATATCGTGACATAGTCACACGAATACTATTCATCAAAAACGTAAATCTTATTCCCTAAGATTTACGTTTTTCTTTTTCAAATCTGATGATATTCACCTCATAAAATAACGCAGAATTCACGTAGCGTTGTCATTATTTGATATATATAAACTTCTTTATTTTTTCCTTACATAACAATTTTAGAGTGTATAAATCATTATTTAATCTTATTGCAAGGTATTGTGAAGCTAGATTTTGCATCGTTTGAGTGATATTCGCACCTTGTGTATAACCCTGTGATTTATTTAACCCGTAGTTTCCGCTAACCTGATAACTAATTTCGCATAATGTATATTATGTTAAATCGAACATGTAAATATGTTACAAATCAAAATAGATAACTATCCTACTTTCATGCTCTGGTCAAAATAAGGTGATTTGCGGTTATGGATATAAAAGAAATAAATGGATGTCTTTGTGATGGAATAATTAAATTAGAATGAAATTTTGAGATAACGCTACGTGAATTCTGAATACAATTGCGTACATCAATTCTGCAGATTTCATCATTTTTGATCTGATAATGAGAATTTATTTTATACATTTTACATAAATGAGAATAATTAACGTTGATTTTTCTTTTATTATTAGTGGCTTATAAAAATAATTTTAAAAAAAATGCTTGATTATTCTCATTTGTGGAATTAGAATGCACACCGATGACAAGTTAAGCAGTCTTGTTTTTATTTTTAATCTCTACTTAATAAGGAAAGGAGTTGGTTATGCTTAATAAAGCAATCGCAGATAAGTTAAATGAGCAGATCAATTTAGAGTTCTACTCTTCTAATGTTTATTTACAAATGAGTTCTTGGTGTAGTAAACACGGTTACGAAGGTGCTGCAGCATTTTTACTTCGTCATGCTGATGAAGAATTAGAGCATATGCAAAAATTATTCCAATACGTAAATGAAACTAGTGGTATGCCACTTTTAGGTAAAATTGATGCACCTAAAAATGACTATAAATCACTTAAAGAAGTATTTGAAACCACACTTGAACATGAAAAACTCGTTACTTCTAAAATTAATGAATTAGTTGAAGTGACTTTTGCAAACAAAGACTATTCTACTTTTAACTTCTTACAATGGTACGTTGCAGAACAACACGAAGAAGAAAAATTATTCAATAGCATTATTGATAAATTTAACTTGTTGGGTGAAGACGGTCGTTCGCTTTACTTTATCGATCGTGATTTAGCAACATTATAATTTTAGAAGGAGAATACAAAATGTTATCAGCAAACGTAATCAAATTATTAAATGATCAAATGAACCTTGAGTTCTACTCTTCAAATCTTTACTTACAAATGAGTGCATGGTGCGAACAAAATGGTTTTGAAGGTGCAGCTAAATTCTTATCAGAACACGCTGCAGAAGAAATGCAACACATGCGTAAATTATTCACGTATTTGAATGAAACTGGTGCTTTAGCGGTAATCACTGCAATTGAAGCACCTGCGCATGAGTACAAATCATTAAAAGAAATCATTGAATTAACTTATAAACACGAAAAATTGATCACAAGTAAAATCAATGAATTAGTGGGTAAAACTTTTGAAGAAAAAGACTACTCTGCATTCAATTTCTTACAATGGTATGTTGCAGAACAACACGAAGAAGAGAAATTATTCAGCGGTATTTTAGACAAATTAAATCTTCTTGGCGAAGATGGCAAAGGCTTATTCTTAATTGATAAAGATTTAGGTAACCTTGCTGGTCAAACCGCTTAATTAGATAATCATAAAGCTTAGTAGAAATACTAAGCTTTTATTTTACTCATAAATTGTGACAATGTATCAAATTATTTTTAAACTTCCTTTTTATCTTTGAATACAAGTTGATGAAATTTAAAACAACCACACGTTTTTAATGAAATTTTACTTGCAACGAAGTCAGATAAACGTATAATTCAAAACAACCCAAATGCCTGGGTGGCGAAATTGGTAGACGCAGCGGATTCAAAATCCGCCGGTGAATAACCGTGTCGGTTCGACTCCGACCCTAGGCACCATTAACAGATCCCCGCTATTTTAGCGGGGATTTTTCTTTCCCAATTTTCTACATTTAAAATCAATCACTTACAAGCTATTTAGCCGTAGTTTTCAAGTTTATTTTTTCGCCAGTATTGCTATTTTTTATCTGATTTTATATATTTTTATCTGCTGACTGCACCAAAACTGCACCACTTTTTAAGGAACTGCACCAGCTAAAATATAAGGGTAAAAATATGGCTACTATACATAAGCGTGGCAATAAATGGCGTGCGCAAGTTTATGACAATGGCGGGCGCAGATCTAAATCTTTCAACACCAAAGGAGAGGCAACGCAATGGGCTTTGGAAGAAGAGAGAAAATTAGACCTACAAAAGAAAGGATTGCAACCTGAAACGCTACTATCGGATGTTGTTGAGCGCTATTTAAAAGAAATTACACCAACTAAACGAGGCGTGCGGCACGAAACTTTAAGACTTAATAGGTTTATGCAACACCCTATTTGCAGTAAATATATAGGTGATGTTACAAGGAAAGATTTTGAATTATGGATTGCCGAAAGGGAAAAATCGGTTAGCGGTGAAAGTATTAGGCGAGAACTATCCACTATCAAGCATATTTTTACCGTTGCGGTTGAGCGTTGGGATTATATTGAAAGAAACCCTACCGCTGGGCTTGTCTTACCAAAAGGAAGTCCACCAAGAACGCAACGATATTCTGATGAAGAAATAGAACGGTTGCTATATGTTAGCAGCTATCACGATACATTAAAGACGGTTAGAGCAAGAACTGGTGCAGCGATGCTATTTGCCATCGAAACGGCAATGCGAGCCGGTGAAATTTGCGGGCTAACTTGGGATAATGTTGATTTTGAGGATAGAACTGCATATTTACCGATAACTAAAAACGGATCTTCTCGAAGAGTACCTTTATCGAAAAAGGCTATCGCAATTTTAGAAAGGTTAAAAGAAGAAGTTGGCAATACTGGAACGTGCTTTCAAATTGAATCAAAGTCACTTGATGCAACATTTAGAAAATTAAAAAAAATGGCGATGTGCGAGCATTTGCATTTTCATGATACCCGAAGAGAGGCGCTAACTAGATTAGCGAAAAAAGTTGATGTAATGACTTTAGCTAAAATCTCAGGCCACAAAGACATCAGAATCTTGCAAAACGTTTACTATGCGCCTAATATGAAAGATATTGCTGGATTATTAGATTAATAAAGGAAAATTTATGACAACTCTATATTTCTGTTCCCATGACGGAAACCCTAGAAAGGTTTATAAATCAGATGAATTAGCAAAACAATGGAGCGGGCAAGGGAGTTTATACTTTGCAACTGAAGTGACTTACAATGCTAATAATCAGATTGCTTTAGTAAACGGTGAAGATTTTGATGATTTTGTTGAGGGATGCGCTGACGAAAAAGGCACTGACGAATTTAATCGGGTAAAATCATGCCTCGAAAAAGATTGGCAATTCACTACTCTAACCGATGATTAAAATTTAAAGAAAGATTAAAGAGCGGTCAAATTAACCGCTCTTTTTTATGTTTAGAATGTTCTTGGCGTAAACATGGTTGTTTTGTATTGCCCTTGTCTTGCCGCCCATTCTTTTGCCTCTTCTGATGCTCTTGCAAAATTCTGACGAGCAACTTCTTCTCGTTTTTCTCTTGCAATTTGAGCGGCTTGTTGTGGTGAAATGCTGTTTACATCAACCATATTTCTTGCTGGCGCTGCAACGGAAGATACTGTTGCTTTAACTTCTTTCGCAACCTCTTTTGGTTTAGGATCGTATAAATCCATATCGCCGCCACTGGTGACATAAAGCGCACGTCCCATTTGCTCGCCACCTTTGAATGCAGATATAACGCTAGGGCTTTTCAGATAATTAGATCTCTCATTTGAAAGATGATCAATCTGTTTAGTAATTATATCTCTTTGAGTGGGATCTTCTGTTGAGGATAGTTTCTCTTTCAACGCACCTAATTGAGCATCATAAACACCTAACACTTGCACTGCACCAGTTAGATTTTTTTGAGCCTCTTTCATTCCATCGCCACTGCCGCCACTTGCTCTAGCGTATCTAGCTTTAATTCGAGCAATAGCGGTTGCCTCAGAAATATTATTGCTGAGTTTAATGTTCTCTAACTCAATATCTTGCTGATGCTTTTTATCAAGCTGATCACTTTCAAAGGTTCGCTGTTTATCAGATTCTTTTCCTTTCCAATCTAATAATTTATCAGTTCCCTCATTTTTCCAGGCTTGCTCTACATTTTTAACAACACCAGTGCCAAGTCCTTGAGCCATCGCAGCTAAAATGCCACCTAATCCCATAATTATGCCCCTTGTTGCATTGATTGAGGTTTATTGCCTTGCATTTGTGATTGGCGTTGATTTTCAAGCTCTGATGCCTTGCCAATCATATCAACATATTGCTGTTCTTCTTCAGGCGGTAAAATGCCGTTTGTCGCCTCGCCAAATTGATCTAACGCATCCATTAAAATGTCGATAAGGATGTCATCAATTTGTTCTTCAGGAACGCCAATTTGTTGCAATAATTGCATTGCTAAATCTTTTGCAACTTGCATCATCACTTGAGGCGGGATTGTTTTGCCATTTTGTTGAGCGGCTTGAATGTTTGTAATCATTGCCGTTGCCACTAAATCCGCAACACCCTTTTCAACACCTTTTTGCTCAATTCGCTCTTGTGCAACGTTAGCGATAGCATTAACGGAATTTTCCATTAGCATTTTATACATTTGAGCTTTGCCACCTTGTTGCTCTTGATTTTGCATCATACCACCAGACTGACTTTGAGCCATTGAATCTAAAATACCCATCTTTTAATCCTTTTATTTGATTGAAATATTGTTCCAAAGGTTTACAAGTTGAGGAATTTTGTAAACCATATTGTCGCTTGATTTAGTGCCATTATTAGCGCCAAGTTGTTTTTGCATTCTGTCTAAAACGCCTTGGCTTTCTATTGGCTCGCTATTCCCCGCCATTGCTCGCATAGCCGCCCAATCTTTCCAACCTTGTTTAGATTTTTCAGCTTCTTCCTCTAGCTCACTATTGATCACGTTGGAGTTTAATTTATTTCCAGCGTATTCCATTGCTGATTTGTGTCTCTGACTATTCGCTATTGCGTTTCCAGCAGCTCCAAAAAATGAACCGCCAAGACCGCCAGTTACAACGCCACCAAGAATCCCCGCTGCGGTTGGCAACCCTCCTATAAACTTAGAGCCAGGACTGCTCATATCTTCTTGATAAGCATCTCTAACTTTCTGAGATTCAACCGCATAAGCGGCTTTTTGTGACGGCGTAAGTTTATCAAAAGACGGCGAACCTTGATTAGTCACTTTATCAGCGATAGACCCCGCTTTAGATAAAGCCAGCTGACCTAATCCACTTGCGATAGCGGTTGGAAGTGATGCTGTCTCAATAAACGAACCAGCCATAGTGCTAAAATGATTCCCAACAATATTCCCTTTAGCCTCAGTATCTAAACTTGCCTTGGTATTATGTTGAGCTATATCTCTCAAGCGATCTTGAGAAGTAAAAAAGTTTACATTCTCCCAATCTTGTCTTGGCGAATACGGCGCTTGCACGCCACCTTTACCAAACAATCCACCTGTAAGATTTTTCTGATCAACAACTGGATTATTGTATTGGCTCAATGATTTATTAGCGTTGCTTTGATAGTGAGAATTAACGCTTTTACTAATAGCACTTTGCCCACCAAAACCACTTTCGCTGCTTAAACGATTACCACCACTAAAACCACCATTTCTAAAGGTATTGTTGAAGTTGTTGGTATATCCGTTATTTTTACCATACGAATCAAGATGACGATTCATTCTGTCTGTCGTGCTTTCGTAGTTATCGCTGCTCTCATGCTCTTGCCAACCGCCTCGGCTATCATTAGCACGCTCATAGCCGGCTCGCTCCATGCTTTCGCCAAAACTATCGCTAATTGATTTAGATTCTGATCGAGCCATAATTAAACGCCTTTATTTTTACGTTCTAATTTACTTTGCATTTCCGTTAAAATTCCACCGTTTGCCAAGCCTGGAGAATTATCAACGGTTAAAGTTTTGTAAGAAATATCAACATCCGGCACTGCTGAATACTGAGATTTTAATTGATCTTGCATATTCAATAGCTCTCGTTGTTGTTTCATTAAGTCCTTATTAGCCTCTTTTTGAGCTAAATAACTACCAACACCAAGCAAGGTTGAACCAATTAGGTTTGTTGCCTCTTTGTTGTTGCTCATCCAATTTGCGGTAGAACTTGCCGCATCACCAAGCCAAGATGCTGCATCACTAACTGCACTCCAAGCACTATCCCAAAATGACATAATTAGCCTCCTTATTTAATTCCGATTGTTGGTACACCAAGATTAGGGAACGATGCCCAATTTTGTTTCGTTGTCGGGATTCCTTGCATGAATTTTGACATAAAATTAAGCTCTGAATCTCGGCTGGCTTTCAACTCTGTAATAGCCTTTTGTTTATCTTCGGCTTTCATTGCAGTGTTATTCAACACGGCAGCAATTTGCGCATCAAAGTTATTCGTGATCTGCATTGTAAAATCAATCGATTTGCCGATAGTGTTCGCTGATACTTGAGCATTTAGATTTTTCATTTCATTCGCATGATTTAAGTTGGCTAAATCACGTTGATGACTTCTGTCTAATGCTGTTTGTGATGCGGTAAATTGATTTTGAGCTTGATTCAATCGACTTTGATTGTTGTAATTCAAGTCTGATTGTAATTGAGCTAAAGTACGTTGATGACCACGATCAAGATCCGCTTGAGATGCCGCAAATTTATTTTGAGCCTGATTTAAACGGCTTTGATTGCTGTAATTTAAATCAGCTTGCAATTTCGTCAAACCAGTTTGATGCTCTCGATCAAGTCCAGCTTGCGATGCTGCAAATCTGTTTTGTGTGTCATTTAAGCGACTTTGATTTTTATAACTCAAATCCGCTTGTAACTGAGCTAATCCACGTTGATGCTCACGATCTAAACCCGCTTGCGATGCAGTAAATTTGTTTTGCTCTTGATTTAAGCGACTTTGATTACTGTAACTCAAGTCAGCTTGGAGTTTAGCTAAATCCTTTTGATGCCCTCTATCTAAATTAGCTTGTGATGCAGCGAATTGATGTTGAGTGTCTTGCGATGCGATTGGAATTGCAGCATCAAGCATAGCTCTTTGCGCCGCCTCTGCACCAAGTGTTGAATTTTGCAACCCACGATTAGCAGCGATTCGCTCACCTTTTGCCGCCGCACTTCTCATCAGCAAAGAATTGCTATTTAAGATGTTTGCAACATTGCCGGCCATTGTGCCGGAATTGTCCTTTTCTGGAGTTTGCGAAACTGTTGGGGCTTGTGGCTGCTTTTTATTTAAAGCGCCGCTCATAGTACCTAGAATTGACATATATTCTCCCAAAAAGAAAAGCCGCTATTTAGCGGCATCTTGTTTAAAATCTTCGGTATATTGTCGGCGGTAAACTTCACTGAAATAGGATTCCTTACAGTGATTGCGGTCAAAAAATACCGCATTGATCAATACATGGATTACACGCCATCGCTTGCGAGGATGTTCTGTTAAGACTGCACCACGATAAGCACGACTTGACAACGTTTCATCGGCTGCACCACCAATAATGGCGTTAAACAACTGATCGATTGCAATAGTGACATGGTAAAGCCATTTTTTTACTTTCTCTTCATTAACCATTATTTACCCTCCAAATGCTCTTGATATGTTTTTGACCAGCCTGATGACCAGTTATAATCTTTCGGACTAGCTGATTGCTCTAATAGCAGTTTGTGCATATACGCATTTTCATACATTTTCTCTTTGAGTGTTTTTACGGCATTCCATACTGCCTTAAAATCCTCAAAATGAATCACTTGAGCAGTGTTATCAGCGCAAATTAAAGTATAAGTATTATCCTTGCCGTTTAAGTCAAAATCAGCCTTAATCTCAACCAATGTACTGCGCCCTTTATCATCTGTATCAACCCATTTATTGATTTCAGGCACAAAAACACCACCATTTACACAATCATCACGCTTTTTGTTAATCGCCTCTCTAATTTCAGCCCTTTGAGCATTTAATAACTCATTTTGTTTCTCTTGCGGCACTGCCCATTTACTGCCATCCCATTTATGGTATTCGCTAGGCTTTTCTTCCTTAATTATGTTGCCATTAACAACATAACATCCTAGTAAATCATCTGTTTCAGATTCAACCTCCAAAACTCCGCAATTAACCGGGAATAAGAGCGAGACATCACGAGAGCATGAAATTACTAATCCATTATCGTCAAACATAACCTTTAATGTGTCTTTAGCAAATTGTGATTGAATCTCATACCAATCTTTCTCATCTTCGCTTTTTAAATACAATACTCCATCAATAGCGTTGCTTGGCTCGTATAGTTTGAATTTGTTTATGTATAGCATATTTATTACCCTTATCCTGAGATTGTGTACCAGTGTCCATTAACTAATTTTTGTATAGGTTTATACTCCATTACTCTCACAGCACTTTGAACTCTACTAGCGGATAGAACATGCCCATTGCCAGGAATACTATCTTTCTCATCTTTATATATCGCAGAACCTAATCTAATATCAGAAACTACTTCAGATGTTATAGCTAATGTGCCACCTTTAGTCGGAGTGTTGATCACATAAGCATTTCTACCATCTCCATTACGCCGGATAAAGCTGAATCCACCAAGGGCGTTTGACTCAATCAGCATTTTCTCGCCGTTGCGGTTGATTTGCAGTCCCCCATAAGTTGCGGCGGTTGTCTCAACATAAGAACGATCCGTTTGATGTGTCTTACTCAATCTTTTACCTTGACACTCAAAGTCATCTCCTCTTAAGCTACCGTCATGTTCAAAAGACCATACTAGGGAGTGTCCGTTATCCTCAATTAAATGGATAATACCCCGTCCAAATCCAGCGCCTCCGCTTTGAGATGTTGTGTAACCAAATGAGAGCGCAGCACCATAAGCACCAGCGCTATTAACTAAACCTTTAATAAATGGATGATAAGTATCACGATTAACAGATCCGGTCGATGTAACAGTATATGGCGCAATAACTGAGTATTGGTTTGCATAAGCACCATGTCCAGCTTGAGGCACTTCAAGATGTCCGTCTGCAATGAATTTATTACCATCGTAACCGAATCGTTTTTTTGCATTACCAAAGGCGATATAGCCTTGATTTTTATCTGTATTACCTTTGATACCAACGCTATTTGCAACATTAACATCGCCAATATAGGCATCATCGCCAATTTTAATGCTTTCACCTGTTTTATTTTCTGTCACTTCAATGCTTGGCAATTTGAGTTTACCAGTCATTGTATCGCCCGATTTATCAACTGCCCAACTTCTGTATGCAACAATATCGCCTTTTCCTGATATTGCTGGAAATGCTAGATAAACACGAACTCCAGTATTAGGAATGAATAGCATATTAAATCGGCGATTCGCATCTTCATGCGAATTAGGATGAACCTCTAATTGCCAATACCCTTGAGATGTTCCAAACTGGAAAGCACTCCATCCTGATGGATTTGCAGCTTTCAATGTACCATTTATTGTAGTATTGCCATCCTTAGGAACTTTGTTATCTGCATTATTGTTGGCCTCAACGGCTTTATCATACGCTTTTTTAACTGCCAGGCTTGTCGCAACGTTATCTTCACTTGTTGAATTAATGCTAGATGAAAGTTTAGATATAAGAAGATATTTCGTTAGTGATGTTTGCACTATTGCAATCATCTGTGCTAGTTTTTTACCAGCTTTTGCGGTTAAACCTAGGCTTTCACTTTCTAAACCAGTGTCGTTAGTGAGCAACACAATGCCTTTGGTTCGAGTGTCGGCGCTTGGAACATGAAGTATTTTAGCGTACTCCACTTCTCCATCTGCTAGACTTCTAGCTTTTTCAGCCGATTTCGCAGCCTCTTCAGCTTTACTTGTGGCTATATCGGCATTGTTTTTGGATGTAATTGCGGCTGATGATGCAGTTGTTTCAGATTGCGCCGCTTTAGTTGCATAGTGATAAGCTGAATATTTATCGCCTTGTACCACTTCATTGATTGGATTAGCAGCCCATTTATGAGCCATATTTTCAGAATTGGCAGCCGCTTGTTGGCTGCTTTGTGCGGATGCCGCCGCTTGCGTTGCAGTGTTAGCTTTTTGAGTTGCAGTCAAAGTATTTGTAGCAACAGATTGAGTATTTTGAGCAACTTGTTGAGATTTGGTGGTAACATCATCTCTCGCATTATTCACGCTCTTTTCTGTTTCAGTGAGCATTTTGAGCGGTACTGGGTGCATCGGATCGGTTGGCTCGGGAATTAATGGACTTTCTTTAAACCCTTTCCCATCATCTCGCATCTCAGGAATGCGCTCAAAACTCGTTTGAACTGCATCAAATTCATCAGATACAGCTTGCCCGTCCGCTTTTGTGTATGGAGTAAATTGATGTTTGCGTTTATACCAGCTTTTTTTAGACACGATAATTTCTCCGGGTGATATAGTTTAAGACAAGTCCACTTATTTCAAATTGTGGAGAGTAGATTGATGATCCGGCAAACGATAAAGCAATATTGCGGCTATACCCTGATAATTGAAGTGTTGGCGTTGAATAATCCTCGGCAGACCAAAGAAAATCATTCCAAAGAGAATCGTTCCAACGACCGCCGCCGCCAGCAATTTCTAAATCTTTACTTAGTGCGGCTGAATGATAGTTTGAATTGTAATCAAGATCGAACCGAAAACTTATTTTTGATTTACCATCTGTTGTGGCTTGCAATTCAGCGCTATGCCAGCTTTTGATTAATGTTGGCGACCCACAATGGTTAAATGCCATTTTTACAGTCCAATCTATGCTTTTCCCTGAAAATGAATAGCATTTGTCAGACTGGCGATAAACTTTGCCATCGCTAAAAGTAATGTAAACTTGATTAGGCGATTGCCAAAGTCCTTGTAACGGCTCAGGGTAGATAAAAGATGTACTTCTCGTTGTGCCATCAGGTTGCACCATTACGCATAAGTGCCGCCCCTCAGATGAATAGAATCGAACTTGGTTTGATTTAGCTTTGGTGGAGGAATAAACAATGTTATACGACTGTTTATCAAAGGCAAGTTTGCGGTTTGCATCCATTTCGCTTAATCTGAAGTCACCGAATTGCTCAGTTTGATCTATTCTAGTGATACCGTTTTTTGTAATGGCGATAGGCATGAATGATGTTTGCAGCGTATTCGGAATTATGCCAACTGGCGAAATGTCTTTTAACACCCAATCTTCACGCCCTGAGCCATAAAGCCCTGATGTTTTATTTTGACAACCAATAATTAAAACACCGCCGGTGGTGGATGATAATGCAGTTATTTCATCCCCTAAACCAAATTGCTCTGAGCCTAACAATACCGCCCAACGGTTAGGATGCCCGACTAATGAATGTCCTAATTGACCGCCAGCGAATGATGCAAACAAATGATTTCTATGCGCACAAATATATTGTGGACTATCATTATTCACTAGAATTGGAATGATAATCCCATTCGGACGAACCTCAATAATCTGCTCGCCATTACACCCATAGGCATAATGCGTATTAGAGCTGCCATAGAAGTTGTGATAGATAAATTGCCAGTCTTTCTCTTTAGTTAGAGAAACCTTGTCACATTTCTCTATTGTTGCAACAGTTGTGCTATTTATCTGTAATGGTTGGTTAGCTAAAACAGATTGTGACAAAACAACATAGCCCGATTTACTATCAGGCGCTAAAGATACCGAATAAATCACACCTCTAACATTGCCCGATGTAAAGTCTGAGTTATCCAATAGATTTTCAGGTTTAACTAGGTTTTTTAACTTAGCAATATACGTTGCTTGAGCGGTCGTCCAACTATTATCAGAACTGATAAATACACCGCATCTATCACCATCATCACGAAAAGCAATAAGATTATCATTCAACTCTACAACGCCACGAATATTTCCTGTTCCTGGAACTGGAAATACAGCATCAACACCTAACTGAAATGCTTTACCTCGATAAGCTAAGTCATCAGCAAAATCACCATCAATAGAACTGTTCACATAATTTGCAGTAAAGCTAACACCACTAACAGAAAAACTTGTTCCGTTGGTCATTGTTGCTGGCTTTGAAAATGCAACAACAAAGGCATCATCTAATACATCAATAATGCGGTATTGCTTACCGTTATGAGTAAATGCTTTATTGTGAAATTGCTCTTTGTTGGCAATATTCCCAACGTGCAACACGGCATAAGTCATTTGAGATGGAACTGTTTTTCCATCCAAACATTCATATCCCTCAATTCTAGAAAATCCACCGCCATAAATAGGCTGCACATTTAACGCGCTAACCGCATCACTACTAGCCTTTGCGATTGGAGGAGTAGATAGATCCATCCCACCGCTAATAGCGATAAACTGTGATTGATTTCTCGGTAACTGTGCCATTTATTTGCCTAATGATGGAGTTGGTAAGAATTGAGTACAAAGTAAGTGCAGATATTTATCCCATTCATTTTGGCCACGCAAAATTAACTCTTGAGCATTTTGCGATAAGGCTTTGCCTTGCATTGCGTAATACACAATAGCCACATGGAATTTTTCAGGAATGAAAGGAGTATCAGCAGATTCTTCAAGAACTTGAGGATTTTTAGAAGAGAATCCCTCACCCCAAAAATCCTCACTCCAATCACGCAAAGATTGAATATCTAGCCACGATTCACGAACTGCATCAACATACTCTAGACTACGGCCTTTCTGATCGGATACGCCGAATGGGCCATCACCTGTATCATTCATTTCACGGCGTAACCGTTGAGCAAGTTGAAGATAATTCATTATTCATCACCTAATACTGTAATTGAGAATCGAGTTGCAAAGTATTCAGTCAATGAACCGTCTTGGTTTTGTTTAAAGCGAGTTTCACCTGATTTAGCCAATAGCTGATATGCCGGCTCAGGGATTGATACTTCTTCACCACGTTTAATTAACGCATCCCAATCGCCAATGCTGACATAAACATCGCCGGTTTCGGTTTCGCTTGGCGCAATAATAATTCGCACACGCTTGTGCTCTAACAATGGAATATCGCCTTGCGTTTCTTGTGTTTCTCCTGATGCTTGCGGTTGTAATTGCACTTCCGAATCAGGGCGTAAAATGCCATTCGCTGATTCAAAATCAAGAATCGCTTGAACTAGCTCTTCTTTTTTGCCGTCTTTTTCAACGCCGCAATAATCACGCAAATGAGCAACTAATTCTTCTTTTGTTGCTTTTTTTAAATCAATAAATGGATAAGCCATTGTGTCCTCACTAAAAAAATAAAGCCCTCTCAAGGAGGGCTTTTTGTTTACGAATTAAAACTAAAGTGATGATGCGGCCACTTCTAAACGAACTAACCAAGCATCGTTTAGGATTTTACCCGCCCACCAAGTTTTCCAACCAACTGAGCCGGTTTGACCTAATTCATCGCCTTTTTCAGCTTTACCAGGATTGCGCACTAAAATTTGTGCAGCATCTTTACCTTTTAATGGGCAAGTTGCATAAGCATCTTGACCGAATACGGCGATTTTATACACGTCCGCTTTAGAGCCAGCAGTAGATAATACTTTGTTTGCTGTTGGAGTACCGCCTTTGTTGATTTCAGGTGCGAATAAAGGCGATGTAATAAAGCGCACGTTTTCGATTGTGCCGAACTCTTGCGGAACAATAGGCTGACGAGAGCCGTATTCTGCAACTGGAGTGAATCCAGGTAAGCTGCGAATATCAGCCTCTAAGTCAGTATGGCATACCGCAATGTATGCAGCCTCAATCGGTTTAGTACCGTATTTGATTGAGCCATCAAGGATAGATGTTTTTTTCTTCGCACGATTGCGTTGTAATTTACGCACTGCCGCACGAATATGCTCTAATTTAACCGCAGTATTTACATCGTTGGAAGAAGTGCCGTTAGCGAAAATAACGTTTGTACCACCACTGATTGCGCCCCAAGCTAAAAGCTCGGTTGTTTCAGCCGCTTGCTCACCTGAAAGCATTGTAGTATCGCTTAACACTTGATCTTCATGAGTATCTTGAATCACATCAGTGATTTCAACCCATGAGCCGTATTGTTTTAATGAGACTTCCACATCTTCATACGCCATTTTTTGAGAATCTGGACGAACGCCCTCAGTCAATGGAGTTGTTGCCGGTGCAAATGGTTTTGGACGGCGGAATTTAATGGTTTGAGATTTGTTTTGTGGAACTGGTTTAGTTTGACCAAGTTTATTCAAAACAAGGATCGGTTCTGCGTGAGCTAACATTTTAGCTTCAGCATAAACTTTTGTGCGTGGAGAGATGTCGCTATCGGTATATTTAGTTGTAGCCATGATAAATTTTCCTCAAATGAACTAACTTACTTATCGCTGTTTAGCAAATTCAGCAGCGAATTGGTTGAACAACGATTCTTCATCAACTTCATTGCCCCCTTTTGGACTTGTGCGACCAGTAGGAAGTGACAATGCTGAAAGTTGTTGAGAACGTTTATTCCGTTGCTCTGAGATTGATGCGGCAGTCTTTTTGTATTCATTGAGTAAGTAGATAGCATCTTGTGGATCGTCTGATTTAAACAATGCCTTGATGCCTTTTGGTTGATTATCTACCCATCTATGGAACATTGGATCGCCTAAAATGTCGTTTGCATCAGGAACGACTTGAGTCACTAAAGAGATTGAGCTATCAAGTTGTTGCTGCGCAAAATCTTGCATATTTGCATCGACCATCTGAGCAATCGGCGCTGAAATATCATTAAGGCGTTGATTTTGTCCGGCGAGAATGCGGGATAATACTTCAGCAACTTCAGGATAGTCCGCACGCAAATTATCTAACTCACCATCAAAGGTAGTTTGACTTTGCTCGAGCTGCTCTAACGCTGCCTTAGCCTGTTGATATTTCTTAGAGAGAGCGCCAACACGACCACGTTGAGATTTAGCCATGTGTTCGTATCTCTCTTTTTCTGCTTTCATTAAACGAAAATGATCTTTCACTTCATCTGTGGCATCAGATAACCATTCAGGCAATACTTCCTCTTTTTCATCCGGCTGTTGCGGGATATTTTCTTGAGTGGTATTTTCCATGCGTTGATCGGGCGCTGGCTGTTCGGTTTCATCTGCGACTGACGGTTTAACTTCAGCAGTTAGTCCACCTGATTCAAGTTGATTAGCGGCCTCATCGAAAGCGGCATCAGCATTAAATTCTGTGGTGTCTTGATTTTCCATTTATTACCTCATTAAGCGGCATATAGCGGCTTGTGATAATTCGTTGATAACAAAAAAGCCCACTCATTGAGCGGGCTTGTATTTAACCGTTTAGATCTGATACTAAACTTCTTAATTCTTTAATCTGACCTCTTAGAATATTGTATTGTTGAGGTGTTAATCCCTCAGCGCATAAATCCTGACAATACTCATCGATCCGTTTATTCAGGTAGGAGATTAGAGAATTTCTATCTGTTGAACTTGATAAAATCAATTTCTGCATAAAATCTCCAATAAAAAACCGAATTGCATTTCTACAATTCGGCTATTTTGTTGAATTTTACTGCAAATATTTTTAAATGTCAATGGATTAGTGTGTGTTTAATCCCTCCATTTGTCGATATTTACGCAATAATCGTGCTTGTACGCCGCTCATTTCTTTGTTGTATCGTTTAATACCACTTTCATAAGCGACCGCACTGATTTTACCTGAACGCAATGCACGAGTAAGATTAGCTTTTTCACTTCTTGCTTTTTTGATGATGCTCTCTTCTTCCTCATGGAATTTGATAAGTTTCATCTTATCAACATCTAACCAATCGCCTAATTCATTACGCTCTTTGCGAGATTTGTATTCGTTATAAACGCTTTTCGCCTCATCACTTGCCTCATAGTAACGGCTTTGAATCGCAAATTCGTTTGTTGTACCAATGAATTGATTTAGGAATGGCGTGCGAGTTTTACGACCTAAATCTTCACGGTTCGGATTTTCAACGAATATAGTATTTAGCTCTTTAAGACTACCAAGCATTGAACTGTACCCATCAAACAAGTTTTTAATTTGCTCAGGGTGCATATCGATTCCTAATGTATCATTAAGCTCAATAGCGGTATCTTTCCAAAATTGAGCGGTTGTCGCCTTAGATTGTTCGGCTTTTAATTTATCATCACGCACATAATTGGTTGTGATTTTATTACCAAAAGCGGAACGATTTAAAACGTTTTGCATCACTGGCTGCAAGATTGATGGTGTTGCGGTTAAAGTGATTTTCTCCATAGGATATTTCGCTGCTGAAATTTCAGATGGAGATACTGGCGAAAATGTTTTCAATGAATGGACGAGCATATTTGCTCCCGCCTCAGTCAATGAAATATCACCAACTGCACCTTTTACAATGTTTGTGGAGAAATTCCACGCCATTTGCGCCATACCAAAACCAACCGGGATTTTGAAGTATTTACCCCCACCAAGTGGAATCGGGATATAACGAGTGATGTCGCCAAGTTGATCCATTTTATTGCCGCCCTCGTCCTCATCGTCCATTGAGCGCAATACAGTGTAAAGTGAAGTCATTGCTACCATGTATGCAGCAAAGCGGATTTGACCTTTACGAGTGGATAGATAACGCATTAAGTTGGCCGCACCCATTACTGTTGGTTGCGAGAACATATACAAGGCTTTAATACCACGCATTTTTGAGCCAGTTTTGCGGAAGTTGGTTAATTCGAGCGTTGTCGCTGCCGCTTGTTTTGAATCAATGCCATTTTCCACTAACGCTTTATAGGATGCTAACGCTGATACTGTATCAAACATCTTATTATAACCCTCAAACACTTTGCCAACTTTCTCAAGTTTGCCGGCTAGTGGATTATTTTCTTTGCGCAATTTCTTAACTAAATCAACTTCTGATTTATCGAGATAAGTACCATAGTTTGATACTCCCCCCTCTTTTAGAAGTTGTTTTAACATTCGCTCTGCTGGCACGCTATCACGCAATTCTTGACCGAATCCAAGGCGTTTAGTTGCTTGCCATACTTCTTTGTCAGCAAAGGCATTTTTAATGGTATCACGACCGATTTTATCCATTGTTTTGCTATCAACTAGACGATTATTTTTATCGTAAAGTTTTTGCACTCGGATAAATTCTGATTTTTCCCAAGTATCACGCATCATATTCATTGGCGCAAACGTAACAGTCCATTGAGTAACGCCTCGAGCATACCATCCTGTCGGTTTAGAAATTACTTTCAAGAAAGCATTGGCGTGTTCAACGTTGTCATTGCGCAATGATTCCATCACTTGAGTTGGCAATTCATACTCATAATAATCACTGCCCTCTTTACGGATAAGCACGTTGTCGCTTGAGCGTGTTAAGCCTTGCATTTTGCGTTTGCTAATACCTAAATTTGCGGTTGCTTGTTCTCTTGCCTCAGCATCGGAATAGCCTTTATCTTTCAATAAAGCCACTTCTGTTTCAAACAAGTCATCAATTCTAGATTTAAACTCAGCAAAGCCGGCATAGGTGGTGGATTTACCGATTGACTTCCAAACAGCATCAATCGCATCTTCAGCCTCAGAACTTGTACGACCTTTTAATGTTTTATCTCGAGCAATGTTAAGTGCATTTGAGCCAGCGCCTGAGATAATATCAACATCTACATCAGCATTCGGATCACCAGTTAAAGGCACATAATGGCGATTAGCCTTGTATTCTTGATACTCAGCCTCAGTGTATCGACCACTCGCACGATCAACATCTAATCTTGATTGATTGAGATCGTAAACGAGATCGGCTACATATTCCAAATTAGAGCGGCTGATATGTTTTTCTGTATTACTCATAATCAATTCAGCCTCAGGAATTGACCAACCGCCAGCAACCCCAACTTTAAAGCGATTGCCTTTGTTTTTGTAATCTGTGTTGTAAATATCAGCCTTGCGGTTATCGTATTGCTCTTTCGCTTTTAGATAAGCCTCGTTTAAGCGGCGCACTTCTGCACTTGTACCGTTTTGTTTAGCGTTATCCAATAAGCGTTTTGTATCACGCATAACTTTTTCATCACGATTGAGTAAATCAATGTTTTTCTCAATGGAATAACGAGCCGAGATCCAGTTGCCAACCATTCTTTTCATTGTCAATTCGTCAATCGGATGATTTTTATTTTGGCTTTGTTTAGAAAGTGCGGCAATTTTTGAAAGAATTGGTTTCAAATATGCTTGTTCCAATTCTGAATTAATTGCATCACGTTTTCCCTTGGCCACATACATTGCATCTTTTAAGCGGCGTTTTTCATGGTCACGGCTGCTAGTGTTGCCTGTTTGATCTTCAAGGTGCATTGAATCGATCCAATCATTCACTGGGCGCAAGCTATCAGCCAACCATTCATCAACTTTACCCATCGCACGATTAAAGCGCTCTTTGAATCCTGAGAAGTCTTTGGATTTTAAGTTATCCCATGCGCTAGGCTCACTATCTGCCACGCCTGTCATTGCTAAATCAAGAGCGGATTGCATTGTGTTCGCACGAGAGAATCGCACATCGTTTTTGCGAGGATTAAAGCGTTTTGATAATGGAATAATTTTGCCGTCATCATCATAAGTGATTAATTCATCGAGCTTGATTTTCTTTTTATCATTTACAACTTCTGACAATCCGTTGTCATATCCTTGTTCTTGCAATGAATCAGCGTTAGTGAAAACTTCACTTGCTTTCACTTCCTTACTAGCAATTTGATAATTACCATCCAAGTTAGCCTCGCCATGCTCAACGGCATAATCACGGACAATCGTAACCCAATCGCCATTTGTAATAGTACCGCCAGTACCTTTTGGATATGCTCTGTAAATTGTCACTTTTGCATCAGGATTACCCTTAACTCGTTTGAGAATTTCCCAGGCTTTTCTATCCATTGAATCATAACCCGAACCATAATATTGATAACCTTTATTGGAATATAAGTCATCAGGATATAACCCACTTAAATTATCAATACTTTGAGATATTTCATCTCTGCTATTCGGAGCGCTATGTTCCATGCGATAATCAGGTTTATCAAACCCTTTCTCCTTAGCTTGCTGGCTTACCATATCTCTTAATTCAGGCTCAACAGTTAAATCGCCATTACGGTAACGCTCAGCCAACTCAATGTATCTTTGATCTAAATCATTACTACCTTTTCTGCTAAAACGAATATCATCGTTCTCTTTGGAGAATGCGCCTGTGTTATCGGTTGCGGATTTGATTTGATTGGAGTCAAATGCTACAAATGAACTCCCTCCAAATTCATTATCTTTGTGTATAATCAACCCGTCATAACCCTCATCTTCAAGCTCAAATCGATACGTGTCGGCAGCATCTGTTATCTCTTGCGTGTCATCAAAATCAGATATATCCGTCTTAGCATCTCCATTTTCATCCGTTGGAACATAACCTTCAATTTCATCAGCCAGCCCGTACCAAAGAGAGTTGTATTCTTTTGGTTCTTTAATATTTAGAAACGCTTGCAATGTTTTTGTATAAATGCCAGTTTCTTTTGCAATATCTTGAGTGCTAAACCAATGCCCAAGCGCAGATGTCATGGCCATATTTGTTTTATCAGCGTTTGCGTAGGTATTTGCGCCCAACTCATTTCTATCAAACACGGTGAAATCATCAAATCGACCATGATAAACAACTAACGGCTCACCAGTTTTAGGATTTACAACCTTACTTGCGTTTTCAGGATCGTTTTCCCAATCACCGAACCATGCTTTAAACTCAGGCGAGCGCACTTGTTGCCATTGTTTGAATGTAAGCTCGGTTTCGCCTTTTGATTTTGCTTGGTTGTAACGCTCTTCAGTTAATTCTTCATTTCGACTAAAGCGCACATCGCCAATATCGCTTGTTTCATTTAGCGAGCTAGATTTAATTTGAGCAATAAGATTCAACACATCTTCATCAGAAAACTGCGCTGCACGCTCACCAAAGAATTTTGATAAGAAGTCTTTGATGCGCTGTGCGGTCATAGCTAACCATGATTTAGTAGATTGTCTTTGACCTTTCTTAATCTCTACACCGTAACGGCTTTCAAGCTCATCCCATTTACCTGTTTCGTGTGCGGCCATCATTTCTGCAATAGCCTCTTCAATCGCAACGGATCGATTTGTTGCAGCTAAATCATCTGTGCCTTTGCGTTGATTCTGAATTGCATCGGCTATTTGGCTCACTACTTTATTCTTGCCAACTTCTTGCATTAAGTTGTCATAAGTACCTTTATATCCAACATTGATTCCACGATGCGCCATTTCGTGCCACGCAACGAATTGCAAACGTTCTTCTTTGCTCATTGTTTTGGTTGCATTAATACTGTCTGCAATCAATGTAACCTTGCCAGTTTTAGGATTAAACCAGCCCTCTACATCAGAAGTGATTAAATGTCGCACGTCTTTTGGCGGATTAGCAAAGGTTGCAACTTCAATATGCTCTGCCGCCTTGCCAAAGGTTTTGCGTAAGATTTCTTGTGCGCGTTGAATTTCTGGATTAATTTGAGTTTCTTGATTATTTTTTGCGCTTTGATATTGACTTAGATCGGTTTCAGTTTTAATATTAAGAGCAGAAAGGTTATCAGCGCTAGTGAGCGACGATGGCAATTGAAGCCCAACTGTCCTAGCAAATTGATAGCCTTTTGTTTTATTCCAATAAATAGCCCTTGAGAGATCATTTCCGATCTGTGTATCTAAATCTCTTCCATAGACACTTGCAATATTGATTACCTCTAATTGCCCACCTGATTTTTTTAATTGTAAAGCTGCGATTATTGGTTTTTCTTTTCCATTAACCACTTCATTTAGCTCAGTTAAGACAACTAATCCATTAGGATTTGTTGAGCTAGGATTCGAGCGCATTACCGCAATCGGATTATTAATTTGTGCTGGGATTTGTTTTAAGTCATCAACGGAAACACTGTGTTTAAATAGTGCTTTATCAATAACATTTTCACGCATTGCAATTTTTACTTCTTTTAATCCCAACATTTTAAAAACGGGAGGCGTTGTTCCCATGTTTAAAAATCTATCGCTCCGCCCTCTTTTTCCGCTGGCAATCTTATCCACCGATTTCGCAAAGTCAGAATTAGCGGATTCATTAAGGCTTAATCGTATGGTGTCATCAGCATTTTTCGCTTGCTGCAACGAGCCTAATTTATCAAACTCTACATCGCCGAACATACTGGCTTGTGATAGATTACCCTGCATTTGTGCTTGATCAAGGTAAGCGCCTAACACTTGCGCAATACGTTTACCACTTCTGCGGTTTTCATCAAAGATTGTCAGAATTTCACGAGCCTCAGGCGATAAATCTCCCACAAAATCTTCTTGAGCGAGATAATCGCTGATTTTGAATCCTTGTGCATTGAGTTGGTTGTATTTCTCAACGGCTTGGATCACATCTTCTGAAATATTTACATCGCTTGATAACTTGCCACTGTTGATGCCTTGCTGAGTTTGAGCAACTTTAGGTGCAATAGAGGTTAAGGCGTTCAATACGTTTTTTGCGCCCTGATCTGTATTTTCAATTAAGCGGGATAATGTTTGACTGTCACCATACGCCTCATACAACATTGCATTGCGCATACGTTGCACGCCAGTTTGACTGAGATTGCCTCGACTATCTAATAATTCATTACGCACGTTCTCAGGTTGATTTTTAATGAACTGTGCAATGAAATATTGGTTATCTACTGAGTTAATATCACCGTCATCGTTTGCAACAAAATTATCCATACTTGGCAAGCGGCGAGCATCTACTTTCGCTTGCTCTAAATCTGACATTCGCATACCGCCTTGCTCGTTGGAATTGATGGCCACTTGAGCAATATCAACTGGAGAAGTTAAACGGCGAACCAATACAGGATTTTCCATTTCGCTTAATTGAGCCGGATCAATGCCAAATTGTGCTGAATTATCTTGTAAAAATTGGCGATAACCATCAGCGCCGCCCTCTTGATAGGCTTGGCGAATTGCCATTGTACGACCATTGCCGGCAATAATTGTTTTACCATCTAAGGCTAATAATGGTGCACCAACATCCATTGTTGGACTTGAGGCAAGTTTGCGAGGATCTAAATTTCGTGCAATGTTATTAATTTGAGCTTGGCTTGATGCTCGGTCACGGTCACGGAATTGGTTTTCATCTTTTTGCTGTGTAGGTGTAAGTGTGCTTGCATCTACGACTTCATATTGGAAAGGTTGATAATTACCATTGCCAACATCAATCTCATCGTTAGCGCCGCTTACAACGCCATTTCTGAACTCAGGTGCAATGTTAGCTGATGATTGTAAATTGCTTACTGGTGCAACGGCTTGCGGATCATCGTTGGCGTATTCTTTCGCTTTCTCTGCATAATCCTCTAACCAACGGCGCATAGCTTTACCGTCTTTCGGATCAATGCCGTATGATTGAGCAATGTTGCGCACTTCATCAAACGCACGACCGATTACATAATCTTTTCGAGCTTGTTCATCTGCGAAAATGGTTGGCGTATCAATAAACTCATTCGCACGAGATAAATCGTTTCGTCTGAACTGACCTAAGATTGAGTGCAATTCAAGCGCACGTTCTAAATTCGGATCAACTTTGAAAGTGGAGGTTGTTTCTTGTTGTGGTTGTTCTTCATCAAAGAAGTCTGATTCAAATTTTGCTTTTGCTTGTTGTTCTGCAAGTGCCTCTTCTGCAACTTGTCGTGCTTTAGCGGTTGCGATACCGGCATTATTGAGCGCTTGTACTCGACTGGCTGATACTAAATCGCCTAATTCTGTTGCACCATGATTGAGCATATCAACATAGTTTCTTAATTGGCTATCAACTACATCATTACCAGTATTGATATGATTTAAGAGTGTGCGTTTTTGATTGTTGAAAGCGATTTTATCTGTGTGCGTGTCAAGCCCACCCATAGCCGAACCAAAGACTGCACCAAGCACTGCACCATTGATAGCATTATCAGCCATGCCC
The DNA here is from genome assembly GCF_054332415.1 of Haemophilus sp. SZY H56. Taxonomy (NCBI): domain Bacteria; kingdom Pseudomonadati; phylum Pseudomonadota; class Gammaproteobacteria; order Pasteurellales; family Pasteurellaceae; genus Haemophilus; species Haemophilus sp. SZY H56. The sequence goes on along the minus strand of NZ_JBTGNX010000001.1, from coordinate 194,678 downwards.
TCAGTTAAATCTTTATTCGGATTTAAATAGTCCTGATCTGCTTTGTTTAATGCGTATTGCTCGCCAATACCTTGAATAGCCTCAGTGCCACCCTCAACTGCCGCACCTTTTAATAAACCGCCTTTGATTGTTTTAGCCGGCGAACCTAAACCCCAAAATCCACCACCAAGACCGCTAACTGCATTTGTCACTAAATCTGTTGCAATAGCTGTTGGATTAAGCGCTGCATCACGACCAACTTTATCGGCAAAGGATTTTTTCGCCATTGTGTAAAGCTCGTCTGTGCTTTTACCTTTGCCCTCATCGCTATCTGCAATGGAATAATATTCATCTGAGAATTGTGGAATCTGAGCTAATTGCTCGTTGGTCATGCCCATAACTTCATCACGTTTTTGACCATAACGGCCACCGCCTGACATTGCTGACATTGTTGCTGTAATACCGACCATGTTCCAGTATTTTTGCGGAATACCACGTTTAGCAGCTTGTTCCACGGCTGTTTTCCCAACTTCTTCAGCCACTTCTTTTTTGAGCAACAATTTACCTGCTTGTTTTGCACCAATCGTTGCAACTTTACCCGCACCAAGCGTTAAAGCAGTATCAAGGTTTTGACCGATTAATGAACCTAAATTACCAGCCCACCAACGCAAATTGCGCACGCCTTGCCCCTCGCCATCAAACGCATTTTGATTTAAAGCGGCTTTCATTTCATCTGACATTGAGGCAACGTTTTCATCAGCACCTTTTGCCGCCCAATCACCAATATCATGCAACCAATCTGCACCAGTTAAAGCGCCAACACCATGCGCAATATCACTAACGCCTTTCCATGCACCCATTTGCACTGCATCAACCGTATCAGCCACAATGCCTTGCTGTTTTTTAGGCTCTTGCGCTGTTAATTCAGTATCGAGGTAAGTGGTTGATGCGCCATTTCCTTTTTTGCTACCTGTATCGCCACTGATAATGCCGATCATTTCTTTGTAGTCTTTATTGGAAAGGTAGAAACTCATATATATTTGCCCTTAAAATTTAGTGATAAAAAAAGACCGCACTTTTTACGTTGCGGCCTGTTATTTGTCTAATCCATAATTACCGGCTGGATTAGTGAGCGGCGTATTCTTCAATGCTACTTCTGTTTTAAATTTCTCTAAATCTATTGCTTGTTTACCTGTTTGAAGTTGTAAATCGGTTGTGAGTTTTGCTGTGCTTAGTTTTTCATCTAAATCTAGGCGAGCTTGTTGCGATTGTTGTGTCATTTGCACCTCGAGCATTTTGATTTCAAGCTCTTTCTCTTTGATCTGAACTTTCATTTGCTCAATCTGAATTTGACTTTGAATCTTCATTTGCTCTAACTGCATTTCGTGCTGTTGTTTTTGCTGTGCAATCTGCATTTGCATTTGCACTTTCAGAATTTCAGGATCTTGCGGTTGTGATGCTTGAGATTCTTGCATTTCCTGTAATTTTTGCTCGAACTCATCACGAGGGATAAGCATGGTTTGCGTTCCCATGCTCATTGATTGCATCAATGTTTTAGCGCCATCGTACCAGTCAAAGGCATACATTAATTGCGGATGCTGACCGAATTTTTGGAAAATATCGATAATCTGTGCTGTTTGAGTTTCTTTAACCAATAGCGCTGATGTACCACGAGCAACAATCTGCATATCGCCTTTGATATTCGGATCATCGCTCATTGCCATGTTGTATTCATAGAATCGGCGAATTAATGGTTTAGTGACTGCATCATCCCACTCTTTCACTTGTCTGCGGCGTACTGCATTTGCGGCGTTCATTAGCATAGACATACCGCCTAGCGTTGGCGTAACTTGACCTTGTTCGCCTTGTGCAATCATTGGCAATCCACTTTCTTCATCCATAAATGATTTTGAAAGTTGAATGATATTGGCAAATTCTTGCTGACGACTGCTAATATCAAAGATTCCAAAAGCTCTTTGCGCCTCAATAGTTGCATTCATTGTTGCACGGTCATTAGTCTTCCATAATTTATATGGTGCAAGCTCCCAGTTCCCATCAACTGGAGTTAGTACGCTACTATTCACAACGGCTTGTGGCCCGATACCTAAAACACCGTTATCAATCATGCCTCGCCAAGCAGTATTTAAAATTTCTTGTGCATCACGGCAAAGGTAAGGAATACCAAAGCCAAATACGCAACATACATCAGGCTCGCACGTGTAAATTGAGTAAGGGTATTCGGCTGAATCTAACGGATTGAGGTTTACGCTTAAAATCTTGCCGTTGCCCGCCATCACGATCACGCCATCAATTTCAAGATTAGCTGCCTTTGATTCCTCATCGTTCGGAATGTTGAGCTTATTGCCATCGCCTAATTGAGAGTTGGCGCTCTCTAATACGCTTAATGGAATGCCACCATGATAAGTCCATAGCTCATAGCGATTGTCTTTGCTCTGTGTTTCTAAGCCTGATAACGTTCTCAACGTATCAACATAACCATCCATATCTGAGCTAGCTGTTTTCGTATCTGAGCCGTCTAATTCGCAAAGCTCAAGCACGTTATTTTTCAAGTAGTATGGATTTTTAGCTAAAGACTGTAATTGTTTTTTAGTAACATAACTACGTTCAAAAACGAACTGGCAATCCTTGATTGTGGATGCGGTCATATCCGGCACAAAATCCCAAGGCAACACTAAACGAGCGGACGGAATTGTCTTAGTCACAATATCGCCATTCCATTGCCCCATCGCATCTTCTGACCACACTTTCGATTCCACAACATCAACGATAGGCGCGCGCAAAATACCTGTTCCCAATACGCCGGCATAATGTAAGCATAAGCGAGCCTCAGCAGCGTAATCACACTCGAGCAACTGATCGTCTATTAACTTTTCCATTGCCTCTGCACGCTCTTTCGCCTGCTGCATAATTGCACGAGCATTATTTATTTGAGCGGTCACTTGTGGATTGCCGTTATCTTGTTGTTTGGCTATATTTGCAATATCTGGCATAGGCGTTGGCGAAATACCATAATTTTTGTCATCACTCGGGAATAACATATCTGTCATTTGAGCCGTCCAAGCATCAGTTTTCGCACGAGTGTAGCCAACAAACACTTTAGATTTACCTGTTGTCGTTGAAGTTGAGTATTGGTTGCGATATTGATACATATCTTTCACCCAACGCTCTACAACTGGTTGGCGTTGTTTAATTTGCTCTAATAATTTTGTTTTTAGCTCTGATCCGAAATTCGTGATCGCCTCTAATAATGCGGATTGTTCTTCTGCCATTGTTTAGTACCCTGTCAATGAACTGATTGCTTGATGTGGTTTAATGTTGATGATCTGTTGTTTGAATAAATCAGGCATAGCGCCTAAACATAAATATTGGTTTGCATCGTGTGGATGCGAATAGCGGTTTTTATCCGGCGTTTCAGTATATTTATCTTCCCCACTAATATTTAATAGGCGGTATGAATAACCTGTTTCATAACCTTTGATAAGTGTTTTACAGTGCGGACTAATAAGCATTGCCGGCTGTCCTTTGCCTACTAAGCGAGATAACCACCAACGAACTGCCTCAAGGCGAGCTGTTGTATTGTTTGAATCTGCTGGGCGAGCATTAAAGCCGTTTTCCAATAGAATTTGAAAGCACGTTTTTTCGTTAGTTTGCGCACGTTGCACGCCAGCCGGGTCGCCTATCACTTCAATTTCACAACCGTTGTATTTTGATTTAAGTAGAATTGAAAGCTGATCACGGATAAATCGTTCAATACCCATACCAGTTGCAACGACTTCATCAGTGATGCGCAACTGTCCGATTGGCGCAACCTGACCGATAATTGCGGCTGGCGTTAGACCAAAGTCAAGACCGATAAATGTTGGCCATCCTTTAACTGGCAATAATTTATCTTTTGATACGTGCAATTCTTTGTTGAAGTGATCCATATAAACTGGTTTACCTGTTTGTACTGTTGCGAACTCATTACAGATGCGAGATTTAATCCAGTTGAGCGTTTGACCTTGCAAGCTATCGAACCAGTACCCATAACCTTTCTTATGGTTTTCAACGTTCTCAGCAAGTGGATTAGCCACGAATTTATGCCCTTTATATTCAACGTATAAGCCAGCCTCAATATTGGCTTTAACTTCATTGGATAAAGAGCTATATGGAATGCCTGTAATATCAATTAATGCGCCAGGCTGAGTGAAGAACTCCCATCCTTTAGGCGTTAGACTTTCGCCTGTTTCCTCATCAACGGCGGTTTCAAATTCATGCCACCAGTGATCGTCATCAGGCGAGTTTGTGTCCATAATCATGCCGTTCCAAGTTGCGCCATCAAATCCCTCTAATACGCTCTTTTTCGGGTAACGCCCTGTACGAGTAACCGCCTCAGTAACAAGCAATACTGGCAAGAATTGAGCCTCGTTTATCCAAATCCCTGTAAGCTCAAGTGACATTAATTTCTTAACATCTTTTGGCTTATCCATGGATAGGAACATAAATTCAGCCTCAACCGTTGTTTTGCCATCAGGATGATTGATTTTCATCAATCCTGAGATTGGACTGTCATATTTAATCGGGCAAATACTGTCAGGAATCCAGTCTTGGAATGTTTTGATCACTGTACCCTTTAACTCAGGGTAAGTATTACGCACGCAAGCCCAACGAGTACGGCGAACACCATCAGAATTAGGCTCTTGGTTTAAGCAAATACGGAACATTTCCATTACACACCCAACTGATTTACCACTACCAATCGGGCCACGAATTGCCTTTACTAATGCGTTTGATTTATGTACTCGGCGAAAGGTTGGCGAGGCGATATAATTAATCTTCATTATCGCCGCCTGTAAAATCCATTGTGTATTCCACTTTGTGTTTACTTGCTGCTCTTGCGCCTAACTCTTGTGCGAGCTTGTCAGCTTTAAGCAAGGTTTCTTTCGTCTGAGCCTTTCTCAACTCGATTGTTTCAAGCACTAAACCAATATCGTTATTTGTGCGGTTTAAACTCTCAATTCGTGCAACCGCTCTATCTAATGCGTTCTGAGCGGCATTAATTAGCTTATAGGTAACTTCTTTATCTTCAGCCGTTTTACAGTGACTTAAATCAGCAGTGAACTTTTCAAGGTTCTCGATTGATGCAATGGCACGTTGGCGCATTAAATCAATCTCGTCTTTAAGGCTAAAATCAACTACAACATCAAAGGCTGATTTGTCTTTAAAGTAACGAGCGTAACCGCCATGCTTTATTCTTCTTTGAGATTGTAATTCAGAAGAGAATCTAGACGGTTTCGCAGTTGGTTTCGCAGTTTCAGATTTGCTTTCGCAGTTAGATTCGCATTTTTCAGTTAAATCATCTTTAATATCAATAACTTCCGATATATTTTCGCTTTTCGCAGTTTCAGCCTCTTTTGGACTTATTTCTACTTTCGCTCTTATATCGGATTGTTTGCTCTCTTCTAACTGTGCGAATGCTGTTTCAGGCTTTTTGATATAGCGTTTAGCTGTGGCGAAGTTTAGCCCTTTCTTTCTGCACCATTCCATTACAGATACGCCAGTCTTTGCATAAGACTTGATGTATTCTATTTGAAGTGCGTTCCAATTCTTTCTTGCCATAAACGATATATAAAAAAGCCCGCAATTAAGCGGGCATATTGGTTTAATTAAAGCGGGTCGCCTACATAGATAGACCAACCTTTAAAATAATGCGGATTATCTCTATTTTGATAATCTAGCATGGTAAAGCAAATTGCATCAGCTAAGTCTAACACCCAACTCGGAATAAAGTTGGCGGTATCGATAAGAGGATCTTCTTCATCTAAGCCGCCAACATAACAAGGGATTCCCCATACTTTGCAATGATGGGTAAATCCCTCTTCAAGAAGTTTCTTCTTTGATTTTGGAAAAAACATTGATTAGCCCTATTTACTTAATTTCTCAGTTTGCCATTCACGGATCTTGTCGATGCGGTTTAAGCACATATCACGTTCACGCTTTAACACAACGGCGTATTGCGCAATATCACCATAGGTTTCACCCAAGAATTGAGTTTTGTCTAAGTGTGCAACATAAGCAACCGGCAATCGAGGGCAAGTGACCACCTGAGGTTTACTTGCGCAAGAAGTCAATAACGCTAAGAGGAGCATTGGCGTTAAACGCATCACTTTGCTTGTCAGCTTTTGGAATAGATTTAATAATCGCATTGGCTTGTTCCCTTGTTTTGTTATCCTCTTTCGAGATTTCAAACGTTAAGCGTTCATTTTCTGCAATATCAGCCTCAAGTTTTGTTATTGATTCGGACTGCAATTCGATTGTTTTAGCTTGAGCAGCGTTTTCTGCTTTCAGCGTATTAATAACATTGACTTGATGACTTAAAATGAAACAGAACGCAATCAGTAAAGCGCCTAGTGCGCCAAAGATGTATTTACCCATATTAGCTCACCATTAAATCACGATAGAGCTTACAACGCTCTTCTAATCCGTTTGTTCCACCGTTTATCCGAAGTGTGGCTTTTTCAACAGAAGTGCAATTAGCTAAATCTTTATCTAGCCAGAACCAAACGCCTGATTTAACGATTAAATCTAAATCAGTTGATACTTCTTCAGGCATAATGGATTTCCCTAACCATTTTTGGAATCTGAGGTAGTTATCTTTACCTGTAAGATGCGGTAGCCCACGGCCTCTATACTTCCATCCGTCACCAGTTGCCTGATTGCCGTTGCCCATGCGGTTTGCATAGGCGATATTAGCAATAGATACCTGATCGGCTTTTTGGATAACTGCACCAGCTTTATTTTTTACATATCCATATTTTTGCGCTTGCGCTAAAGTGAAGTATTTGCGGAATGTCTCTCTTAATCCGGCAACAGAATAATTCATGCTTTCGCAAAAACGTGTAAAGCCTCGTGTTTCATGCCCGCACTGAGCAATAAACATAGCTTGTTGTGCCTTTGTAATACACCCCGCTTTTTCAATGTTGTCTGATATCGCTTTATAGATTCCAGCGATTGCGTTAGGGAAAATTTTATTGAACGTCGTCTGTGAAATGTGCATCATCTTTTTCAATTCTCCGATTAATGAACTTGAATAAATATTCACGGATTTTTTCCGTGCCGATAAATCCAATCATCGTTCCGAAAAACGCTGAAAAATCGGCGTGACCGAATACATGGGTACAAACTGGAACAGCTACACCAGCAATAGATGCGCAAATAGCTGCATCAATCAACATATAGCGGAAGGATGGTTTTTTTCGCATAAAGCCAATTCTTAAAAGCGACATTGCAATAGCGGCGCCGGCGCTTTGAATTGATCCATTTCCAATGTTGACCTGTAACCACGCCCAAATTAAAGCCCATACATCTGGATCTTTCATAGGCATTTGATTTCCCTCATCGTTTGATAGGTAATAAAAAAGCCCGCATAGATATGCGAGCTTATTTTGATAAGGAGATAGCTTTTGCAATTAACATTTCGGATTAAAGCCAGTTTTATCTTTTAGGCTATCCCACGATTGATAATAAAAAACCGAGATGTATAAAATACACCTCGGTCATTTTTGTGAATTTTACTGCAAAGCTTATTAAAAGTCAATGAATCTTATATATTACAACCGCTTAACCATCAGTATTTATTATCCAAGTCGTCATAGATATTCCATGTATTACCTCTATTATCCCTACCTCGATATATATCACCGCCTATGCGGTGAGTTGTTGCTCTATAACCACCTGAGCCGTTTGTGATATAGGTGTCTCCAATTCTATGTGTTGTGCTTGAAAATCCGTTAGATCCACGACAAATAACAGTTTCACCTATATCATTGCAAGTTGTGTGATTTGCGAATACTGTATTAGTTACAAGTGAAAACAACAGTAGCAGAAACAACCTCATTTAATCACCCCGCACAAGCTACTTGTTTAGCCTTATCGAAAATATACATTGATGATTCAGCGGTCTCTCTTGAATAATACATCTCTTCATCTGTAACCGTATTATTAGAAAAGTAATATCTTAACTTAATTTTCTCACCACCAGTAACTCTTATTGGATTGAGTAATTCAAAAATAACTTCTGCATTTCCTTTTTCTGGGATGATGCTTTTTGCATACATATTCTTTATGGAATCATTATGCGGATTTCCGCAGTCAAACTTAACTGTATAGAATGTTTTAGGGTATTTTGGATATAATACGCCACCATCGCTTTTTACAATTTCCACTCTTTCGTTCAATAAAACGGTTGGATATTCGCCTTTCTCTACAATTTTGATGTAATTCACAGTAAATCTTTTGCCGGAAAAGATTTTTTTGCTTTCTAACTGCTCTCTATCTGTGATCTGTTCATAGTAACCGGCTGTCGCTGGATTTACCTCTGCCATAGCTCGCTTTATAGCTTTGTAGTGCTTTTCGGTTCTCAGTATTTCTTCACTTGTAAATGGCACTTCTTTCTTCAGTAAAAGGCTATATTGACTTCCTTTCCCGTCAATATCTGTTTTTGAACTAAAAAAATTATCAACCTCTAAATAATTCAATTTTGTTGTACTAGCCCCATTACCACTAGAGCAGCTAATAACAACAAAAGCAGATAAAACAGTTAATATTTTTCGCATATAGCCTCCATAAAAAGTAACAGTATTTAATTATATTCATTCACTAAAAATAGTCTGTGATCTGCATCACATATATAAATTATTGTTGCATCTCTTTCTTCAAATACTGCTTAATTACATTTTCTGCGCAACTCATTTCCTCGTAGCAATGGCGTTCAAAATCCACCACAAGCGCATTGAGGTAACGCTTAAAGTAGGCCTCAGTGCAATCAATGGATTTCATTAAATGGTAGGTTGTTGCTTTCAGTTTACCTGTTCCATCACATTCAGGGCATTTATGTTTTTGCACTCTACCTACTTCACCTGTGCCACGGCAGCGAGGGCAAGTGTTGGATTTACGCAAATCGTTTAATTCTCTAATTCTCAACTGACGAGCCTCAACGCTATTTGCCGGCAATCCATTTTCTTCCGCAACCTTGTTCGCTCTATCCAAAGCTGATAAATGCGCATATTGTGAGCGTAAATAGCGTTTTCTTAACGCTTTAATATGTCTTAACTGACTAGACAACGGCAAATCACATACCATATCAACAACATATTTTAAGGCCTCTGAGGCGTGTTCAGGATGGCCAAACTCTTCACACCACGCATCAACATAACTATCAACAAATTCTCTTGAGGATTTTTCTTGGCGGTATTTGCTCATTAGTAAATGATAGCCAAGCATATATTTACTTTCAGCTTGAGCAAAAGCACAAATAATTTGCTCTTTATAAAGCAATGCAACGCCGCCACGACCGGCAGTTTCAACACTAACACATTTTGGATCATGCAACTTAATTAACAATTCGATTGATTTACTCATTTTCAAGCCCTCTAATTTTAACCACTACCATTCCGCCTTTTTTAATTCCGCAATTTTTGCTGCGAAAATCTCTTATCACTTTGTTATTGTCGTCCTGTATTAATCCTGAGGCGACCAAACTATCGAAAAGCCCTTTGTTTATATTATCGGGATCACGGTTGCGGTTATCGGGATAGTACACATCAAGGCAAATCGCCACTGAGCCTGTAAATGGATCAAATTGTTTTAAAATTCTCAAAGCCTCCGTTTTGAATTTTCTACCAGCCTCGCTGATATAATGCCGTCCGTTTCGTGTATGCCGCCAATAATGATTCACTGACGGCGGATAAGGTAATGCAACTTCTAACCAATCAGACATATTTTCCCCTCCTTGAGTAAAATGTTGATTGTTCTTAACACTCCCTCAGCGTGCATAAGTCTTAATTGCTCTCGGGAGTAACTTGTTCTTACTCTTCCATCGATTGTGTTATGGCAAGCAGCACAACAATAAGCTCCAAAAATATCATGCGGCTTACTTCCCATGCCTCTAAGCCAAGAGCTTGTATAGTGCGCCAATACCACTGTTTCATTTTCGCCTGTGCAAATGCCAGGGATTCTGACCTGACATTCACGCCCTTTCGCCTCCTTGCGTAAATTAGCCATTTTATTTTCCTCTTGAATACACCGCTCTTTTGTTAAATCGCTCTACCGGATAAGATACTTTCGGCATGGTTGTTTCAAAATTTTCTTTAGCCATTCTTGCTAATACTGATGCCACTGCCGCCGCTATAATATCTTTGCCGTGATCAACGTGTCCTATTTTTCCAACATTCACTATTGGTTTAGTGCGCTCAAATTTTTCCTTGTCATTCATAGCCAACACCGTTTCTTATCCAAGATGTTTAGCCAACCAATAACCAAATCCAATCACTATCGAAAGCCAAAAGCCAACCATGCTAACGCAAGCCGTCCAATGGAAAATAACTCTAGTGATATAATTTTGAAAAATGATCGCAACGATAAAGGTTAAAGACGGTGCAGCCATAAAGCCTAATAGTAAAATGATGTAATTTAGCGATTCCATTCGCTTATCCTCCAAATGCCATTAATTGATCAATTCTGTTATCTAAATCAGATTCACTTTCATAAATGTTGCATAGTGTTTCATTCCAAATTACGCCATACACTCCTTTGTAAACACTGTTGAACTTTTCTTGGCTCATATTGGCGAATGATATTGACCATCTCTCTTTGATTGTTCCACCATCCTGAACCGGCTTAATGTCATAAAAGCCCGCTTTTTTCATAACGTGATCTAAATACGATTCAAGCGTTTTCATCCCCTCATAATCGAGCTTTGATTCTCGATTTAATCGCACATCTGCAAGCACGCTATCCGCTATTGGTTTTGTTATTCTTTGATAAAAATTTTCATCGTTTGCGGCAATCGCTATCTTTTTTGCAACCGCTTGAGCAATCCATTCTTCAGCTTGTGTGAGTACGCTAAATTCAGGCTGCCAATATTCAAAGCCACAATCTAGCAATGCGAAAAATTTCTTATGATGTTGATAATTACGATTGTTGCTAATTGGTATAATTTTTACCGCACTTCCAACCGGCAACCCCTTGAGTAAATTGCGGTCATAATCCGTTTCAGCTACAACCGCACCATTGGCATATTTAACTGCAAAAATTTCCGTTTTTTGCTTACGTTTACTTTTGCCCATCTTCCTGATGTTCCGTCTAGTGGATTTACTATTTTTTACGCCACTCTAAATCCTTGAATGAATCAATATGAACGTGTCGGATAACTTGATTCATCGCTCTTTGATATGGATTAAAAATTGCAATTACATTTCCACGGCAAACATCAACATATTTACCAGTTTCACCATTTAGAAATTTAACTCGTCCACCAACGATAAAACGGATTTCAGTTGCTTTTTGCGTAACCAAAGTGAACCATTTTGTTGATATATCGATAGGGAGCAGCATAACGACTAGGCAATTATTATTTTCAAAGAGGCTTACTGCTCTTTCAATAAATGGTAATGGTTTGCTATATGGAGGATTTACAAATACGCTTTCATCATTTAGCGGATAAGTTAAAAAATCCTGTTCTTTTGTAATAAAAAATTCAGGCACTTTGGCATTTTCAGCACTGGCGCAACCATCACAAGTAAAGACGAACTCATTATCAAGCGGATTAAAAATTGATAATGGAGTTGGATAGGTATCTTTATCAAATTTTTGTTCCATCATTTTCTGTAACTCTCCCAATCAAATTTAATCACTGCACCTTGACCCTCTTTCATTCGGTCGATAATACGGTCGCCAATGTATTTGCCTAATTCTTCTTCAGTCAGATTGCTAATTAGAATTGTTGGCCGCATTTGCTCGTATCGCTCATTGATAATTTCAAACAAAATGATTTTTTCTGATTCTGTACCGAACTGTACGCCTAATTCATCAATGATTAATAAGCTCTTACTGCAATAAAATTTAATTGCATCTTCCTCAGTTAAATCGGAATCTTTACCCCATGTTGATTTAACCTTTCGGATAATCCGCATTACAGTGGTTAGATACACATCAGATTGATGATTTTCGATTACGCTATTAGCAATGGCGCAAGCCAAATGATTTTTCCCTGTTCCTGGCTTGCCGCAAAATACCAACCCACCGCCTAATTTGAATCGCTCTAACCATTTATCTGCATAACGTTGGCAAATCTTCTTAGCCAAGCGATTTTGAGCGGTTTCGATATAGCTATCAAAGTTAGCTGAGGCAAATCTTAGTGGAATACCTGATTTATCTTTTAGCTCTTTGATTTTTGCTTGTCTTTCCTCGCTATCAAAATCTCTAATTTGCTGCTCAACTAATTCAATTTCTTCTTTGATACAGTGTGGGCATCTTGTTTCAAACGTTTTACTGAAAAATTCAACTTTTCTTACATACTTAGTAAATTCGCCGTGTTTCGGACAATACGCCTTAACCTGTTGGCTTGGCAGTAGATTTTCGGCCACTGGCAATCCGTTGATTGCGTTTTTATACTCTGATTTAAGACTGGTTAGCTTTTCTTGTAATTCTCTTTTATCCATGATTACACCTCGCCTTCACCGTCTAAAGCCCAACTTGGAACTTCTGTTTTTCCAAGATCTCTATCTCTTAAACCATTGTGAGCATCAAATTTACCTGTTTTGGCTTTTTCATTGCGCAATGAAGAGGCAGTTGATTGCCAATTCCAACTTGCATCAAACGTAACCCAAGTGCCTCTTGCCAAGATAATTTCAATCGCAAACGAGGTTTCAATTCCAGCTATGCGAGCATTGTTAGCGATTAAAGTCATCACTCTTTCAGTGATTGGCGCTTTTTTGCATTTACGATGGGCAATAAATTCATCGGCAAGCTGACCGGTAACACCATATTCAGCAAGCAGATCTTTTACGTTTGTTTTTGCAGTGCGTGTATTATTATTTTTATTTTTAGTAGTGGTATTTATATTATTGTTTTTTGTATGTTCACTTTCTGAACTAGTCACTAGTTCACTTTCCGAACTAGTGCTGTTCGCTTTCTGAACTAGTTCACTTTCCGAACTAGTCTGATTTCCGAACGAGTTGATTGCGTAAACTGAGGTATTTCTTACTCCTGTTTTTTTAACTAAAAGCCCTAACTCAACAAGATTTTTTAACGCATCAACCACCGCAGTTTTTCCAGCCCCAGTGAACTTAACAAATTGAGTTAAAGAGATTGCATCGTATTCTTTATTCCATCCTTTAGTTTTACGAACAACAAATAAGTAACATTTAAGCTCAATACCGCTCATGTCAGCCATTAATTCATCAACAACGGAATTAGGAATAATGAAAGAGTTTGGAATAAATCTACTATTCATGATCCGCCCCCAATAAAGTAAGCTCTTTGTATGTAATATTTTTCATATCAAGCCACCAATCTGTATTCAGCAACGCATTTGCCGCTAGGTACTACAATCATTCGTCTTTCGATTTTGTGACCCTGTTGTTTTAGGTCGTAAATTCTTGCGCCAAGGCGTAAGCAGTTAAAACGTTTTTCCGCATCTAAGTGAGTTAAGCGGTCGCCTTGTTGTAAGGCTTTCAGGATTAATGCTTTTTGAGTTTTACTAGAACTTTCATTTGCATTTTCATTAAATTTCGGTGATAATTTAGTCATCTTTTGAAGTCCTCCGACTGATAAAGGGAGTTAATACTAATTAACCAATTAGCCTCTGTTCCCGCAGGGGCTTTTTATTTCCGTTTATTTAGCGCAATAACACACTCGATTGAGTGTTGTGTCGCTACTAAATGTTTGTTTAATAATTTTCGAATTACCTCCTCTTCTTCTTGGGTGATTTCGCCATCTTTTAACGCATCTTCCAATACACCAAAAAGCATGCCTCGAGCCGATAATTCGTGTAGTTGGATATTTGCCATTTCCACCGCATCTAGATTGTCTGCATCGGTATCTTTTACAAAACGTCCACCGGCATTACGACAAAGTTCATCGATAAAATCAGTGCAGCCATACTCGAGTTGGATAGCAATCAATTCTTCGTTTTTAAAACGCTGCCCTTTCGTGTGATATAAGCGGTTATTCATCTCCGCCTCTGAAAATCCGAGAAATCCGGCTACCGCATTTTTGCCACCTGGCACTTTCTCGATCATCTCTATAATGGTTTTTTTCATTGTCATAATTTTTCCCACTTTTTTATGGTTTTCTTTTCGGGTAATTCTGATAAATTGCACTCATACGCTAAGCGCAGAGCTTGATTTAATGGGATTGCTGAAGTTTCTAATCTCTTCTGCTGAGACAGAATTTTCTAAGGCTTGAGATAGAATCTCTGAATATTTGGTTTCTCCTGTATATTCAGTTCTTGGCAGCGAATTTGATGTCCGCCATTTGTAAACTGCACGCACAGAAATACCGCACAAACCTGCCACTTTAGCTGCTCCCAAAAAGTCAATAATATGTTTTAAGCTTTCCATATATAACCTCTTAGAATGAACTTTGAGTACATAATAAACCAGAACTGAAAGTACTTCAAGTTTTATTTATAATTGAACCAATAGTTCAAAGGTGAAAAAGATGATTACTGAAGAAAAAATCAAACAAGACTTTGCAGAAAGATTAGATGTAGCTTGCAAAATGAAAAATTTGCCAGAGAAAGGCAGAGGAAAAATTATTGCAGATATACTGAAAATAACACCAAAGGCCGTGAGTAAATGGTTCAATGCCGAGACGTTGCCAACTCAATCGAATATCTATGTTTTGGCCGATTTTCTGGGCGTTACAAAAGAATGGCTAAGTTATGGTGATAAGAATGCCTCAATAGAGCAAATTGAAAAGCAAAGAGCATATCCACTATTAAGCCCTATTCAAGCTGGATTGTGGGCTGGCATAAGTTCCCTTGAAGGCTTTGATGGCTACGAAATGATCCCAAGTACAATTATTGCATCAGATGATTCATTTTATTTACGAATCACTGGAGATTCAATGAGACCTCGCTTCAATGAAGGTGACTTGGTACTAATTGATCCTAACATTTACCCCACTCCAGGAAAATTTGTTGCTGCAATTAATGGTAATAACGAAGCTACATTCAAGCAATACAAAGAGCTTGGCACAATGACAGGAGACGGATTACCACACTTTGAATTAGTACCTCTCAATCCAATGTTTCCAACATTAAGCTCGTTAGAGCAAGAAATTCGGATTATTGGTGTGGCAAGAGAAAGAATTGAAGTTTTGTAATTAAAATGCCGGTCAAGAAATTGACACCAAATATTATGATTTTTTAATAACAACCAACCTAAGGAGAAACTATGGAAAACTTTATTTACGTTCCTGTTTTAAAAACCAAACAAAATGAATTTTTAGCATTGAGTGAACTGGATGAGAAAATAAAAAACAATATAAAACCGTTATTTATTTTAACTCAAGATAAGTGTCGAGAGAGAGCGACATCATTATCCAATAATTTAAATAATAAATGGGCTTCAAGAGAAGTTTTTATTGATATATGTCAAGTAACTAACTTCAATATAAATCAATTAGATCATGTTACGGCCATCTTTTCTGATCTTGTTAATAATAATATCCCATTCACTCCTGTAATTCACTTAGATAATCCCAATCAAATTGCTATAAATTACACAATCCAAAATAGAATATCATCAGCTATACTAGTAAAAATAAGAAATTTTTCACACTCCACACCAAATAATTTAAAACAATTAATTGGCTCATTATCAAATGTAACAGATGTTATATTGGACTTTGGAAGTGACATAGAAACAAGCAGACAGAACCATTCATTTAATATATCAACATATATTAGCCATATTTCTAGTTATATATCGCCAAATATAAATATAATTATTACAGGTTCATCCATCCCAAGTGAGTTACCAAGAGATAACTATATGCCATTTGGCATAGAGCCAAGAACTGAATGGCTTGGTTTTTATGATTACTATACTTCAGCACCACAAAAGAATTCTATTATTTTTGGCGACTATTCAATAACGCACCCAGACGAAGCGGAGCCTATGACGTTTGTAAACCCAAATGCAAAAATACGATATACTATCTCAGATAGTTATCTTTTTGCGGTAGGTTACCAAGTCCGCTCGCATTCATCTGGATTTGGGCAATATCACGCAATGGCGGGGTATATAGTTAATTCTCCATACTTTATGGGGGATAGCTATTCATGGGGGGATAAATACTTATACGATTGTAGCGCCCAGGTTTGCGGACCAGGCAACATGGGGGTTTGGGTTAAGGTAGGTCATAATCATCATATAACCTTTGTTACTCGCCAGATCGCCAATTTACGCGGGATTTCAATATAGCCCTAGTATTATCTCTTATCTCATTTAAAGAAAAGGTATCTACGATTAATTTGTAGATGTCTTTTCTTGTAAGTTTACGAATGCGCCAATCAACCTTAATCTTTATCGCTAGTAAAGCTAACGCCTCTTCTTTCCAGATGAGTTTTGATAACTCAAATGGGTCAATATCCTTATTCTTTTTATTGCGACGATAAGTAACAATATTCACACTTCCTCGAGGATTCATCGTAGCAATCTTAACCCCCCACCAGTCAGGAATAATATTAATTGCTTCCTGAGCGTGCTTTTCCCCAACAACTAGAGTGACCTTATCCATAATAGACGAATAAGCCATAGATTGCTGTGGTAAACGCAAAAGATTGTCAGAATCGCTTTTTAGTTCATATCCATGTAATTCACCATTAATTACAGCAATATCTACTCTATTACGCCCATGATCTAACCCCAATTCATCAATGACCAACGTAGATGGATCGTTAATATGCGCCTTTAATATTTTGTCTTTTACCGCTTGGCGAACGTCCTTATCAAGCATTCGATTAATTGACATCTATTTCTGATTCTAATTCTGAGTTAAAAATTAACGCAATTATAGACAAAAATATAAAAAATTCATCAAAAACCTCCGCTTTCATATCAATAATCTATTCTTTTTTGTTCAAAATTTGTGATCTATGTCACAAATTCAACAAAAAGTAAAAAAATTTTCAAAATTATTTCTTTAAAAATCAACAAAATATGAACTATAAGTACATTTATTTATAAAATTGTACTTTTTGTTCTTGACTAATATGAACCGCTAGTACATAATACACCCATCAAAACGAGATACACAAACAAATATCTCGATGCTCTTTAAAAACTTGGTCTCGTGCGGGATATAAATTATCGACTGATTTAAGTCGAGTAACCCCCAGAGCAGAAAACTGTACTGCGTGTTTAACCGAAGTGATGTGGTTGGCAGGTCAATGGCAGCGCTGTTTATATCTTTAAGCAATCCCTTAGAGGATACGAGTTCGGTCGGGGGAAATGGCAAACAAGCCCACGGATCGGTTTATAAAAGCGCAAACGCGGCGAAAAGTGCGTGACATATCGGAGAGACGGTAATAAGGGTGTACCACCCTTATATTTCGTCCATTATGACGTCCAAAGCAAGTAAGGGTAATGGATTGAGCGGATTGGTTGCGCTACTGTATTAGCCCAATCGCATTGGCTCCCAACGCAAGATACAGATTGCGAAGTCGGCAGATCAAAAAATTTGGGTAGGTCTGGACAATCGTTGGCATAGCGATTTAAAACAAGTATGCCACCAATTCAAAGCGCATTCGGCAGAGCGACAGTTTTAAGCATGCGAACGCGTCAAATGCAAGACAGAGTGTGCTTTGAAATGGCAGACATAAAACAAACGAGGTTAAAAATGAAAGAAAAAAAAGAAAACAGCCTATCTGAAAGAGATAAAGAAAATATCAAATGGGCTGTATTGAGAGCTGTTGAAAATGGCTGTTTAGAGCCAGAATTAATCGCTCAAAGATGTTGTTCAGCAATCGAAATAATTAATAGAAATGGGCTAAACACTGGTAATGGGAGTATATCTACCTCATCCAATTCTGCCTAATGTATTCACCATTTCCTTCAGGCAGATTATTCCAAGCAGCACTATTCATATCCGTAACAAAGACACTATCGTTCTCATCTAAATAAATGAGCAGTTCATTACGAATTTGTTCTGCAGATTTATTGGATTTGATATACCAAACTGATTTATGAATAGCAGCCCAAACTTGATGGCTTTTAATATAACTAATCAATCCATCGTAATTTTGCCCAGCTTTGTATAAATCGTAAGAAATTAAATAGTTTCTCATAGAAGAATCCTTATTTGTGCTGTGAGAGATTTAATTATATTCCTTAGTGTTGTGAGAGATTTAATTATATTCCTTAGTGTTGTGAGAGACAATAAGGGACTTGAGCCTTGCAAGTATAAAGAAAGGTATTTAATGGCTCTTTGTTGAGTTGGTTGTGGAAACCGACACTTTTAACACTAAGATAAAAATTAGTTTAATGCTAACTTTAAGAAAAACGCAATGGGTTCAAATCCCGAAAGAGCCACCAGCTAAAGCCGTTCTCACAATGCGAATGGAATCGCCCAGTCTTCTTGAAAATTAAATGGAATCGAGAGCGGCTCTAGCTGGTTACAGCAATAGCATAATAAAAAATATCTCCTTTAAGATTGGTTATACCCCTAGTTGCTTATAGCTGGCTCTAGGGGATTTTTTTAACCAATATTTTCATGACCATCCGAGGTGAAACCTATGAAAATCAAGACTTTTATCAAAAACACTGCTTACGTAATTGCAACTATCCTATCAATCTGCCTAGTCGCTATGACAATGTTAACAGCACTTGCAGCAGAGGCAAGCGAGCCTACTGCGTTAGAGCGTGAACAAGCTCGCATACAGTGGATTGCCAAGAACGGGCAATATCAACCAAATTTAACAGAGCCAGCAAAACAAGAGGCTATGGCTTATACAAATATCAAGCAAAAGGAATTAGACCGTGGGAAAAGCGAAAGTAGAAATTAAGATTGAGCCTTATCCGAAAGGTGGCTGGTATGTTGTTGAAAGAGTTGGTGGCAAGGTATGGTGGAAATCATCAAATTACCAGTCAATAGAACTTGCCGAAACGAGAAAGAAAGAGCGTGAAGAGTTAAAAGCAAATACGGCTGAACGGCTCGATAATAAGCTCGCCAAACGATTAAAACCGAAAACTGGACTAGCAACCAAGCCAACATTAGTTAAGCGTATTTCAAAGGCTAAGATGCGTTATTTAAAACGCTTTGATGAGTACAACGAAATGCGCAATCAACAGCCTGAATCTGAGCGCCAAACTGAATTTCAACTTACTGAGATTCATCGTCTTTTTGGCGTACACGCAACCACAATCGAGCGAGCGATTTATTATCGCCAAATCAAGCCTAGAGGCAAAAAATTAATCAGAGGTCATTGGGTGAGAACATTTAAATACGAGGATTTATGCTCTTACTTTGACATATTGAGAGGTATTCCAAATGCAAACGATACAACGACAATGGGAAATGGCTAGTTTTACCGCTTATGACAAGGCACAAGAACAATATGATACCTATGAGCGTGCAGTAGAAAATGAAATTAGCGATATAGAAAGAGAAATAAAAAGTGGAGATAGCCAAACATTATGCGAGTTTTCTGAGCTTATGGAGGAAAACGAAAATACTTGGCTAGATATTTTCTTGTGTGATCAAGCATCGCTCAAAAATTTGAGAGATAAGGCAGTAAAAAAACTTGCTGAAAATCGCATAGCGCAAAACGAAGAAGATTATAAACGTGGTTATATTTAAATTTAAGGTAAATAAAAATGACAGAAAAATTTGAGTTGATCCTATCAACAGAAAGCAAAGTTTTAACAACCAATATTGCAGACTTTGAGAAACAAGCGGATGCGTTTATCTATACCCTAACAAGCAATTTTGAAACCGATGATGACTTCTTGGCAGCAAAAGAAGAAGTAAAAATCCTTAAAGAATTAGAGGATAAAACAAGATTGGCCATCAAAAATGCCGTTGGCGGTGATATTAAAAAGCTCGTTGAAACAGCCGAAAGCATTGCTGATCGTTTTAGACAAGAGCGATTGGCACGAGATAAATTAGTCAAAACTAAAGAATCTGAGATTAAAGCTAAAATCGTAGATGATGCGATTGCCGAAATCTCAGATATTCGCCACAAACTAGCAAAAACAAGCGATATATCACTTGCGCTAGAAGAGAACATTCCAAAGCATAAGATCGCAAGCCGGATTGAAGAAAGCACAAAACGCAAAAGCTCAATCTCAGGCTTAACGAAAGCCGTAAATGCTGAGAAAACCCTAATCATTAGCGAGATCACTATTGAAGTCACTCGCTTGACTGAACGCCTTGAGCAGCTAACTGCTAAATCAAGCTATCTATTCCCTGATGCAATCAAGTTAATTGCAAGTGAAGAAGATTTAGCGCCAATCATTAAACAACGAATTGATGATGAGCAAAAGCGTGAATTAGAAATCAAGGCTAAAGCACAAGAAGAGGCAAAATTAAAAGCTGAAACGCAAGCCGTCCAATCTTCTTGTAAAGAAAAAGACATGGGAAGTGAAACGTTAAAAGCACAAGAATTGTCGCCTGGCAATGCCGTTGAGCATTTTGAAGTAAGAATTGCATTCTCAGGAACGTTGAACGATGCCGTATCATTCGCTCGTAAAATCAAAGAGCAATACGGTGACAATGTAACACTTAAGAAAGTTAATTAAAGGAACAACAAAATGAATACATTACCGGCGAACATTCAAACAGCCCTAACCGAACGCAATATTGATACCGCAGTTTGGACAACTTTGCAAAATAGCGTTTTCCCTGGCGCAAAGGATGAAAGTATTTTGCTTGCCGTAGATTATTGCAAGGCTCGTAAGTTAGATATTCTTAAAAAACCTTGTCATATCGTGCCAATGCAAGTCACTCTATCCGGTCAAAAAGATAATAACGGAAATGATCGAAAAATTTGGCGAGATGTCATTATGCCAGGTATTTATGAACAGCGCATTACGGCATTTCGTACTGGTCAAATGGCGGGGCAAGATGAGCCAGTTTTTGGGAATACGGTCGCATTCAAAGGTATAGAGGCTCCTGAATGGTGCAGAGTTACAGTCTATCGATTTATTAATGGTGAACGTTGCGCATTTTCCCATACTGAGTATTTTAGCGAGGCTTGCGCAACAACAAGAGATGGATTATTGAACTCTATGTGGAGAAAACGCCCTCGAGGTCAATTAGCAAAATGCGCTGAGGCTGGCGCATTGCGCAAAGCATTCCCCGATGAATTAGGTGGCGTAATTACTGCTGATGAAGTAAATGAAGAGCCTATCAATCAGCATAGTGCTACAACGCCTGATAACGGAACAACGGTGATTGACACTCAATCGGTAGAATTGATCACTCCTGAACAAATCAAACAAATTGAAAACTTGGTTGAAGTTACAGGCTCAAATCTTATGGGATTATTGGCGGCGGCTGGAAATGTGCCAAGCATTGAAAAAATCACAAAATCAAATGCTGAACATGCAATTAATAGATTGCTTAACAAGCTAAATGAACAGCAAGCCAAAGATGAACGTAATGATGAGGATATTCCCTTATGATAGATGGACTAATAACGCTTGATTGCGAGCAAGGAACTGAAGAATGGCTAACGGCAAGACTTGGTATTCCAACGGCAACAGGGATCGAGAATATCGTTACGCCAACAGGTAAAAAATCAAGCTCGCAAATCAAATATATGTCTGAGCTGATTGAAGAAAGCATACTTGGTTTACAAGATGGCGGATATAAATCGGCTTTTATGGAGCGAGGCAATCAGCTTGAGCCACTTGCCCGCTCTGCTTATGAATTTCTCACAGGAAACGCCGTCAAGCAAGTTGGCGGCGTATATTTAAACGAGAAAAAAGAATTGATGGTTAGTCCTGATGGATTGATTCCCGAACTTAAAAAAGGGCTTGAGATTAAATGCCCGAAAATGAGTACGCATATACAATACATCATCAACGGAGGCGTGCCGTCTGAGTATGTTATCCAGGTGCAAGCAAATTTATGGGTGACTGGATATAAAACATGGGATTTTGTGAGTTATTGCCCTGAATATCAAAAACAACCGTTTTATCTCTTTACGGTTGAGCGAGATGAAAAATTAATGGCAGCGTTTGACAAGGAAATACCCGCATTTATCAAAACATTAAAAGCATATAAATCTATGGAGTAAATATGGCTGGAATTAATAAAGTAATTATCGTTGGCTTTTTAGGCAATGATCCTGATGTGCGCACTATGCCTAATGGTGAATTAGTGGTAAATATCAGCGTGGCAACAAGTGAAAGCTGGACGGATAAAAACTCAGGCGAGAAAAAAGAAGTGACCGAATGGCATCGCATTGTCATTTATCGAAAACTAGCCGAGATCGCCGCTCAATATCTACATAAAGGATCGCAAGTGTATGTTGAGGGAAGATTAAAAACTCGTAAATGGCAAGACAATAATGGCCAAGACCGTTACACAACAGAAATTCAAGGCGATAACTTACAGATGTTAGGCGGTCGAAACCAAGATGCTGCACAAAATCAACCGCCTAAACAGCAAGATAAACAACAAAAAGCGCAATCTAAACCTCAACAATCTGATCCACCAGTGGATGCTTTTGATGACAACATTCCATTTTAGGGGTGAGCTATGGGAAAGAAAATAACTTTAACGCACTTTGATAACAAACCGATAGAGCTTGATGTTGATGATATTCATGTTGTCGGGCCAAAAGATAAGGGAGCGTATATCGTCCTTAAAACCAAGAAAGTCTTTCTTGTAATGGAAAGTCAAAGCCGTATTTTAAGAATGATTGAGACCGCCAAATAAGGCGGTTTTCTTTTAGGAGAAAGAAATGGTTAGTTATAACTTGGTGATTAATGGCGTGATTATAAAGTTACGTGGTAAATATTTGAAAAGGCAATAAACAATGAATAAAGAACAAGCAGAACACGAATTAGCGGAACTTCACGAAAAAGAACGGAGTTTAGAAAAAGCTCTTGAGCTTGTGCGTGAGAAAATCCGTGAGTTAATCAACTACACTAACAAAAATAAGGCCGCTAGATAGTGGCCTTTAAGTTTATAAGGATGAGTAAAAATGAAGTTAAGCAAGCAAGTTAAAGAAGTGATTTATTTTAAAATTATGAATACTTTAAACATAAAAAAAGCAAGACAGTTTGCAGAAGAATTACAAGTAGATATTGATAAGGAGCAAGATCAAAAATTTGTCAAATTCTACAAAGGGGTTTTAAAGCAAATGCAAGGACAGCGATTAACTTTTGCCTCACACGTAGGATGTAGATTACAAAATTACACATATAACCTCTTTGTTGATGCAGATTTTTACAAAAGCGAAAGATTCAAAGAATTAGTGGAAAATACTCAAAAAGAAATCCGTCAAATTGAAATTGATTTAAAACAACTTAAAGAAACAATTTTATCAGTCGATACTGACAAAACATTCTTAACAATGTTTCCTCAATGGGAAAAACAACTATTAGATAGCTTGCCAAAAAAT
The DNA here is from genome assembly GCF_054332415.1 of Haemophilus sp. SZY H56. Lineage (NCBI taxonomy): Bacteria > Pseudomonadati > Pseudomonadota > Gammaproteobacteria > Pasteurellales > Pasteurellaceae > Haemophilus > Haemophilus sp. SZY H56. Next base: position 171,277 of record NZ_JBTGNX010000001.1, on the reverse strand, counting down.
AAAATTAAACTACCGGCAACCGTAGCCGATGTTTCTTATTTAGACAAGTACAAAAAACAAGGAGAGTGACTATGTATTGGTTTAAAAATGCGATCATTTATTGCCTAACAAAAAATATTGACTTCGGTGAAATCGAATCAAAACTAAAAGAATGCCAGTTTACACCGTGCGAACCGTCTGAGATTAGTCGATTCGGTTGGACTGCACCGTTAGAAACAAATGGTGATTTAGCCTATTTTGCAGATAACAAAGTCTTGCTAATGGCTAAACGTGAAGAAAAGATTTTGCCGGTAGATGTAATCAACCGTGAACTAAATATCCGAATTGCGGCGCTTGAAGAAAAAGAACAGCGAAAATTGAAGAAAACAGAGCGCCTATCATTAAGAGATGATGTTGTTGCATCGCTAACCTCTCAAGCATTTTCCAAGTTTAAATTTACCGCACTTTTCATCGATTTAAAAACAAACCTGATTTACGTTGATGCAGCATCATCAAAAATCGCTGAAGATGCCCTAGCACTATTGCGTAAATCACTAGGCTCACTTCCAGTTATTCCAGTTAGCTTTAATACAGCGCCTTGCGAGGTTATGACTGAGTGGATTGCAGATAAAGAGCCTAATTGGCTAATCTTGTTAGAAGAGGCTGAGATTCGTGAGAAAAACGATCTTGGCGTAATCAGTTGCAAAAATAAATCATTGCTCGATGAAGATATTGTGGAGCTTGCGCAATCAGGGCTTGTATCAAAACTCGCTCTTGAATGGGAAAACAATCTCAAATTTGTTTTGCGTGATGATGGAACACTAAAACGGTTGAAATTTGATGACCGAATCACAGAGCAAAACAATGATATTTCCAAAGAAGAAATTGGCAAACGCTTTTACGCTGATTTTATTTTAATGGCCAACGTGCTATCAGGCTTATTGAATGAGCTATCAGTTGAATTTAATGGATTAAAGGTTGCACTATGAAAACAGCAGAAGAAATTTTAGAAGAACGAAAAAATACGCATGGCGATTTTGAAAAGGGTGCGCAAGATTTTGCACAACTAATGCGCCCGGTTGTCGAAAAATGGTTAGCTGGCACAATTAGCAATGTTAAATTTTATGGTTTAACAATGGCTAATGCAAAACAAGTGAGAATCTTGAATGGAGATTCAAGCCATGCCGATCATTATATTGATGCCGCAAATTATTTCACCCTTGCCGGTGGGCTTTACAAACCAAGTGAAGATTGGAAACAAGACATCTTGAAAGGTGGAATTTTAAAGTGCGGAGGGCGTGAGGATGAATGAGATTAATGTAAGCATCCCTTATTCGTTTTTTAAGGGTATTTTTGAAGATTCTTTTAAATACAACCTAATGCCAACAACTGATGAGCATACCTCTGAATCTATTGAAAATGTTAAAAAGTATTGGGTTTTGCTTAATAGCGGAACTAGAAAAGAGTTAATTAGACTATCTAAGTGCTATATATCGCTCAATGGAAGAAAAAAAGCTGATGTAAAAGATTTTCTGCAATGGGCTGAAGATAATATCCATAATCAGCACCAAACTAGTTTACAGCGACCACTGGTTGATATTTTGCCAGTGGTTAATATGGCAAAGGTAAACCATAAAGCGGGTGATTGATATGATTGTTTGGGCATTATTCGATAGTGGCAATGGTTGCTATACGCAAGGTGCAGAGCTATTTAATCAGCAATCCAACCAGTCAATTGAAATATACCCTATCGGCATAGATATTGAGAGTAAAAATAACCATTTTATTAATCTTAATTTAGCTGATTATAGTCGTATGTTTGGCGATAACAAGCTATTTGATGAGCTTGATAAGCTGCCTAAACCTGATTTGATTATAGCTAGTCCCCCTTGTGAGAGTTGGTCGGTTGCAAGTGCAATGTGGGGAGGCAATGCAAGTTGGAAACAGGAAACAGGCGCAGTCAATCGTGAATTATCAAAATTCACAGTAAGAAGTCGTGCGGATTATGATTTACCGCACGTCCAATTCAAATATGACCGCTCTTTTTTGAACCGCATTAATGGTGAGCTTTGTATCTACAACACGATAGAAATTATCAAACGATATGAGCCGAAAGTTTATGTAATTGAGAATCCGGCAAGCAGTCGAATTTGGCATTATGTAAATGATATTTTGAATTTTCCCATACCGTTTGACAATCTGGCACATTACCATTGCTATGGTTATCCACTGCGTAAGCCAACACGGTTTAAAAGTAATATCAACCTAAGACTAAAGAGCAACAATAAATTGCCTCCAACTATGGGATTTCAGGATTACTCAAAATCATATAACGAGCGATCTAACATCCCATTAGATTTAATCGTAGATATTTACAAGACAGTAAATCAATATTTAACAAATCCAATAGGCGTTCCAAGTGAGCGCCTTTTGTTTTGATGGAGAACGAAAATGAAAGAATTTAACTTAGATGCGGCTTTAAATGGCGAGCCGGTGATGCTGAGAAATGGGAAAAAAGCCGTTGTTAAATACAATTTGCTTAACGAGGTTGAAAAGCTAGAGGTAAGAGATGCCGAACATCCTTTAATTGGGTATAGATTTGATGGTATTTACATCAATACGACATCATGGAGCTTAACAGGTAAATCAGTACATTGGAAAACCATGGAATATGACATCATTGGAATGTGGGAAGAACCGATTAAATTTGAAGGCCTTCCTAAACCATTTATTCCGAAACGTCATGAAGCATATTTTATTATCTCTCCTGCTGATACAAAACCAGAAAAATACTTTGCTAATGATTTAGACCATCCTTCAATCCAAAATGGCAACAGTTTCCGCACAAAAGAAGATGCTCAAAAATGGCTTGATTTTATGAAGAGTATGATGGAGTAAGTATGAGTGAGAAAGTTTATGAGTTTAAAACTGTTATGGATTTTTTACAGCTAACAGAAGAACAATTTAAGCGCTTTCTTCCTGATTTTGCTAGTTGGTTTGCTATCCATAAAAAACTTCAAGCGGAGCAAGCTGCGCTCAATGATAGATTGGGAGGTGTTTTAAAAATCACTCCAGAGCCTGTTATTAAGTGGGTAGACGATGGCAAAGTTGGAGAAGTAAATTACACCGTAACAATTAAACAAAGCGGAGGCCGAGAATGAGAGGATTCACAGAATGGCTACTCTATCTATTGGCTGGCGCTTTCGTCATTACGATAGCTGGAGCTGGAATAGGATTATTTTTTGGTGTGGCGTGGAAGATTATCAAATTAGTGGTGTGATATGAAAGAAAAAGAATTAACTGAAAAAATCGCTCAATGGGCGAAAGATAGAAATCTTATTTTAGGCTCTACTCCACAGAAACAATTTATCAAGCTAATGGAAGAATTTGGCGAGCTTTGTGCTGGTATTGCACGAAACGACAAGGAGAAAATCAAAGACAGCATTGGGGATTGCTTTGTGGTGATGGTGATTTTAAATAAGCAAACTAATAGCAACTTTGATTTTACGCCTTTGCTATACTTGGCTAGAAAAGGGGTTGATGTTTGGATTGAAAAGTGTGTAGCAAGATTTGCAAGCATTTCAGAAAAAATAAATTACACAGGGAAAGCAAACCGTCATTTGGAATATGATTTTGCTTATGCATTATATTGTCTTATCAAAATTTCGAATGAATATGGCTTAACCTTAGAAAGCTGTGTACAAGCGGCATGGGATGAAATTAAAGACCGTAAAGGGAAAATAATCGACGGAGTTTTCGTTAAGGAAGAGGATTTGAATAATGAGTATTATGAGTAGATGGATTAAGTATGATAAATGTGTGCCAGCAGAGGATGATTATTATCTTGTGTATCGTCCAAAGCATGAGCCACCAATAGCAGTAGCAATATATGATTCCGATCTATGGGGGTGGTTTGATTATGCAGATGATGAGATATCTCACTGGCAACCACTTCCAGCACCGCCGAAAGGTAAATAAGCAAACCGATATAAGCCGCACAAGGAAGTGCGGCTTTTATTTTACATGGAGGTTTTATGGAACAAATCACTCTATCAAAAAAAGCAGAAGAAGAAATTGTTAAGGCCGCAAAAATGGCGGCGTTCGCTGCTTTCACTGAAAATAGCAAAAATCTCATGACTATTGGGGATATTGCGATCTATATCAATAAATCCTATAATTTTACAGCGAACAACATTATCACAAGAGCTGATTTTCCATCGGCAAGATATTTAGGCTCAGAAAACGAGCAAAAAAGATACGTTGCTGGAGAGATTGTGAAATGGGGAATACGGCACATGAAACGCTTATAAAGAATTTATACACTGCACCAAAACTGCACCAAAATGAATATAAATAATTGATTTTATAACCATTAAAGGTGCTGACCCTAGGCACCACAGAATTTATAAGCTCTGAAGTTGATTCAGGGCTTTTTTATTAGCTAAAGTTAATCAATATGACAGAACAAAACCAAGATAAAAAACAGACTTATAATTTCAATAAATTGCAAAAACGCCTTCGTCGTAATGTAGGCAATGCAATTGCTGATTTTGGCATGATTGAAGATGGTGATAAAGTAATGGTTTGTCTTTCTGGTGGTAAAGACAGCTATACACTGCTTGATATTTTGTTGAATTTACAACAAAGCGCTCCGATTAAATTTGATATCGTTGCAGTCAATTTAGACCAAAAACAGCCTGGTTTTCCGGAGCATGTTTTACCTGAATATCTGCAAAGTATTGGTGTGGATTATAAAATCGTTGAAGAAAATACTTATGGCATCGTGAAAGAGAAAATTCCAGAAGGCAAAACAACTTGCTCTCTCTGCTCTCGTCTACGCCGTGGTATTTTATACCGTACAGCAACAGAACTTGGTGCAACAAAAATCGCACTTGGTCATCATCGTGATGATATGTTGGCTACCCTGTTCCTGAATATGTTCTACGGTGGAAAATTAAAATCGATGCCACCGAAATTAATTTCAGATGACGGCAAGCAAATCGTGATTCGTCCATTGGCTTATTGTAAAGAAAAAGATATTGAAAAATATGCCGTAGCCAAAGAATTTCCAATTATCCCTTGTAATTTATGTGGTTCTCAACCTAATTTACAACGTCAAGTAGTAAAAGAAATGTTAAATACTTGGGACCGTCAATATCCAGGTCGCTTAGAAACCATGTTTAGTGCGATACAAAACATTACGTTGTCACACTTATGTGATCCAAAACTCTTCGATTTCAAAGGCATTAAACATGGCCAATCACTTGATGGCATTGAAGGGGATACCGCATTTGATGAAGAACGTATCGAACCAATAAAATTTGATGATGAAGATACGTCTGATTACTCCGATAACGAAATGATCAGCTTTAAAGAAGTGAATTAATATGATTACCGTGCAAGGAAAACAAATCAAAACCGACGCCTTTGGCTATTTACTTAATATTGCTGATTGGAATGAAGATGTAGCAAAACATATCGCTCAGCTAGAAGATGTAGAACTGACCGAAGCTCACTGGGAAGTGATTTATTTTGTGCGTGATTTTTACCAAGAATATAACACCTCCCCTGCAATTAGAATGCTGGTAAAAGCAATGTCAGAAAAATTAGGTGCAGATAAAGGCAATAGCCGCTATTTGCAACGACTCTTCCCTGACGGACCAGCTAAGCAAGCAACCAAACTAGCGGGGCTACCAAAACCAGCTAAATGCTTATAAAATAACGTAACCGCACGATAAAGTGCGGTTATTTTTTTACCCAAATTTCGCTATATACAAAAAAATATAATCGCTATATACTTATAAAAACAACGAAGTCTAAGTATATGAACAAATCCTCCCTTACCTTTCCCCTTTTACTGTGCTTGCTTATTGGGCTCATTTTATGTTCGCTCTCTTGGGGGCGTTTTGCGATTCCGCTTGAGGATGTAGTGCAAAGTCTGATTGGCAATAATATCAATGATGTGCAAAACAACATTATTTTTAATCTTCGTTTACCTCGTGTGATTGCAGCCATACTTGTCGGTGCCTCATTGGCTATTGCGGGTGTTGTGTATCAAGGTATTTTTCGTAATCCATTGGTTTCACCTGATATTTTAGGCGTGTCTAATGGCGCTTGTGTCGGTGCTGCATTGGCGATTTTACTCGGTTCGGGGATGCTGGGTATTCAAGCTCTTGCCTTTGTCGGTGGTTTGATTGCCGTCTTGCTCACCATGAATTTACCGCGTTTAATTCAACGTGACTCCACCATTGTATTAGTCCTTTCCGGCATTATCGTTTCGGGCTTTATGATGGCGACACTAGGCTTGCTAAAGTATCTCGCCGATCCCGAAACCCAGCTGGCCGATATTGTGTATTGGCAATTAGGTAGCCTAACCAAATCCAACTACGACAACTTGCTCATCCTTTCTCCTATTATTTTGCTTACTACCCTTGGCTTATTTTTAATGCGTTGGCGTATAAATGTGCTTTCATTGGGGGATCGTGAAGCAAAATTAATCGGTGCCAATATTCGATTAGAACGTGGATTAATGGTGGTTTGTGCCACATTGCTGACGGCATCATCGGTTTGTTTAAGCGGGACAATTGGTTGGCTTGGTTTAGTGATTCCGCATTTAGCTCGACTTTTCATTGGTGATAACAATGTCAAAAGTTTACCGCTTGCCGGACTTATCGGTGCGATTTTCTTGCTCGTTATCGACACTCTCGCTCGCAATTTATACATTCAAGAAATTCCTCTCGGCATTCTCACCGGCTTTATTGGCGCGCCATTCTTTGCTTGGGTGCTGATTAAACAAAAGGTGGTGGACTAATGTTGCAAATCAACGATCTTTATTACTGGCACAACGTTGAACATTCGTTACTCAATGGCATTGATTTAATCCTACAAAAAGGTGAATTGCTGACTATTCTTGGTGCAAACGGTCGTGGTAAATCAACGTTATTAAACTGCATTGCGGGGCTTTTGAAACCAAAGAGCGGTCAGATTTTGCTGGATAATTGCAAATTAAGCGAAATGAGCAGCAAGCAAATTGCGCAAAAAATTGCTTATGTCTCGCAACACAGTCCACAAACCTATCAATATCGCGTGCGTGATTATGTGGTACTCGGCCGTGCTGCGCATTTAGGTGTTTTTGATAAGCCAAGTGAAGCTGATTTTGCATTAGTCGATGAGGCTTTAAATAAACTTGGCATCAGTCATTTTGCAGACCGAATTTATATGCAAATGAGCGGCGGTGAAAAGCAACTGGTCAATCTTGCGCGTATTTTGGTGCAACAACCGCAACTGATTTTATTTGATGAACCTACCTCGGCATTAGATTACGGCAATGTGTTTAAAACCTTAAGCCTAATAAAAGAGCTCTCACTGCAAGGCTTTACCATTGTGATGACAACACATAATCCCGATCATCCCATGTTGTTACACAGCGCACTGCCCCACAGCCGTGTAAGCATCTTAAACGAGCAAGGCAGATTACAAACCGGTACAGCGCCGGAAATTATTACTGAAGCCAACTTAAAAGCGCTTTATCAAACAGATTTGCGTTTAGTAGATGTGCCTGCACTACAACGACAAATTTGTGCAATTACTCATTTATAACCCACTAGAAGGACATTCATATGTTGAAACATTCTCTAAAAAAAGGCCTAATCGCCCTCTCTCTTGCCGCTTGTTTTGCTATGCCACTACAAGCTAAGATCATAACCGACGTTGAAGGAAACAAAGTTGAATTACCAGATAACGTACAACGTGTAGCCGATCTTTGGCATGCTAATAACCAAATTGTCTTACTATTAGGCGGTGCCAATAAACTGGTTGGCACGACCACATCTATCGCGGCCAATCCTTGGTATAGCGAAGTGTATCCAAATATCAAAAACGTACCAGTATTAACCAATGGCGAAACCATTCAAACAGAAGAATTGTTGAGCCATAAGCCAGATGCCGTATTGCTCTCGAAAAAATCCATGTTAACTGAAGTGGAACAAGCGGGATTAAAAGGCGTGCGTGTAAGTTTCCAAGATTTTGATGGTTTGAAGAAAACCGTACGGATTACCGCTGAAGTTTTAGGTGATAAAGCGCCTGAAATCGCAGAAAGCTATATCAAAGAATTAGACGGTAACATTAAATTTGTTGAAGAACGTCTTAAAGGTCTTAAAGATGAACAACGCCCAACCGTATTACACATCACTAAAGGTTCTGATCTAATGATGATTGACGGCGGAAAATCGATGATTGGTGAATGGATTAAATTAGCCGGCGGTAAGAGCGTATTACCGGATGAAGCGAATATGGTGACAGTTACAATGGAAGCTATCTTACAAGCGAATCCAGATGTTATTATCATCGGTAGCAGTGGTAATAAGGCGCAAGCCGCAATCGAAAAAATCAAAGCTGATCCAGCATGGCAGTCTATAAGTGCGGTCAAAAATAATCGTATTTATGCGAATCCAACCGGCACATTCCCATGGGACCGCTACAGTGCAGAAGAAGCCTTACAAATTCTTTGGGCGGCTCAACTCTTCCACCCAGAGCAATTTAAAGACTTAAATATGGTGGAAAAAACGCAAGGTTTCTATAAAAAATATTACGGTTATACATTAAGCAAAGAAAATGCTGAACAAATCTTGAAAGGCCTAGCACCTCTTAAGTAGTATTTTCATTTGAAGCATTTATCGTTATAATGCGCGCTCTTTTTTTTAACTCAAACATAAGGAAATACTTGATGAAAATTAGTGCAAGAAACCAACTTAAAGGTACTGTAAAATCAATCGAAACTGGTTCTGTGAACGCAATCGTACACATTGATATCGGTAACGGTAATGTAATTTCTTCTACTATCTCTATCGATGCAGTAAAAGAATTAGGTTTAGCAGTTGGTAAAGAAGCATATGCGATTATCAAAGCAACTTCTGTAATGGTTGGTGTTGAATAATCTCAACTAAACTGTTCAGAATTCTCTATAACCGCGCTTTAAAAGTGCGGTTATTTTTTGTCTAAAATATAAAAAAGGCGGTCAAATTGACCGCACTTTGTTTAACGATGATAGAGAAAAGAAAGCTTAGAAACTGTATTTTAAATTAGCAAAGTAAGAACGACCACGTTCATTATAAGTACGAGCTGTACCTGCATTACGATAAATACGTTTATCTAAAATGTTATTCACACCAACTCGTAGGCTTAAACTATCATTGAATTTATATCCCACGTTAGCTCCCCAAATACCATAGCTACCAAGTTGATATTGCGTAACAAGGCTTTCACCCGTGGTGTAAATCACTTGCATGAAGTTTTCAGCATTTTCTACCGTTTTTTGTCTGCCATAACGGGTGTACGAGGTATTCACATCCCAATGGTCATTGATTTTCCAGTTAAGATTACTGTTCACTGTATATTTCGGTACAAGTGAGATCGGATTACCGGTTTTCTTGTTTTCATTTTTGAGCATATACGTGAAATTGGTACTGAATACTAGCGCATCATCTAAGAATGGTAATGTAATATTTCCTTCCAACCCTTCAATGATTGCTCTTGGTGTATTTCCCCAACGATAAACGTTAGTTGCTGTGTAGTTGCGGTAAATTGCTTTTCCATTTGGTGTATTGCTTGGGCGAATTTCACGATCATAACCACCAGCTGGTGCATCAATCGTTGTCAAGAATTCACCGTTAGACACAATTTTATTACGGTAATCATTATGGAAATAAGCTAAAGAGAATAACTTACCATCTTTCTCATATTCCACACCAATCTCTTTGTTCCAGCTTGTTTCTGGCTTAATATTTTCATTACCTAAGAAGTAACAAGCTCGTCCCCAATCAAAGCCTTTTGCATTGCTATTTTGAAGAACGGTATATTGTTTACCTTTTGCATCTGTCTTAACAATACTACCTGTTGAGGTTAATGCATTCGGATTATTCCAGTTATTAGCACTATCAATCGGGCAACCATTACTTGCATTAATTAACAAATAATTTGGTGAAGATTGGTAAAGATTTGGTGCTTTGTAAGCTCGAGCTACCCCACCTTTGATTTTCCAGTTATCGCTAACTTGATGGGAGAAGTTCAGAGAGGGACTCCAATTTGATTTAGAGTTCGTACTAGAATCAAAACGAATACCTGGGGTTAAAATAGTTTTCTCATTCGGCAATATAATATTGTCTTCTAAGAACGCTGCCCATTCATTTTGTGCCACTTTACCGCTACGGCCTTTATCAGCTAACCAAGGTACAAGTGCGTAAACTTGCATGGTTTGCGTCATAGAGGCCGCGTCGTTTAATTCTGAACGAGAGCCTTCTAAACCAACGGTTAACATATGTCCAGTACGACCGGTCATAAACGGAATATAAAGCTCATTACTAAAGCGATAATTTCGCAACAAACCAACCGATTTTTCTAAACCGTTATAAGCGCCTTCCGTACTACCTAATAAACCTTCTGGATAATGATAGTTGCGGGTTTGGTCAAAGGTAAAATAAGTGCGGTTATCGAAAGCCCCCCATTTTCCTTCATGCGTTAAGCCGTAACTTTGGCGATAAAGTGTTGACGTTTCTGCTTTTTGTAAAGCAAGATCACGACTCGTTTTCATCGCTTGAGTCAGTAAAACAGAACTATTTTGAGTATCACCATTATAAATATTACCCTGTCTGCTATATGTTGCATCAAAGGTTAACTTTTGATCCGGAGTTCCAAACTAACTGTCCTGCAATATCGCGGTTACGAACCCCTTCACGACTTGCATAGCGTGTATTATCTTGCGTTGCTGCATTATTATTTGTACTAGAATCCTCTCCCGAGTTAATATCTAGCGCATCCGCCTGTGTTTTAGCAATGTTGCCGTATAAACGGAAGCCCAATACATCTTTAACTAGTGGACCGCTGAAATTAAAACCGAGACGATTAGTGTAACCTTCTTTGCTGTCTTCTGGTTGTTCTGTAAATAAATTCAAACTACCATGGTATTCGCTTGTTGGTGATTTGGTTTTGATATTAACCACACCACCCATTGCACCAGAACCGTAACGTGCAGCAGCGGGACCTCGTAGTACTTCGATAGAGTCGATTGCGTCTGCCGGCACCCAGTTTGTATCACCACGTGTATTGCGTGTGCCATTACGTCCATAACGTTCTGAATTACGAGATTTTACAGGTTTTCCATCTACTAAAATCAGCGTATTTTCCGGCCCCATTGCGCGGATATCAACCTGACGTTTATTACCGCGGGCACCGCCAGGCGCATTTGTACTTAATGTGACCCCTGGTTGTTTAGCAATAATTTCAGAGGCATCATTTTCAATTGGATCTCGCTCTAAATCTTTTTGTGAAATCACCGAAACACCGAGAGATTGTTTAACTTGCTCTTCTGCTGTGACATTAATAGCTTCAAGTTTTTCTTCAGCATACGCTGTACTCGAAATCACTAATATCGCTAACAGACTTAATTTATGTTGTTTTTTCATTGGGTTATCCTTAAATATCATTATATAAAAAAAGATATAAAGGCCTCATATTACATCGTTATATAAATATGTAAATAACAAATATGAGTTATGAGAAATTTCATCATAAAATGCAGAAAAACGATGGAGAGTTACTACTATTTGGAGAAGGAAAAAGAAAATAATCAAACAGCAAATCTTAATTATTAATTTTATTCATATAAAACCTGAAAATTATGAAGTTGTATAATCTTTTATTTTATTGCATTCTATACATGAAAAGACGTTTAGACGTCTAAACTAAACAATAGAAGGATTAATTATGACAACATTTCATTTAGCAGGATTTCCGCGCGTAGGCGCAAAGCGTGAACTTAAATTTGCTCAAGAGCGTTACTGGCGTGGCGAAATTGAGGAAGCGGATTTATTAGATATTGCAAAAAGATTACGTGAACTAAATTGGCAGCACCAAGCCAAGGCAAATGCTGATTTTATCGCAGTGGCTGATTTTACACTTTACGATCATATTTTAGATTTACAAGTGGCAACAGGTGCGATTCCTACTCGCTTTGGTTTCGATAGCCAAAATTTAACACTCGATCAATATTTCCAATTAGCGCGTGGTAATAAAACTCAATTTGCGATTGAAATGACAAAATGGTTCGATACCAACTACCATTATCTTGTTCCTGAATTCCATAAAGAAACGCAATTTAAAGCAAATCCAACTCATTATGTGACACAAATCCGTGAAGCTAAAGCGCTTGGGTATGATGTTAAACCAACTATCGTTGGTCCACTCACTTTCCTTTGGTTAGGGAAAGAAAAAGGTGCAGCATTTAATCGCTTTGATTTATTAACACAACTCGTGCCGGTTTATGTTGAAATCTTAAATGCATTAGCTGCAGAAGGTGTTGAATACATTCAAATTGATGAACCTGCTCTCACTTTAGATTTACCGGCAGAATGGATTTCTGCTTATAAAGCGGTTTACGCCACTTTTGCTGAACAAGTGAAAGCGAAATTATTGCTTGCGACTTATTTCGGCTCTGTGGCAGAACACGCTGATTTGTTAAAAGCCTTACCTGTAGCAGGTTTACATATCGATTTAGTGCGCGCACCAGAACAACTTGCTGCCTTCGCGGATTATGACAAAATCTTATCTGTAGGCATCATTGATGGCCGTAATATTTGGCGTGCAAACTTGAATCAAGTGTTAGATGTGGTTGAACCATTAAAAGCGAAATTAGGTGATCGTTTGTGGATTGCGCCAAGCTGCTCTCTCCTCCATACACCTTATGATTTAGAAGTTGAAACGCAACTCCAAGCAAATAAGCCTGAGCTTTATCAATGGTTGGCTTTCACGTTACAAAAAATTCAAGAATTACGCATTATTAAGACCGCTCTAGAACAAGGTCGTGAAGCCGTTCAAGCGGAATTAGCTGCATCTCAAGCAGCTGCGGATGCTCGTAAAAACTCGCGTGAAATTCACCGCACTTGTGTAGCTGAACGTTTAGCAAACTTACCGGAAAATGCTGACCAACGTAAATCGCCATTTGCGGAACGCATTAAATTACAAAATGCATGGTTAAATTTACCACTTCTGCCAACGACGAATATTGGTTCCTTCCCACAAACGACAGCCATTCGTCATGCTCGTGCTGCCTTCAAAAAAGGCGAACTCAGCTTAACTGATTACGAAACTGCAATGAAAAAAGAAATTGAATTCGTTGTACGTGAGCAAGAAAAATTAGACTTAGATGTATTGGTACATGGCGAAGCAGAACGTAACGACATGGTGGAATATTTCGGTGAATTACTCGATGGTTTTGCGTTCACCAAATTTGGTTGGGTACAAAGTTATGGTTCACGTTGCGTAAAACCGCCTGTGATTTACGGTGATGTTACTCGTCCAGAACCCATGACGGTACGTTGGTCACAATATGCCCAAAGCCTTACCAATAAAGTGATGAAAGGCATGCTGACTGGTCCGGTCACGATCTTACAATGGTCTTTCGTGCGTAACGATATTTCTCGTGAAACAGTCTGCAAACAAATTGCGGTAGCGCTTTCTGATGAAGTATTAGATTTAGAAAAAGCAGGTATCAAAGTGATTCAAATTGATGAGCCGGCTATTCGTGAAGGTTTACCGTTAAAACGTGCAGATTGGGATGCTTATTTGAAATGGGCGGGCGAAGCCTTCCGTTTAAGCTCAATGGGTTGCAAAGATGATACCCAAATTCATACGCACATGTGTTATTCCGAATTTAACGACATTCTACCGGCTATTGCGGCCTTAGATGCCGATGTCATTACTATCGAAACCTCGCGTTCTGACATGGAATTACTCACCGCATTTGGTGATTTCAAATACCCGAATGATATTGGTCCTGGCGTATATGACATTCATAGTCCACGCGTACCTACAGCAGAAGAAATTGAACACCTCCTTCGTAAAGCATTACAAGTGGTGCCGAAAGAACGTTTATGGGTGAACCCAGACTGTGGATTAAAAACTCGCGGTTGGCCAGAAACGATTGCTGCACTAAAAGTGATGGTTGATGTCACGAAAAAATTACGTGCTGAATTAGCATAAAATCAGTAAAAAGAAAGGCGAACATGAAAGATTATCTCTGTTCGCCTCTTTCTTTTCGTTCAAAAACTAATTCATTTTTGACCGTGCTTACAGGCTAATATATTCCATTTTCACCTTGCAGAGGCTCTTCAATAACTGCTCTGCCATCTTGCGGTGACTTAAACGCAACGGTTTCTCTGCAAATACTACTCGCTCAATTTTCGATACATCCAATTGATTTAAGTAGGCAAAATTAATCGCTGTTTGCATAGCCGGTAAGCTTGGGTTAAATGCTGCATTTTCTGCATATCGACCACAAATCATTTCCCCATTTTTAAATAAAATGCCTACACCGTGAGGGCTTTTAGAATAAGGTGAATGAGCTCGGTTTGCCCCTAAAATCGCTTTATTTGCCACTTCATCTTCCGTCGTCAAAGTAAAACCTTGTTCTTCTTTGTTTAATAGAAGCAAATCAACGCCTAAAGCTTTCGGGCCAAAGCTATCGGGTAAATATTGAGGAAGTGGATTATTTTGGCTGTGTGGTAAATGAATTTTTAAATCTTGCGCTTGATAAAGCTCATTCATAAATTGACGGCAGTGACCACAAGGCGTGTAATTCACTACAATATCAGTGATTCGAGGTTCATTACGTAACCATGCATGGCTAATCGCACTTTGTTCAGCATGGATGGTTTGAGCCATGCTACTACCCTGAAACTCTTGATTCGCACCAAAGTAAAAATCACCACTTTCACCAATCGCAATCGCGCCAACATGAAATTCTGAAATGGGTGTATGGCTATAACAAGCCGCTACGGGCAAAAGTGCCAACCCTAGTTGAACAGGCGTAAGCTTAAATTCATCACAAATTGACCGCACTTTTTCAGCCGGTAAAAAGCCTTTCCATTCTTGTTCTTCTAACGCAGAAAGAATTGCATTTGAAAGTGGCGAGTTTGCTAATGCTTGTTGAATTTTTTGTTGCATGTTAAATCTCCTCATTTTTATATGCCCATTCTACGCTATTTGAGAAAAAAACCTAAACTCTAAAAGACTTTCGGAATATGTTTCTAAAATTTATCAACACCTTAAAACAAAAAATGCTCAAAAAAATAACCGCACTTTTAAAGTGCGGTCATAAATTAAGATGTTTTATTCACTCGTTTTATAACAATGACGGGGCAACACCAAGTAATTTTCGGGTGTAATCCACGGTTGGGTGGTTGAAAATATCTTCAGTGCTACCGGTCTCCAAAATTTGACCGCCGTACATCACGACAATACGGTCAGATACTTGGCGTACGGTTTGAATATCGTGAGAGATAAACACCATGGCAAGATTGAGTTCTTTTTTCAAGTCCGCCAATAAGTTTAATACCTGAGCACGAACGGATACGTCTAACGCAGAAGTCGGTTCATCCGCAACAATCAGTTTTGGATTCAGCGCTAAAGCACGTGCAATCGCCACACGTTGTTTTTGCCCGCCAGATAAACGAGTTGGCTCAACTTGTGCTGCAGAACGTGGTAAACCGACGCGAGAAAGCAAGTCATACACACGTTTTTCCCGTTCATGAGGTTGTAACACATTGTGAATATCCATTGGGTCACGCAAAATATCCAACACTTTCATACGAGGATTCAGTGCGGTTGCTGGGTCTTGGAAAATGACCGATACTTGGCGACCGAATTGTTTTCTCGCTTCTGAGCTGCCATATTGCATTTGTAAACCGTTGAATTTCACTAAACCAGATGTTGGTTTAAGAAGTCCAATTATTACATTGGCTAGGGTAGATTTCCCGCAGCCAGACTCCCCTACTAAACCAATGGTTTCCCCCGCTTTAATGCCAAGACTCACATTATTCACCGCTGTGAATTTTTTACGTCCAAACAATGAACCGTCGCGAGAAGGAAATTGCACCACGATATTTTCTAAATCGATGATGTTTTGTTCTTTAATGACTTTAATACTACTGCTCATATTATGCTCCTTTCGCTTCCGTTACAGGCTCAGCTAAATGAGAAGCCCACAAGTGAGACGGCTCACCTTCCACGGCGGTTAATATCAATTTTTGATCCGGATTAGCATCTGGTCGCAATGAACGACTTGCAAAACGGTCGCCGGCAGCAAAATCGTAAGGTGATGGTACGCTGCCCGGAATTTGATATAAACGTTTCGCACGGACTTCGGTTGAAAGGACAGAACCCAATAAGCCACGGGTATATTCGTGTGTTGGATTAGCAAGCAATAAGGATGTTGGTGCCATTTCAACCACTTGACCTGCATACATTACCGTAATGTGGTGAGCTAATTGTGCAACTAATGCTAAATCGTGGCTGACAAATACCATAGCAAAACCCAGTTTTTCACGTAATTCATTCAATAATTTCACCACTTCAGCTTGAACGGTTACGTCTAATGCGGTTGTTGGTTCATCGGCGATTAATAATTTCGGCTCACGAGTTAATGCCATTGCAATCACCACACGTTGACGTTGACCACCAGAAAGTTCATGCGGATAACGGTTCAACACTTTTTCTGGAGCGAGGTGTACCCATTCCAGCAATTTTTCTGCGGTATGGTGGCTACCACGTTTGATGAGCTGTGCCATTTGATCTTTGATACGCATTGATGGGTTTAATGCACTTAAAGAGTCTTGGTAAATCATCGCAATTTCAGAACCACGCAATTCACTTAGATTGTTAGCGTTAAGCAAACTGTGTTGTTTTCCGCTACGGTCTGTGAAAAGCACTTCCCCAGTAATTTTAGCTGTTTTTGGTAACAAGCCCATGATAGAGAATGCTGTAATAGATTTACCACAACCGGACTCTCCTACTAACCCCATGGTTTCCCCTTCATTTACGGTGAAGCTGATGTTATCAACCAATGGAATTTCACCATAACGATTCGGGAAACGGATTGATAAGTTTTTCACTTGTAAAATCGGTTTTGCATTTGGATCTAATTGCATACGATTCGTACGGGTGATTTCTTTTTCATGTAATTTGAGCAAGTAACGTTTTAATGCAAGACCTTCAGAAAGCGCTTCTTGTACGTCAGTAGAAAGACGTTCATCTGATTTACCTTCTGGTTTTTTACCGCCTTTCAAGCGCGGGTTAACCAAGGCATCGGTAAGCCCTTCCGCTAAGATATTTAAGGCTAATACGGTTAAAAGAATCATCACACCCGCAAAGGTTGTCGCCCACCATGCACCGTTTAATACGATGTTACGACCTTCAGAAAGGATGTTACCCCATGAAGGATGTGGAGGTTGTACACCTGCGCCTAAGAAAGAAAGCGAGGCTTCAAACACAATAGCATCTGCCACCATTACGGTCGCGAAGACTAAAACCGGTGCCGCGGTATTGCGTACAACGTGTTTGAGAAGAATATAAGTACGGCTACCACCAATAACACGTTCAGCACGCACATAGTCTTCATCCCATTGTGATACCACATTCGCACGAACTACACGAGCAAGTTGCGGGGTATAAACCACGGCAATGGTGATGATAATGACCGGCACTGAGTTACCAAAGGTTGCTAATAACACTGCCGCTAATGCGATACCTGGGAAGGCCATTAAAATATCCATTAAGCGCATGATAATTTCATTGCCCCATTTCTCGGATGTGGCTGCAGTTGCACCTAAAACACTACCGAAAATAATGGCGCAAGCTACCGCACCTAAACCGATAAATAAGGACGTTTGGGCACCATAAACAATACGAGAGAAAATATCACGACCAAGTCGATCAGTCCCAAACCAATATTCCGCACTTGGAGCACGCATACGTGCGATCACTTCTAATGGATCATGTGTTGCTACCCAAGGGGCAAATACCGCCACTAAAGCAACGAAAACTAAGAATAATAATGAAATTTTTGATGCGGTGGAAAGTGCTCGGAATCTCGCACCGCTTGCAGCTAATCGATCTGCTAAACCTTGACGAAACATTATAGACTCCGAATTTTAGGGTTAATCAACACATAGAGAATATCAACGATAATATTCACTAAAACGAAGGTAAAGGCGATTGTCAGAACCACCCCTTGTACTAAGTGTAAGTCATGATTGACGATACCGTTAAAAATCAATTTACCCATGCCCGGTAAGTCAAAGATTTGTTCGATAACTACCGCACCACCAAGTAAGTAGCCTACGCGTAAACCTAATACTGTTACTGGTGTGATTAATGCATTACGTAATACGTTGTGACGAATAACAGTTGCATAAGGCACACCGTTACCAATCGCCGTTCTCACATAATCTTTATCCATTTCTTCTACCATGGTTGTACGCACCACACGAATTAATGACGCACATACCGGCACGGCAAGTGCAAGAGATGGCAAAATCATGGAATTGATATACCCCATCGGGCTTTCGCTGAATGGCACAAAACCACCTGAAGGCAACCAATCTAACTCCAAAGAGAACCATTGAATAAGTAAGATACCTAACCAGAATGAGGGGGTCGCAACCGCTGCAACAGAGATTAAACGAATCACTTGGTCTACCCAGCTATCACGATAAAGCGCGGCCAGTACACCTAATGAAAAAGAGACTACTGCCGCAAACACCACACCAATTAGGGTAAGTTGTAACGTGATTGGGAAAGATTTCGCTAGCATGCTACTGATTGGTAATTCTGGTGGCATAGTCACACCAAAATCCAATACAAGTAAATGACCTAAGAAACGAAAATATTGAACAAAGAGTGGATCATTTAAGCCGTGTGATTCGCGGTAAAGTTGTTTTGCTGCTTCACTCGCACTTTCGCCTAGTGCCACCGTAGCGGGATCACCTGGTGTAAATTGAAGCACCACAAAAACGAGTGCTGTTACACCTAGAATCATGACTGGCAAAGCCATCAATCGACGTAACAATAATCGAAGTATCATATCCATCTAACTTCTCCTGTTCTAGCTTGAGAAATTCGTTCGCTTCAAAAATGAAGCAAAACAATCAAATTCAAAAACAAAATGAATTACAGTAATCATAGTGTTCAGCTCAAGCCCTGTCAATCCAAGTACATAGAGCAAAATTCAAATCTGTGATCGGCTTCACAAAGATTTTTTTGAAATGAAATTGAGAGAAAAAATGATTGAAAAACAGAGAGAAAAATGACCGCACTTTGAGATAAAAAGGAAAGAAAAAAGGCTGTTGATTGCTCAACAGCCAAAACATTAAATTAAAAAGCACTTTTATTTACGGCCCACACCGAGGAAAGATAAACCGGTTGTTGCCAATGGTTGATAGCCTTCAAGGCTACTATCATCCCATGCTGAAGGAAGTTTACGATGAACAATCGGATAAAGTGGTACTTCAGCCGCAATAATGTTAATCGCCTCTTCCCATGATTTTTTCGCTTCAGCGTGATCTTTTGCTCTCACTGCTGCATTGAGTAATTCAGTCACTTTCGCAAATTCAGGGGTATTACTCCAACGGAAACGACGTTTCGGCCATACATCACCACGATACCACCAGCTTAAAAGCAAGTCTAAGTCATTACCGAACACTGATGGGTCACCCGGTGCGATTGCCACTTCATATACACCTGGATCTACGTTGTTGCTGTATAACGCACCAGATTGTAAGTGTTGTAAAGTCACTTTCACACCTGGAATCTTATTCCAAGACTCTAAAATTAACGGTGCAGATTCTTTCACCCAGTCATGGTCGGTTGCGAGCAATTCAAATTTAAGCTCAGTTACACCGGCTTCTTTTAATAATGCCGCGGCTTTTTCCTGATCATAAGGATATTGAGTTGATGCCTTAATATAATCTGGGTGAGTCGTTTGTAAGTATGATGTTGCAGCTTCTGCATTACCATCAAATACAATATCAACCAGTTTGTCAGTGTTTAAACCATAGTGTAACGCTTGACGTACTTTTGGATTATTAAACGGTGCTTTTTCACAGTTAAACATTAAGAATAGCAAGCCGAAAGATTGAACGGATTGCACTTGTTGTTTTTTGTTTTTCAAGCGACTAATGTCTAAATAAGGCACGCTTTCCATTGCTTGAGTACGTTTAGACTCTTGTGCAGTCACACGAGCTGCGGCATCAGAAAGTAATAACCAAGACATTTTTTCAACTTGCGCTGGATATTTACCATTGTAAGGTTCATACGCTTCAAAGACGATTTTGTCATCTTTCACAGCTGAAACAAATTTGAATGGACCAGAACCAACTGGGTGCGCATCAAATGCAGATTGACCGACTTTGTCGATTACATGTTTCGGTACAATTTTCACACAAGTTAAACGGTTAGCAAATAAAGCAAATGGATATTTCAATTTAAATTCCACCACTTTATCATCCACAGCTTTCACACTTTCAATGAAATCAATAAACATCACAAATAAAGATTTATTGGCTGGATCCATAATACGATTGAAAGAATACACAACGTCTTCAGTGGTGACTGGTGCGCCATCATGGAAGGTTGCGCCTTCACGTAAAGTAATGCGCCATGTTGTTTCATCAACTTGTTCTGGCTCTTTTCCTGCTAAAGCAAGATAAGGTTCACGAGTTGCAGGATGCAAATCCACTAAACCTTCAAAAATGTGCAAGTTTGCTGCATAAGGTGAAGCGCCACTTGATGTCATTGGGTCAAAACCGGTAGAAAGCGGATAAGCAATCCCCGCTTCAATAGTTTTACCTTTAATTTCTGCAGCAAAGGCTTTTGGTGCAAATGTGCCTAATGTACCACTAAATGCAAGACCCGCCCCCACGCCAGCCATAAGTTTCATAAAATGACGACGAGATTCATTCGTTTCAAAGGAAAAATGCTTTGTCATACTAAACTCCTGATGAGTAATAAAATCATATTTTGGGTTTTTAAACCTAGCCAAACATTTCATTCGAAAATGAAGTAAAGCAATCAAATCTTAGAACAAAATGATTTGCATCAATCATAGTCATCTTCGCTTCATTCTGTCAAAGGGGAAATATTGAATGTGTGATCTACTTCACAGAGTTTTTTTCCGCACCTTAAAATAAAAACTTTTAACTATGTATAATTTTTATAAATAGGTTTTAACTATTAAATCACTAGATAATATGAAATAGCTATCAGAAAAAATGATGCTTATAATGACCACACTTCCTAAGCAAGGGAACAATATTTTAATTAACAATAAAGAGGAAAATACTATGTCAAAAACATCAATCGGTTTAGATAAAAAAGCATCTGAAAAATTAGCAGCAAAATTAAATGAATTATTAGCAACCTATCAAGTATTCTATACCAACGTGCGCGGTTACCACTGGAACATTAAAGGGGTAAACTTCTTTGAATTACACGCAAAATTTGAAGAAATCTACACAGATTTAGTAGTAAAAATAGATGAAGTGGCAGAACGTATCTTAACTTTAGGTTACACACCGCATAACGGTTATTCACAATACTTCCAACACTCACGTATTAAAGAAGAGTTAGGGGTAAGTGATGCGCAATCTTGCTTAAAAGGCACATTAGAAGGATTAAAAGTACTACTTGAACAACAACGTGAAATCCTTGAATTAGCGGGTGAGTCTGATGATGAAGGTACCGCTTCTCAAATGAGCGACTACATCAAAGAACAAGAAAAACTTGTTTGGATGTTCCAAGCCGCTTGCCAAACTTGCCATGGTTAATTAAATATTGATTAAATGCGAAAGCCGATTCATGTCGGCTTTTTTATTTTCTACACGACCGGTTTTTGTCGATAGAACAATAGTCCTGGTAAGGCTAAGCCCAAAACAAGAGCGCCCAAAATAAAGCTGGTATTGATAAAAGAGCTGATCATTTGCTCAAATAATTTATCGGAAAAGCCATAATGGTGAATTTGTACGATAGCAATCATCGCTTTATAAGCATGAACACCTGGAATCATTGGAATAATTGCCGCAACAGTAAAGACTTTCGGATGGGCTAAATAACGATGAGATAAATGCACCCCAATAAAACCAATTACACAAGTGGCGAAAAAAGTGGCAAAAACAATTGGGACACCAAAGTGTAGTAATAAAGTTCGTGTGACATGTCCAAGTGCACCTAAAATCGCACAATACTTTAAGGCTTTAGGCGGAACATTAAATACTAAAGCAAATCCTACTGCGGGGATGGCAGCAAAAAGCATATCATCGAGTAAATTCAGTAAAAACATCTTATTACCCCACCCAAGAAACAATATTTAAAAGATTTAACGCAAAGACAATACCTAAACAAGCACCAAAAGTGAGAACCGTAGCGATGGTCCAGCGTCCTATTCCCATATTGACATACCCTTTTAAAATATCCGCAAGTGAATTAATTAATGGGAATCCTGGAACGAGTAATAAAACGCTAGACGCTAATGCGATATGGGGATCGTTGCCTAAACTATATTTCAAACTCATACCTGAAATAAGTGAAGCAACAAACGCGGTAATGGCAAAAACGATGAGTGGATTGTAATGACGTTTAGAAATTTCTTGTCGAATAAACATGGCAATGGCAGAAGCAATAAAGGTGATCGCACAAATTGTCATATCTCCGCCAGAAAGGTGAGCAAAAGAGGCACAAGATAAACCAATCATAAACACCACCAAATAACGGTTATATTTTAGTGGTTTTAACTTATCCAATTTCTTTTGTGCCATAGACAAATCATACAAATGATGCTCTACGGCAACCACAATGTGCTGAACATCCGTAACGATTTGCATATTAATGCCTTTATCGACATTCTTACGCACTGTGGTAATGCAATGTTGTTTAGAAAGTGTGGTCAATAAGACGGCATTTGCCGTTAAAGCACACTCCACGCTTTCAATGCCTAAAGCTACACCTAATCGCTGTGCCATTTGTACGA
The DNA here is from genome assembly GCF_054332415.1 of Haemophilus sp. SZY H56. Lineage (NCBI taxonomy): Bacteria > Pseudomonadati > Pseudomonadota > Gammaproteobacteria > Pasteurellales > Pasteurellaceae > Haemophilus > Haemophilus sp. SZY H56. The sequence goes on along the minus strand of NZ_JBTGNX010000001.1, from coordinate 148,446 downwards.
CAACAGCACTTTCTGCTCCATGCTGTAACAATAACAAAGCGGTTTCCACACAAATGCGGGTAACCGCTCGTTGGTATTCCTGATCCATATCTCTACGCTCTTATTAAAGTAAACGTAGAGATTATAGATCGATGAATAAAAAATACTGAAAAAATGACCGCACCTATGATCCAAGTCAAAACTTCAGTATTTCCAATGCCTATGAATCAGCAGTGATTAAATGGCTTTATCAAAATATAGCGGCACATTGCTTAACTTAGCCATATTCGTGATATAAGCTAAAACTGCTGGTGGAAATTCGATGCCTTTCACACAAGTTAGATTTCGTAATACAGGGAAAACGATAATATCTTCAAGAGAAAGTTGGCCGTTTAAGGCATTTTCAGATTGAATTAATACAGCTAATTTCTTTAAATCCCCTTTTAAGCGAGTAAGATAGGTTTCGGTCTTCGCAATATTTTCAGCAAAATCACCGATAAATTCCGTTTTCTTTTTAGTGAAATAATCGACCGCACTTTGGGTTTCAAATTCGGCTAAACCAATTTGTGTGAAGCGTGCAGTCGTAAGATGACCATAATAACTGCTGACTTCTTTTAACCACGCTTCAATTTCAGGACGAACGTGTGCAGACAGGATTTTTTCACCAAAATGCTCATCGACATAATGCACAATATCCAAACTTTCTGGCATCGCGGTACCATCTTCTTTAACAAGAATGGGGACAACCTTTTTCCCCACTAAACCGATTGGCGTTGCTTCATCATCATTTGCAAGCACTACAAGTTCTACCGGCAGATTTTTCAAACCGAAAATCATGCGAGCTCGCACACAAAATGGGCAATGATCGTAAACATATAATTTCATTTTTTACTCCTCTTTTTCCTGTAATAACTTTCCTAATCCACTTTGTCGTTTCACGGTATTTCTGACCGCACTTTGCCAGATTTTTTCATTGGCAAATACGGAAAGTTGATTTTTCGCACGGGTAATACCGGTAAATACAAGCTCTCGTGAAAGTACTGGATTAGGTTCTGTTGGTAACACCATGACGGTATGTTCAAACTCCGAACCTTGGGATTTATGAATCGTCATCATAAACGCAGGCTCGTGAGCGGGAATACGACTGGTCGAAACTTCTCGATTGCCGAACCACACTTTGCCTTTAGCTAAACACAAGCCAATATCACCGTTATACAGTTTCACATTATGATCATTTTCCGTAATCATAATTGGTTTACCAATATACCAATCGTCCTCTTGACGGAACCAAAGTAATTTCTCAGCACTCAATACCAAAGCAATTTCTCGATTTAACTCTTCTACACCTAATGCCGAAGCACGAAGTGCGGTCAAAAATCTCACCGAATTAAAACGGTCTAAAATCGCTTCTGCATAAGTTTTCTCATTGCCCTTTTCATCTATAAATTTTGCATTAAGATCTTTCTTCTGAGCAAAATAAGTTTGAAGCTGGGTTAAATAAACACGGTAATTTTCGACCGCACTTTTCACCACTTGGCGAACCGATTCTTTAATATCTTGTTCTTCATCAAAATGATGGAAATGCAATTCTTCTGGGTATTCCGCAAAAGTCGCCACACTGCCCTCACCTTTTCCTTGTTGAATTTGCTCAGCAAGTTGTTTAATGCCCGAATCATCTCGGAAACGGCGACTAAAGGTTAAATGGCAAATGGCATCACGCAACGGACTATGTTCATCTGAAGTTGGAACGGTATAGCCTGTTGTTGCATGAATATAATCAGCTTGAGCTGGGCTATAATCTTGCGTTAAAAATTGTGCAATTTCCCCTAATACCGCTCCCGCTTCCACTGAAGCTAATTGAGCTTGGTCACCCAATAAAATTAAACGCGTTTCGGGTTTCAACGCTTGCACCAGTTTCGCCATCATAGGCAAATCAATCATCGAGGTTTCATCCACCACTAATACATCAATTTGCAGTGGATTATGTGCATGATATTTTACGCTATCGGTAAAAGGTCGAACGCCTAGTAAACGATGCAACGTTTCTGCGGTTTTAGGAATGGATGCACGTAACTCATCTGAAATCGGCATTTGTGCCAAAGCGTTTTCGATAGATTCCGTTAAACGAGCTGCGGCTTTCCCCGTTGGTGCGACCAATTTAATATGAAGCTTGCCGCCAAATAATTCCTGTAATACACATAACAAGCGAGTGACTGTCGTGGTTTTCCCTGTTCCCGGCCCACCTGTAATCACAGAAAATGGGCTTTTCACCGCCGTTGCGACTGCTACTTTTTGCCAATCAACTTGCGCTTGTTGTTGAGGGAAATAACGATCTAATAAGGTTCGAATTTGTTGCGGTTCCACCGATAAAGTGCGGTCATTTTTCAAGGCGTTTTTAATATATTGCGCAACGCGGAATTCATCTTGCCAAGCTCGATAGAAATAAATCGCCCCAAATTGAAATGCGAGAGGCGCAATCTGATTTTCAGGATCTTGTGTAAAAGCAATATGTCCCGCTAAGGCTGATTGCCATTTTGATACAGGAAGCGAACCAATCTTTTCATTGATCAGTGACAAAAAATCCGTTTCAGTATGACGATAAGCCAAGCCGAATAAATTACGTTCTAAGAAACGATCTAACACACAACAAGTATTGCCTTGCGTATAGCTCCAGTTGCAAAGTGCGGCTAATAAAATCGCTAAATTTTGTACGGTCTCTGCATAGCCTTTATCTTTTTGTTTATCAGCAATTAATTGAGCAAAATAATAATCGCCTTGAGTAATCACACCTTGTTCTTGCAAGGATTTTAATAGGCTTAACATTAAAATAATTCCTCTAATTGTTGGATTAATTGCCAATCTGGTTTATCAAAAAAGATGCCCGATTGCGGCGAACCATTCATTCCTCGTAAAAATGCATAGACCACACCACCAAAATCTCGGTTGTAATCGTAGTGAGGCAAACGTGTTTTTAAATAACGGTGTAATGCCACCACATACAACAAGTATTGCCAATCATAATGATGCTCTAACATGGCTTTTTTCAATGCAGCTTGATCGTAATCCTTTAATGTATCACCTAAGAAATTCGATTTGTAATCAAGCAAATAATATTTATCTTGATGACAGAAAACTAAGTCCATTGTGCCTCGCACCATGCCTTGAATATCATCAAACTGTAACGGTTCTGACGGCAAATGATGTAAGGTTGATAACGCTCGATTAAAACCTGTGACATCAAAATGGCTTGTGATATTGAGATAAAATGCCAACTCTTTTAAGCATTGTTTTTCGTTAATTTGTGCAAGGGTAAAATCATCGTTTGGCAAAATTGGCGTGCTGAGTATTTGTGCAAACCAGTATTGAACTGCTACAAATTGCTCTTCTGCAAGATTCAAATCCTGACATAATTTTTCAATATTTTCTTTCTCAGCTAGTTGAGCAAAAGGCACCTTTTCAAAATAACGATGCAATAACGTACCGATTTGTGTTCCCCGTGGGAAATCTAAAACCATTTCATCGTTATCATGAGCAAGTGCGGTCAGATTTTCAGGGATATTTTCTGTTGAAATCGAGGCATCATAATCTTTCGCGTCATCAAAAATGAGCGATTTTTTCACCGCACTTTCATTCAAATAAGCTTTGCGTTGATGGGTTTGTTCTATGCCACTAAAGCTCGTCACTCGCCAATCTTGTTCAATTTCACCTTGGAAAATTTCTGCACTTAAATTTTCTTGAGAAACATTTAAGGTCAGTGGTTCACTGGCTTGTAACACATCGGTTGATTCAATCTCTACATCATTAGGTAAAAGTTGCTTAAATTTTTCCAATAATGGTTGAGTATCCCAATTATTTGGCAAATCGAGTTTTCGACCAATTTCACCTTGCGTTAAAACATACAATAAAGCATTCCATTTTTTATCAAAGGCTTTCGGTAACACAAAGGCCATTTGATATTTTGCTCGAGTCAATGCTACATAAAGCAAACGCAATTCTTCCGCAAAAACTTCTTCTGTTAAATCATCCAAGTGTTGATCTTGCATATCCCACAAGGTTTTCTCTTCATCACTGTTGTAATATAAATTAAACAGTTTCTTCTGCTTACCTGATTTTGTTGGGTCTTTTGCTTCATTACCTAAAAATGGCAACCAAACCAAATCATATTCCAATCCTTTGGATTTATGGATAGTCACAATCTTCACTAACTGACGTTCGCTTTCTAAACGAATTTGTGCTTCTTGACGGCCATTATCTTGAATTTGCTTTTCAAACCAGCGCAATAATGCCGCTTCACTTTCATTTAATGCGGCTGCTTGCTGTAAAATTTCAGCTAAATGTAATAAATCCGTCAGTTTTCGTTCGCCATCAGGCCGAGATAAGAGTTTTTCTGTGATATTTTCAGCTAAAAGTAAATGGTGCAACATCGGCAATACGCCTTGGCGTTGCCAAATTTGTTGATACTCTGCAAATTTTTCTGCCCAACGTTGCCACTGAATTTCATCCTGGTGAATTTGGTGAATTTCAGCTGCATTTAAGCCGAAAAGTGCGGTCGCAATTGCATTCAAAATTGGGCGTTCCGTCACACTCAAACAAGCTTGCAAAATCAAGGCCAGTTCTTTTGCTGTATTACTCTCAAAGACATTTCCCCTATCCGAAAGGTAAACCGAAGCAATACCGAGTGATTGCAATTCTTTTTTCACCAGATCTGCTTCAGTATAACCACGCACCAAAACAGCAATATTTTCTGCTCGCAATGTTTGATTTTCTGCTTTGCTTTCATTCGGAAAAACAACCGGATTTTCAGCCGTACTTTTTAACCATTGCTGAATCGATGTCGCACAAGCTTTCGCATAATCTTGCTGGGTGGATTTGTCTTTATCGTTAATATAAAAACGGAAGGCTGGTTCAGGTTGATTATTCAACTGAAAAACAAGATTTTTCTTGGCTGCACCGACATTTAAAAATTCGATGTTTTCATAAATAAAGGGATCATTTTCAAAATCAAATAACCGATTTACCCCTTCCACTAAAGGTTGGGATGAACGGTAGTTTGTGCCTAAGTTAAAACGCTCGTTCGCTTCTTTTGCTGCTTTTAGATAAGTGAAAATATCGGCACCACGGAAACGATAAATCGCCTGTTTTGGGTCCCCGATCATCATAAAGCCAACATTACCGGACGCAGTTTCATTGCGATAAATTTTCGAGAAAATTTGATACTGTAACGCATCCGTATCTTGGAATTCGTCAATCATGGCAAAGGGATATTGAAAACGAATTAATTCCGCTAACTGTTCTCCGCCCTCACCATATAGTGCTTCTTTCAATAAGCGTAATAAATCATCAAAGGATTTTTCAGGATGATTCGCTTTGTATTCAAGGAGTTTCTTTTGAATACCTTGACGATAGTGATAGAGAATGATTTTTTTAAATAAATCACTTGGTTGAATTTCTTCAATTAAAGCTTCAATCTCTTCAAAGGCTGGATGCGTTATTCTCACCCCTTTTTTCTTAAAATCTGCTTTGACGGCGTTATCTAAAGCCGATTGCGTAAATTTTTTTACTAGCGTTTCATTTAAGGTGATATCTGCTCTATTTTTTGCCCATGAGGTGACTTCATCCACAAAAGATAAAATCGTTTTACCTGAATATGTTTTACCATTTAAACAAGATTTCTCTTTTTTCACGACTTCTTCATCAAAAAGGTTTCGGATTTCAACCGCACTTTCTAACCAAGTATCTTTAATCTTTTCAATAATTTCCGCATTTTTAGTGATATCTTTTTGCAAAAATTCTTTTAATGACAGTTCTAATAGTTCTGGTTTATTCAGTTGTATAGAAAAATCATTCCCAATATTTGAGCCTAAATCATTCAATACCTCTTCTGGCGACTTTAATTCTTTTGAGATAAATACAGCTAAATGGAAAGGCAAATCATAAAAATGCTCCCGCCAAAATTCATTTGCAAATTGTTTGAGTAAATCAGACTGATCTTTGAGAAGTTTTAAATTGAAATGCACGCCTGAATTGAAAGCATGTTGCATCAGCATTCGGCGACAAAAACCGTGAATGGTATAAATGGAGGCTAAATCTAAATTTTGTTCGGCCAGCTTTAAGCGGCGAAGTGCAGTCGGAATATCCCCTAAATAAGGCAACAATTCCGCTAAAAATTGATGTTCTCCAGTAAAAATCGCCTTGTCTTGCTTTTCATAATATTCAGAAAAAACCGAAATTGCCGCCGTTAAACGTTCCCGAATTTTGCGTTTTAAATCTTCTGTCGCCATTTCAGTAAAGGTTACCACCAAAATCTCTTCCACATTCAACGGACGAGGAAAACAATTCTCACCAGCCTGTAAAAGTAAACGAAGATAGATAGAACCAATGGTATAGGTTTTCCCTGTACCTGCAGAGGCTTCAATTAAATTGACTTGATTTAAGGGCAACGAAATAGCATTAAGTGCGGTTGATTTTTGGCTCATTTTTTATTTTTTTGGAAACATTAGTGTGTTCTTATTGTAGAGGAATTTCCATAGAAATTCATTTAGTTATTATTTATTTCTTGTATAATTTGGAGCATTTATATCATTAATAATGACACAAAATATTCTGAGGATTTTATGGCAGCAGCAATTCAACAACGCGCCGAACTTCAACGCCGTATTTGGCAAATTGCTAATGATGTACGCGGTTCTGTCGATGGTTGGGATTTTAAACAATACGTTTTGGGCTCACTTTTCTATCGCTTTATTAGCGAAAACTTTGCTAATTATATTGAAGGTGGTGATAAAAGTGTGAACTATGCCGGTTTATCTGATGACATCATCACGCCAGAAATTAAAACAGATGCGATAAAAACCAAGGGCTATTTTATTTACCCAAGCCAATTATTTAAAAATGTCGTGGCAACAGCCAACACTAATCCGAATTTAAATACAGACCTAAAAAACATTTTTACAGCTATCGAAAACTCCGCTACTGGCTACCCTTCCGAACAGGATATCAAAGGCTTATTTGCTGATTTTGATACCACCAGCAACCGCTTGGGCAATACCGTTGCCGATAAAAACAGCCGTCTCGCTGCCGTATTAAAAGGCGTTGCCGAGTTAGATTTTGGTGACTTTGAAGATAATCATATTGATTTATTCGGTGATGCTTACGAATTTTTAATTTCCAACTATGCTGCTAATGCCGGTAAATCGGGTGGCGAGTTCTTTACGCCACAATGCGTTTCCAAGCTGATTGCTCGACTGGCTTTATATGGACAAGAGAAGGTCAATAAAATTTACGACCCTGCGGCCGGTTCAGGTTCTTTATTATTGCAAGCGAAAAAACAATTTGATGAACACATCATTGAAGAAGGATTCTTTGGGCAAGAAATCAATCACACCACTTATAACCTTGCTCGTATGAATATGTTTTTGCATAACATCAACTACGACAAGTTTGATATCGCCCTTGGCAACACCTTAATGAATCCGCAATTTGGTGAGGATAAACCCTTTGATGCTATCGTATCTAACCCGCCTTACTCCGTGAAATGGATTGGCTCAGACGACCCGACACTGATTAACGATGAACGCTTTGCCCCTGCCGGCGTGCTTGCGCCAAAATCCAAAGCGGACTTTGCCTTTATTTTGCATGCGTTAAGTTATCTTTCAGCAAAAGGCCGTGCGGCGATTGTCTCCTTCCCCGGCATTTTTTACCGTGGCGGTGCGGAACAAAAAATTCGTCAATATTTGGTGGATAATAACTATGTGGAAACCGTGATTGCGCTTGCTCCAAATCTCTTTTTCGGCACCAGTATTGCGGTGAATATTTTGGTGCTTTCCAAACATAAACCCGATACTCAAACCCAATTTATCGATGCCAGCGGTTTATTTAAATCCGCCACCAATAACAACATTTTAGAAGAAGAACATATTGAGCAAATGCTCAAACTGTTTGCCGATAAAGAGAATGTACCGCATTTGGCAAAATCAGTCTCCTTTGAAGAAATCGTTAAAAATGACTACAACCTTGCGGTGAGTTCTTATGTGGAGCAAAAAGACACCCGCGAAGTCATTGATATCGATGAGCTCAATGCGCAAATTCGTGAAACTGTTGCCAATATTGACCGCTTGCGTGCCGAGATTGACAAGATTGTGGCAGAAATTGAGGGATAAAATTTAGGGTGGGCTTCAGCCCACCAATTTACGATAACTTGCGGTGGGCTGAAGCCCACCCTACGAGAAGCAACAAAAATACAATGAAAAACAACCGCACTTTTTTAGAAAAATTATTGGATGGGGCTAAGGTTGAGTGGAAGCCTCTAAAAGACATTCTAATCAGAACTAAAGGCACAAAAATTACAGCTGCTGAAATGAAAGTATTGCATAAAGACAATGCACCACTAAAAATTTTTGCTGGCGGGAAAACATTTGCATTAGTAAATTTTGAAGATATCCCTGAAAAAGACATCAATAAAAATCCTTCAATTATTGTAAAGTCTCGAGGAATTATTGAATTTGAATATTACGATAAGCCTTTTTCTCATAAAAATGAAATGTGGTCTTATTATTCAAATGATAAAAATATTAATATTAAATACATTTATTATGTTTTGAAAAATCAGGAACCCTATTTCCAAAATTTAGGTTCAAAGATGCAAATGCCTCAGATTGCAACACCTGATACAGATAAATATTTAGTCCCCATCCCCCCACTCTCGGTCCAAACCGAAATCGTAAAAATTTTGGACGCATTGACAGCCCTTACCAGCGAGCTTACCAGCGAGCTTATACTACGCCAGAAACAATATGAATACTATCGGGAAAAATTGTTATCTTTTGATAGTTTAGAACAATTAAATTCGGGGGGGGGGAAGAAGAAACTTATTGATGTGGCTATTTATGCAAAATCACGCATCTCGACTGATAAATTGGATAAAGAAAATTATATAGGGGTAGAAAATTTACTTCAAAATAAACTGGGTAAAACAAGTTCCAATTATGTACCAACTGAAGGCTCATTTATTGAATATCTTCCTAATGATATTTTAATTGGAAACATTCGTCCCTATTTAAGAAAAATCTGGTTAGCAGATAAAACAGGTGGAACAAATGGTGATGTGTTAGTTATACGATTGACAGATGAAAACATTATTTCACATTATCTTTATCATATATTGGCAAATGAACATTTCTTTGAATATAACGTTAAATATTCAAAAGGTGCAAAAATGCCTCGAGGGGATAAAACTGCAATTTTGCAATATGAGTTTGATGTTCCCCCACTCGAAGAACAACACCGCATCGTTTCAATCCTCGATAAATTTGAAACCTTAACTAATTCCATCACCGAAGGCTTGCCTTTAGCGATTGAACAAAGCCAAAAGCGGTATGAATATTACCGAGAATTGCTATTAAATTTCTCGTAACCCGTAGGGTGGGCTTCAGCCCACCAATTAATCACAACAAACGGTGGGCTAAAGCCCACCCTACGAACGACAATTTGGAATAATATATGTCTAATTATCGTCGCAATTTTACTAAAGGTGGATTATATTTTTTCACAATTGTTTTACAAGATAGAACAAAATCTTATCTAACTGACTATATCAATGAATTTAGATCTGCATATAAACAAACTTGTGAACATTATCCATTCGAAACAGTAGCAATTTGTATTTTGCCCGATCATATTCATTTACTGATGCAATTACCTGAAAATGATGATAATTACGCAATACGCATCGCATATTTAAAAACACAATTTACACGACAACTTCCAAAAGAATGCCGACAATTTAATAAAAATAGACAAAAATATCGAGAATCAGGTATTTGGCAACGCCGATTTTGGGAGCATTTAATTCGTGATGATAAAGATTTAGCGAATCATTTAGATTATATTTATTACAATCCTGTGAAACACGGCTATGTTGAGGTAGTAAAAGATTGGCCGTATTCTTCCTTCCATCGTGATGTGAAAGCAGAGATTTATCCTGAAGATTGGGGAGGCAACCCAGATTTGAAAATTAAAGGTGATATATAACAATACTGTAGGGTGGGCTTTAGCCCACCAATTAACAATCATAAATAAAACGGTGGGCTAAAGCCCACCCTACAAAAACTAAAAAGCAAAAGCATTAAGGAACTACTTATGACCCAATACAAAACTATCGCTGAATCTAATAATTTTATCGTTTTAGATCAATATAATAAGTTTGTTGAAGAACCTAATGCCGGTTATCAAACGGAAGGTAGCCTTGAGCGTGAGTTTATTCGTGATTTACAGGCGCAAGGCTATGAGTATTTACAAGAAATCAATGGTCATGATGTGTTGATTAAAAACTTACGGGCACAATTACAACGCTTAAATAACGTGGTTTTCTCTGATGCGGAATGGCGACGTTTTTTAGAGGAATATTTGGATAAATCGAGCGATAGTCTGATTGAAAAAACCCGTAAAATTCATGATGACTATATTTATGATTTTGTGTTTGATAATGGACGCATTCAGAATATCTATTTGCTAGATAAGAGAAATCTTACCAATAACACTCTGCAAGTCATCAATCAATTTGAGCAAAGCGGTAGCTATGATAATCGTTATGATGTGACGATTTTGATCAATGGTTTACCGCTTGTGCATATCGAACTAAAAAAACGTGGCGTGGCGATTCGTGAAGCCTTTAATCAAATTCACCGCTACAGCAAAGAAAGTTTCAATAAAGAAAATTCTCTCTTTAAATATATTCAGATTTTTGTCATTTCTAATGGCACAGATACCCGATATTTTGCCAATACCACCAAGCGAGATAAGAACAGCTACGACTTCACAATGAATTGGGCAACGGCAAAAAATACTCTGATTAAAGATTTAAAGGATTTTACGGCGACATTCCTACAAAAACATACCCTGCTCAATGTGTTGGTGAATTACTGCGTGTTTGATGTTTCCGACACCCTATTAATTATGCGCCCCTATCAAATTGCCGCCACCGAGCGTATTTTATGGAAAATCAAAAGTTCTTATTTAGCAAAAAGCTGGAGCAATAAAGAAAGTGGTGGCTATATTTGGCATACCACAGGTTCAGGCAAAACGCTCACCAGCTTTAAAGCCGCACGTCTTGCAACAGAATTAGACTTTATTGAAAAAGTATTCTTCGTAGTAGATAGAAAAGATTTGGACTATCAAACTATGAAAGAATACCAGCGCTTTTCACCGGATAGCGTGAATGGCTCGGAAAGTACGGCTGGGCTAAAACGCAATATCGAAAAAGACGACAATAAAATCATTGTTACCACCATTCAAAAACTCAACAACCTGATGAAATCGGAAGATAAATTACCGATTTACGATAAACAGGTCGTTTTTATCTTTGATGAATGCCATCGTTCTCAATTTGGTGAAGCGCAAAAAAATCTAACGAGAAAATTTAAAAAATACTATCAATTTGGTTTTACCGGCACGCCTATTTTTCCAACTAACGCATTAGGTGCCGAAACTACAGCCAGTGTTTTTGGCATCGAACTCCACTCTTACATTATCACCGATGCGATTCGTGATGAAAAAGTGTTGAAATTTAAAGTGGATTACAATGATGTACGACCACAATTCAAGAGCATTGAAACCGAAAAAAATCTTGAAAAACTGACCGCACTTGAGAAGAAACAAGCCTTTTTACAGCCTAAACGCATCGAGCAAATAGCCCAATATGTTTTAGATAATTTCAAACAAAAGACACATCGCTTTAATGCGGGTAACAATGGCTTTAATGCGATGTTTGCGGTAAGTAGCGTAGATGCTGCTAAAGCTTATTATCAAACGTTTAAACAGTTACAAAGTGCGGTCAAAAATCCACTTAAAATTGCAACAATCTTTTCGTTTGCCTCGAATGAAGAACAAGATGCGATTGGCGATATTGTTGATGAAAGTTTTGAAGTAGAGGCAATGAACTCTTCTGCTAAGGAATTTTTAAAATCTGCCATTGATGATTACAACGGCTATTTTGCCACCAATTATGATGTGGATGCAAAATCGTTCCAAAACTACTATCGTGATCTCGCCAAACGCGTCAAAAACAAAGAAGTGGATTTACTGATTATCGTTGGAATGTTTTTAACTGGTTTTGATGCCCCAACCTTAAATACGTTATTTGTAGATAAAAACTTGCGTTATCATGGTTTGATTCAAGCTTATTCTCGTACAAACCGTATTTACAACAGCACCAAAAGTTTCGGCAATATCGTCACTTTCCGCGACTTGGAACAAGATACCATTGATGCGATTACCCTTTTCGGTAAATCCAATACGCGCAATGTCGTTTTGGAAAAAAGTTACCAAGAATATATGGAAGGCTTCACCGATGCGGGTGTTGCCCGTCGTGGTTATTTAGAGGTTATTGCTGAATTGCAAGAACGCTTCCCAGATCCAGATGTAATTCAAACGGAAAAAGACAAAAAAGACTTTGTGAAATTATTTGGTGAATATTTGCGGGTTGAAAACATTCTGCAAAACTATGATGAGTTCGCTGCTTTACAAGTATTTCAATCACTCGATACCAGCGATGCAAAAGCCGTTGAAGACTTTAAAGAAAAATATTATTTAACGGACGAAGCTTTTGCTGAAATGCAACCTATTGATATGCCAAGCGAACGTAGCATTCAGAATTACCGTTCAACTTACAACGATATTCGGGATTGGCTCCGTCGTCAAAAAGATGGTGAGGAAAAAGCAAAATCGACCATTGATTGGGACGATGTGGTGTTTGAAGTGGATTTATTAAAATCCCAAGAAATCAATCTAGATTACATCTTAGAATTGATTTTTGAACACAACAAGAAAATGAAAAATAAATCTGAGCTGATTGATGAAATTCGAACCACAATCCGAGCGAGCCTAGGTAATCGAGCCAAAGAAAGTTTAATCGTAGATTTTATCAATCAAACGGACTTAGATAGCATAGTTGATAAAGCCGGTATTATTGAATCTTTCTTCCAATTTGCCCAAAAAGAGCAACAGAAAGAAGCTGACGAATTAATTAGCAGTGAAGGGCTGAATATTGATGCCGCGAAGCGTTATATTAACGTATCCTTAAAACGCGGATATGCTAGTGAACAAGGTACGGATTTAAATGATGCCCTACCGAAAATGAGTCCGCTTAATCCGCAATATCTCACGAAAAAACAAAGCATTTTCCAAAAGATCGTTGCCTTTGTTGAGAAGTTTGTTGGGATTGGTGGCGAGGTTTGAAAACTTAAACCAACTATATAGAATTAAAAAGGTGCAATCTATTGATTGCACCTTTTTATTTTGTCAGTTATATCAGAAATTAGAACGTTAAAACTTTATCCGCCCATAATGTCCACTCGGATACATCATCTAAGGTACCAAGGGTCACGCCATCAATTAATTTAGCGTCTAATAAACCACGTGCTTTTACGCAGCTGGTGCATAATTTAATTTCAGCACCTTGTGCCGCTAAAATATCGATAAGTTGTTGGATATTGAAACCTTCGTTTGGATTTTGCCCAGCAATACCGCATAAAATCGCATCAGAAAAGCAGAATAATTTAATATTCACATCCTTGCTGTACTCTTCTTTCATATTGATAGCGAAACGAACAGCGTTGAATGTTTTTTCTCCGCTATATGGGGAATCATTGACGATAAAAAGAATATTTTGCATAACGTACTCCTTGTTGTAAAAACTGTGATTAAAATAGGAGAAGAAATATTGCTTCCCCTTTATTTAGCCAACCCAAATGAATTTAGCGATAAATAATAAAGATACAACCCAAACAGGCGCATTTACTTCTTTGATTCTACCTGTTCCAACTTTCATAACGCAATAACTAATAAAGCCAAATGCGATACCTTCAGTAATTGAATAAGTAAATGGCATCATCGCTGCAGTGATAAAAGCAGGCGTGGCTTCGGTTAAATCATCCCAGTGTACACGAATAAGACTAGATGCCATTAAAATCCCTACATAGACTAACGCCCCTGCGGTTGCATAAGCCGGTACCACACTAGCTAGTGGCGAGAAGAAAATGGTAAGTAAGAATAAAACACCGACTGTCACCGCTGTTAAGCCAGTTCTACCACCGACAGAAACTCCTGCACCACTTTCAATATAGGTACTGATAGCGGATGTGCCGATATAAGAACCCACTACCGCACTCATACTATCTACATAAAGGGCTTGTTTCATTTTCGGGAAACGACCTTTTTCATCGCTGAAACCTGCTTTATCAGTCACACCTAATAACGTGCCTGATGAGTCAAATAGGTTTACTAAAAGGAAAGAGAAAATGATGCCGAGCAAAGCGGTATCTAAAGCACCTGCAATATCCACTTTACCCACAACCGTACCTAAGCTTGGAGGCATAGAAACAATGCCGTGGAAAGTCACTTGATCATCAATAAAAAGGGCTAAACCAGTGACTACTGCGATAGAAATTAAAACACCAGAGAAAATATTACGTGCAGCTAAAACTACGATAATAAAGAAACCTAATACGCCAAGCAGAATTTTCGGATCATGTAAATTGCCTAATGCCACTAAGGTTGCAGGATTCGCTACAACCAATCCCATATTTTTAAAGCCAATTAACGCAATAAAAAAGCCGATACCCGCACCAATTCCCACGCGTAGTGAAAGCGGAATGGAAGCCATTAACCAATAACGGATTTGGAATAAGGTGAGAACAAATAAACCAATTGAGCCCCAGAAAATGGTGCCCATGCCCACTTCCCAAGAATAACCAAGCTTGCCAACAACTACATAAGCAAAGAACGCATTGAGCCCCATGGCAGGTGCAAGGGCGATAGGTAAATTACTGAATAATCCCATCGCAATGGTGCCGAGTGCGGCAATTAAACAGGTAGTCACGAAAACAACTTGCTTATCCATTCCCGCATCACCTAATACGGATGGGTTCACAAACACGATGTACACCATGGTAAAGAAGGTGGTAATACCGGCAATAATTTCGGTTTTGGTCGTACTGCCCTTTTCTTTAATGGAAAAAAGGCGTTCAAGTAAAGATTGTTGCATTGTCTTCCCCTTAACTTAAATTAATAACCTTGGTGATAAATCGACTCAAGTAATTTCACACCTAATAAGGCAATATTGAAACGTTGCTCATCTGCAACCGTCCAAAATTCGATGCCATTTTCAACCGCACTTTGTTGGCTAATATGCAATTTTACGCTGTCTTCACCATTTTCATTTTCACCGTTAATCACAGGCGTAATAAGGCTATCGTGTAATTCAACCAATTCGCTTTGTTGTGGCTGGTAATCAAATTCATAATCTGAAAGTGCGGTCACTTTTTGTGCCATGCCGTAGAAGACTGGCACTTGAATTTGGTGGAAAATTACATTGCCTAACTGTGGAAAGATTTTTTGTAATTGCAGATTTAAATTTGCCGCTTGTTGTGGAAACACATCAAAGGCAAAACGAGTTTCACCTTCTTCTAATGGCATACCATTCAGTAAACGAGCGGTTTGTCCAGCAAGTTTATTCACGGTTTCACCATCCGTATAAGAAGCCGGTAAAAGTGACGTTGCAAAAACTTGAGTTAAATTTGTTTGTTGAACGATTGGTAATAAAGATAAAGCTAATTGACTCACTTGCGGATCGGGCAAACTCACAATGTTACGTTGTCTTAACTCAGTCAGATTTTCTTCATTGATTGTAGGGACCACGACGGGTACATCAGACAATGCAGCACAAATCCCTTTTAAATCAATCACCACACAGCCACTTTCTGCGGCTTGAGCTAATAAGGGGGCTTGGTCAATTTGGCCAGCGAAGAAAAGATAATTAATGCTATCCCACTCAATCTCATCGGTGGCTAATTGAGCAACGGCTTTATTGCGAAAACGTACTGCTTGCTCTTCTTCAAAAGGATAAATTTCTACAATTGAAACCTTGCCAACATCTAGCTCACTTTGTTCAAGGGCTTCGGCAATTTTTTCACATAGATCAAATTCTGCTGCAATAGCAATATTTAGGCTTGCGTCCATTTTTCTCTCCGCTGTAAAATGTTCTGAACCGATTCATTCTACAGAAAAAAGACTAATAAATACATAAGGAAATCAGATGACACCGGCAATTGATTTACTAAAGAAAAATAAAATTCCTTTTACTCTCCATACCTATGATCATGACCCTAACAATACGCATTTTGGCGATGAAGCCGCTGAAAAACTTGGGCTTGATCCGCACCAATCCTTTAAAACACTTTTAGTCGCTGAAAATGGTGATCAGAAAAAATTAGCGTGTTTTGTACTTTCCACGGCAAATATGTTGAGTTTAAAGAAAGCGGCAAAATCCATTGGTGTCAAAAAAGTGGAAATGGCCGATAAAGATGCGGCACAAAAAAGCACGGGATATTTAGTCGGTGGCATTAGTCCATTAGGTCAAAAGAAACGTGTAAAAACAGTGATAAATTCGACCGCACTTGAGTTTGATACGATTTTTGTTTCAGGTGGTAAACGCGGATTAAGCGTCGAATTGGCCCCACAAGATTTAGCTAAATTACTGAATGCCGAATTTGTCGATATCATTGACGAAGAATAGGAAAAGAAAAGCCCGAGTAAATCGGGCTATCTTTTTTATGATGTTGTGTTTATTTAAATTAGAAACTTGATGTATCTTGGAATAAGCCAACTTTTAAATCAGTTGCAGTGTAGATAACACGACCATCTACTTCCACTTCACCATCAGCCATTCCCATCACTAATTTGCGATTAATTACGCGTTTCATATTGATGCGATAAACCACTTTTTTCGCGCTTGGTAAGATTTGTCCGGTAAATTTCACTTCACCAACGCCTAATGCACGGCCTTTACCTTTACCGCCTACCCAGCCAAGGAAGAAACCGACCAATTGCCACATCGCATCTAAGCCTAAGCAGCCTGGCATGACTGGGTCACCAATGAAGTGACAACCAAAAAACGGTAAATCTGGATGAATATCTAATTCTGCTTCAATATACCCTTTACCAAACGCACCACCGTCTTCGGTCATTTTTACAATACGATCCATCATCAACATCGTTGGTGCTGGAAGTTGCGGGCCTTCTTTACCAAATAATTCACCACGCCCAGAAGCTAATAAATCTTCATAGGTATAGCTGCTTTTAATATTTGGTGTACAGGTGTTTTCCATTTTTTATTTCCTTGTATACATAGTTTTACTTGGTTACAACCAATAAGTAAGGATTTTATGGGGATTTATAAGAAATGTAAACAGCGAACACTTGTTAGCTCAACTTGTCGGATCAGTCAGTGAAATTAAGATAAAAGAAAAGCGAACACAAGGCTCGCTTTTAAGAAAATTAAGATTTAAAGAAATCTAACCAGCTTTTTTTCGGCGTTTCCGAGCGGAAAGCAATTCGATTTTGAATTAAACGCGCAATAGGCTCTTTGCCCTTCGCATATTCTTCTTTCTCTTCCAATAAATCGCGGTCAAATAGGATTTTGGCTGTTTGATAAATATCTTCGACTTGATAGATAAAGAACTGCTCATTTTTCACCGCCTCAACCACTTCATCAGATAAACTTAATTGCTGAATTGTTGTTGCAGGAATAATCACCCCTTGTTTACCCGTCAAACCACGACGTTGGCAAATAGTGAAAAAGCCTTCAATTTTATCATTCACACCACCTACCGCATGCACCAAACCAAATTGGTCAATGGTACCGGTAATGGCAATATTTTGTGGCAACGGCAAATCAGATAACGCACTGACCAATACGGAGAAAATAGCTAAAGACGCACTGTCACCATCAATTTCACCATAAGACTGCTCAAATACTAAAGAAGCAGAAAATGGTAACTGTGATGGCAACTCTAAGATACTTGCCAAGCACGCTTCAGAAATCATCATGCCTTTTCCGTGGAGGTTGCCCGCTAATTCATTTTTACGCTCCACATCCACAACTTCACCATCACCAAACTGCACTAAGCAACTGATACGAGAAGGTTCACCGAAACAAACGGGGGTACCAGGATATTCAATCACAGACAAGCCATTAATCTGCCCAACAATTTCGCCGTTGGTTTCCACATAAATTTGCTCATTGAGAATATCCGCATAAGTACGTTCACGTAAAAAACCGTGCTGTTCGTTCTTTTGTTTAAAAGCTTGTTCAAAATCAACCGCACTTAAGGTTTGTTTTTGTGACAACGTCGCGGCATTAAGCAACATTTCTGTTATTTTTAACGGTGAAATGTTAATTAAAAAGCGATCTTCACTCTCACGCACCAATAACTGATAGAGTTTATTTAATGCGGTTAAATCTAAATCGAGCTCATATTTTGAGGCTAATGCCAACACATAATTAGCCCAATTTTCTTGTGCTTTAGGTTGTGCAACAGAATAATAACTTTCAATTTCAGCATAATCAGCCAAGCTGTAAAGATCTTCTTCTAACTCACCTAAGGTCGCAATTTCAGTGCGATTGCCTAAAATCACCACTTTTAAATTAAGTGGATAACTTGGAATATCACAAGGCAAGGTTTTAAATGGATGGGCTGAATACCAATCAAAAGTTTGCGTTTGTAAAATATGTTTTAAGCGTTGCCATAAATCAAATTGGCTTAGCATCGTTGCTGCACTTAAAATCAAAACGCCCCCATTGGCTTGATGCACTAAACCTGGTGTAAGCAAAATATCTTGCGAACTTGGGTGAACTCGCACACTACCAAAAAGACTAAATTGATCGGCATGTAATGCCTTCAGTACATCACCTTGTGCAGCAAAATTATCAGCGAGAGATTGGGCAGGCTCAGTATAAATACGAGGGAAAGAAAAAGAATCTCCCTGCTCAACTACATAATTCACCCCAAAAACTGACCGCTCTTTTGGCTGTTCTTGGCGAATAAGTTCCGCTAATAAATCTGCATATTCTGCTTGATCATCGGCTTTTAAAACCAATAGAGAGCGACGAGGCTGTTTTAAAAATAAAGAAATCGCTTTTGTGGCATGTTTTTGTAATGACCAAAAATCAGCCTTTTCAGCTGAAAGTTCAGTAATCGATAATTCTGGTTGTAAGGCTCGCCAATTTAAGGCTTGTTCCGAAGATGTTGAAGTCACGACATATCTCGCTTTAATTAAATTGGCGGTATTATCGCACACTTCATCCTAAGTGAAAATCCGTTATAAAAATCTACTGGAAAATTTTGTTTAAAGCGCGTATATTTATGAGGTTACCACGTCACTAAAAAGCATAATAAAACGATGAAATATCAGAAATTAGAAAACCAAGAAGCAAACTGGAAATGGATTTATCTCATTCGCAAATATCGCGAAGGGGAAAAAATTACCCGTTATGAAGAAAAAAGCTTAGAAGAAAGCAAAGTTCAAGAATTAATAGAATGTCAGAATTATCCTGAAAAAATAGAGGAATGGATTAAAAATCACCTTTCTCTTGATTTACCTATTAAACTTGACCAGGCTATTCGTGCAAGACGTAAACGCTTTTTTAATGCTGAAAAACAATCAACGAAGAAAAAATCTATTGATTTAGAATATGGTGTTTGGCTTCGTTTATCTAAATATTCACGCAGAATGAAAATGACACTTTCTGAAACTATCACTTATATGATTGATGAACGTGAAAGCAAAGCATTATATGAAAGCCAAATGACGGCAATGAAAGCCGGTTTAAAAAATTTGCTCAATAAATAAGATGAAAAAAAGCCAAAGTCGAAACCTTGGCTTTTGATTATGCTAAATAGAGAAAATTTTGAAACGTTTTAGCGTTCCATCTATTCCACAATCGGAATAATTTTTGTAGCGTGAGATCCTTTGTCGCCGTGAATCACCTCAAACTGCACACGCTGCCCTGCTTTCAATGAACGGTAACCATCCATCTCAATCGCTGAATAATGTGCAAAGATGTCTGTATCCACGCCTTCTGCAGAAATAAACCCAAATCCTTTTGCGTTGTTAAACCATTTTACTACACCAATTTCCATAGTAGACCTCTATAGGCTTCGCCATTAATACCTAAAAACAATAAGACTCATGCCTTATCACCTAAATTGGAAATATATTCAAACATTTTATTTTTTTATGCAACAAGGAAACTTAAAAAATGATACATTGATCACAAAAATTTTATTTATTTACTCTCAGAAATCGATTTCTCATCTTTTTGATGAATTTCACGTAATGCTTTTGCCACAATTTGAATGGCTTCGCCGCTACTCATTCCTTGTGCCATTAATTCCTGAATTTGTTCTACGGCTTTTTGTTGTTGTTCATGGGTTAAATTAATGTCTAACATGATTTCTTCTCGTTAAATTGACCAATTAAATAATTCCATCACACGCTTCCATTGTTCATCTATACCAGCCTTAATTTCTATTTTGGTAAAATGAATAGGATGCTCAAAAATAAGTGTATCTGCGTGTAAAAATAAACGCTGACAGCCAGAATATTCTGTTAAAGCACGATTTTGATGTAAATCACCATATTGTGTATCACCTAAAATAGGGTGAAAGATATGCTTCATGTGACGTCGTAACTGGTGTTTTCTGCCCGTTTGAGGAACTAACCTCACCAATGAATATCTCGCGGTTTGATAACGCCCTACCGCATAAGACATTTCCACAATTTTTAAGCCTTCATAATCCGTCACCGCCTCTTGAGGCGCTTTATCTTCTTGCGCAAATTTATCCGCAATCTTATCTAATTGGATTTTAAGGGGATAATCAATCCGTCCTTCCCCTTGCAAATACCCTCGCACAATCGCTAAATAAGATTTTTGCACCGTTTTCTGTTCAAATTGCTGACACATTAAATTTGCTATTTCACTATTTAAGGCAAATAGCAATACACCTGATGTAGGGCGATCTAATCGATGAATAGGAAAAACATGCTGCCCGATTTGATCGCGCAAGGTTTGCATCACAAATTGCGTTTCATGCGTATCAAGCCAACTACGATGCACCAACATGCCTGCTGGTTTATTGACGGCGACAATATATTCATCTTGGTATAAAATTTCTAACATTTATTGATTTTGTAATAAGTCTTCTAATTCACGTAACGGTGTTAATAATTCCACTAAAAAATCTTCTTCTGCTTCTTTAAATGCTTCCTCTAAATAAGGGGATACCGCAATTTGTGAAGGTAAATCTGCCCCGCTTTCAAGTAAGGCGAACATTCTTGGGATGAAAATCCATTGCAACCACTCTTCTGGCGACATGGTATCAATCGCAAAAGGCTCCTGGCTTAAAAAAGCGTCTTGTGCAGGAGGCGTGACTTGCCATAAATCAAGCTTTTGCATAGCAAACTGTAATTGTTGAAGGTGAAGTTTTGTTTGATTACGCATAATTTTTCCTATTTATAAATAAGCGGCGTATTCTACGAGCATCAAGTAACGCTGTAAAGTGCGGTCAGTTTTAACGGTGAATAATAGAAAAGTCAGGATAGTGTTTATTTTCAATATTATCCTCTAAAACTCGTTCAACATTTGCAGTTCTTGGGCCGACTTTTAACCAATTATAAAAATCCTGTAGTTGATCGTTATTGCCTTCGGCAACAATTTCCACGCTTCCATCAACACAATTTCTTACGGTGCCTTTAATACCAATTCTCTCGGCTTCTTTCCAAGTAAAATAGCGAAATCCTACCCCTTGAACTCGCCCATATACAACAAATCGTTTTGCCATGATTTGCTCCTTTATTACAAAAACTTTTTAAAAATTAACCGCACTTTCCTATTCCCATTTTTTTAAATTTAGCATAGCATTACAACCATCTAATTTCATTCAAAAATAAAAGGAGTAATTATGAAATTATGTAAGTTTGCTTTAGGTGTTGTCGCGCTTGCTATCAGTACGAGTAGCTTAGCCGGCATGGTAAGCACTTCATCAAACCTTGAGTTTCTTGCTATCAACGGCCAAAAAGCTAGCAAATCCATTCTAAAAGAAAAAAAATCATTCAACGCTGAAGCAAACCAAACACAACAAGTTGTTGTTCGTTTAGGCGAAATCGTAGGCTCAGGCTCTAGCCAAGCGCTTTTTGAATCTAACCCAATTATTGTGACTTTCCAAAGTCCTGCTAATGATGTTGTGGTATCTGCAGAAAAAATTCGCTCCAAAGAAGAGGGTGAAAAATTCAATGCCCAACCACAAATTACTGTTAAAACGAAATCAGGTAATGTGATTGATGCTAAAATCGATACTTTAAAACAAGAAGGTTTATTCCCAGCGGCTAATATTGTTAACGATTTAGCTGAATATAATGCTTCAAATGCGCCAGCGGCGGTTTCAGCTTTAGCTGCACCTGCAGTTGGAATGATGCCTGCAGCGTCAGGAAAAGCTGCGAAAGGCAAAGTTGTTGTACAAGGTGAAAATGTTGCTGAACAACAGTTACAATACTGGTTCCAACAAGCCGATAAAGAAACCCAAACTCGTTTCTTAAACTGGGCGAAAAAACAAAAATAAGTGTTTTTAACCATACGTTAGAAAAAAGAAGTGAGCCTTCCTTTCACTTCTTTTCTATTTAATATTTAACGACGAAATATTCTAGAATATCAATATGAATCAATGGCTTAATGCAAAAGTAATCGCTTCAATACCTATTTTTATTGCAGTGAATATAGCCGCATTTAGTGTTTGGTTATTTGATATTTCTACGCAATCCATGCCCTTAATTTTAGGCATTATTGCCGGTGGTTTAGTGGATTTAGATAATCGCCTCACTGGACGATTAAAAAATATCTTTTACACATTAATTGCCTTTGCCATTTCAACCTTTATCGTTCAGCTTAATATTGGTCAACCCATCCAATATGTATTGTTGATGACCATCATCACCTTTTTATTTACGATGGTTGGCGCCGTAGGTGAACGTTATCGCACCATTGCATTCGGTACGCTGGTGGTAGCCATTTATACCACCCTCACTTATACACCAGATAATTCTGCAAGTTGGTTTATTAATCCTGTAATGATTTTATTAGGCACTTTGCTCTACAGTATTGTGACCATCATCGTCTATCTCTTTTTCCCAAACCGTCCTGTCCAAGAAAGTGTCGCGAAAGCTTTTTGTGCATTAGGTAATTATTTAGATGCCAAATCAGAATTTTTTGCTCCTGATGAAATTGATGAAATCGAGAAAAAACACCTCAATTTCGCGATGAAAAATACCAATGTGGTGGATGCCTTTAACCAAGCTAGAACAGCACTTTTCTATCGTATTCGTGGACAACATCGACATGCTCGCACACAACGTATGATTCGCTATTATTTTGCAGCGCAAGACATTCATGAGCGTGCAAATTCCACACATTTTGATTATCAACAAATTGCTGAACAACTCAAAAATACAGATTTAATTTTTCGCATTCAGCGCTTGCTCGAACTGCAAGCACAAGCCTGTCATGATATTACGGCTTGTCTCCGTCAAAATACGCCTTATCACTATAATATTCGCGTAGAAAAAGCCTTGGTGGGCACTATTCAATCTCTTGAGCTTTATAGCAAAGAACATACCAATCAAAACAATGTTTTACTTGCCCTTCAAACACTTATCGATAACCTACAAAGCATTAACTGGCAGTTACGTCAGCTTGAGCAAGAAACCACTGAAAATGAGCAAACTGCACAAATCCATACCGAACAAATTACGGGATTAAAAAATATTCTTTCAGTTATCAGAAGTAATTTTACCTTTGAGTCACCACTTTTCCGTCATGCCGTGCGTTTGTCTATCGTGGTGTTTTTGTGTTGTGCTATTGTTGAATTCTTCCAATTTAATTTGGGTTACTGGATTTTGCTTACAGCGGTCTTTGTTTGTCAACCAAACTATTCCGCAACCAAAGTGCGGTTACGTCAGCGTATTATTGGGACGATTTTAGGGGTAATTATTGGCTCCTTATTGCCCTATCTCAACCCCACATTAGAGATGAAACTGGGTTTAATGGTGGTCACCAGTACGCTGTTTTTCTTCTTCCGCAGTAATAATTACAGTTTCTCAACGTTCTTTATTACCTTACAGGTATTGATCAGTTTCGATGTGATGGGATTTGACACACAATCGGCGCTCTTCCCTCGCCTCATTGATACAGTCTTAGGTTCAGCCATTGCATGGTTTGCGGTTTCTTATTTATGGCCGGATTGGAAATATCTGCAACTCGATAAAGTGAGTCGCCGAGCGATGCAAAGTGATGCGCAGTATTTCTTACACATTATTAGCCAACTGCAATTTGGTAAAAGCGATAATTTAAAATACCGTATTGCACGCCGTAACGCTCATCAATATGCGGCAGCATTAAGCACAACGCTTTCCAATATGAATAATGAGCCGAAGAAATATCAGGCCTATTTGCAGGAAGGTTTTGACTTGTTAAAAATGAATTATTCCCTATTAAGCTATATTTCTGCTTTAGGGGCATATCGCAATAAAATGGCGCAATTACAACAAACTACCGAGTTTTTGTCAGACTTTTATCCTATTGCGAAAAAGGTTTTATATACACTGGAAAATATCGAAAAACTTCGTCCTGAAATTTTTGAAAAGCTCCAAAATAGTATTGAACAAAGCCTTAAAAAAATTCAGTGGGATGAAACCCAAGCCAAAAACAATGCGGTCTTTGCTTTGCCATACCAGCAACTTAATTTGATTTCTCAATTGCTACCTCAGCTATATCGCTATTTCCAACATAGCCAGGTAGAACCAATGAACAAATAAAAAACAAAGGAAAAACTGACCGCACTACCCCGAATTTTTTATTGTTCTCAAGGCGATAAACAGGGATAATACCTCACTTATATAAAATAAATTTAGACGCAATGACACATTATATTCTACTCGTTATCAGTACTGCATTAATCAATAACTTCGTTTTGGTCAAATTCTTAGGACTTTGTCCATTTATGGGCGTATCCAAAAAGATTGAAACGGCGATTGGTATGGGGCTTGCTACGACATTCGTATTAACTGTAGCATCACTGTGTTCTTATTTAGTCGATAATTATATTTTAATGCCGCTAAACGCCACATTTTTGCGCACGTTAGTCTTCATTTTAGTGATTGCCGTTGTGGTTCAATTTACTGAAATGGTGATCAATAAAACGAGTCCATCACTTTATCGCTTATTAGGGATTTTCTTGCCACTGATTACCACAAACTGTGCAGTTCTCGGTGTGGCATTATTAAATGTCAATTTGGCACACAATTTAACCGAGTCTGTCATTTATGGTTTTGGCGCCTCTTTAGGTTTTGCGCTGGTTTTAGTTTTATTTGCAGCATTGCGTGAACGCCTTGTTGCTGCAGATGTACCTATTACGTTTCGTGGCTCGTCTATCGCATTAATTACGGCCGGTTTGATGTCTCTCGCCTTTATGGGCTTCGCCGGATTAGTAAAATGATTTATCTCTTGATGTTTATTACTGTAACAGTGATTTTTCTCGGCTTATTTTGGAATAACACTAAAAAATAATGTTTATCTTAATTTCAGTAACCGTTCTCGCTTTAATTTTTGGTGCGATTTTAGGCGTTGCTTCGATTAAATTAAAAGTCGAAGCTGATCCTATCGTTGAAAAAATTGATGCCATCTTACCGCAAAGCCAATGTGGGCAATGCGGCTATCCTGGTTGCAAGCCTTATGCCGAAGCGATTGCCAATGGTGACGTTATCACAAAATGTGTGCCGGGTGGTCGACCAACGGTAGTAAAAATAGCCGAAATCATGGGCGTTGATGTACCCGCAATGGATGATGTGGCAGAACCAGAAGAAATGGTTGCCTTTATTGATGAAAATATGTGTATTGGCTGTACCAAATGTATTCAAGCCTGCCCTGTTGATGCGATTATCGGCACAAACAAAGCCATGCATACTATTATTCCTGATCTCTGTACTGGCTGTGAACTTTGTGTTGCACCTTGCCCAACAGATTGCATCTCCATGATTAAAGTGAAAAAAGATATTGATAATTGGAACTGGAAGTTTGATCCTAAATTAGTCATTCCAGTCGTAAATACCACAGAAATCGAGAAAAAATTAGTGGTTGGGGAGTAGGAATCACATGGCTGATGTATTAACAAGATTTAACTCCGGCAAAATTTGGGATTTTAAAGGCGGAATTCATCCTCCGGAAATGAAATCTCAATCAAACCAATCCCCTATTCAGCAATCAAAACTTGCTCATGATTTTTATGTGCCGATTAAACAACATGCTGGCACTGCAGGAAATATATTAGTTAAAGAAGGCGATTATGTCCTTAAAGGCCAGCCTTTAACACAAGGCGATGGCTTAAGAACCTTGCCTGTTCATGCGCCAACTTCTGGTACTGTAAAATTTATCGGAAAACATGTTGCGCCTCATCCTTCTGGTTTAACCGAAGACATGATTCATATTCAAGCGGATGGTTTGGATAAATGGCGTGAGCAATTTCCACTTGAAGAATTTTTTACACAACCGGTAGAGCAACTTATTGATCGTATTTACCAAGCTGGCATTGCCGGCTTAGGTGGTGCGGTATTCCCGACTGCAGCCAAAATCCAATCGGCTGAAAAGAAAGTTAAACTCTTAATTATTAACGGTGCAGAATGTGAACCCTATATTACCTGTGATGACCGCTTAATGCGTGATTACACCGATGAAATGATCGAAGGGATTCGCATCTTACGTTATATCTTACGCCCTGAAAAAGTGGTGATTGCGGTTGAAGACAATAAACCTGAAGCGATTCAGGCTATTCAACAATCACTACAGGGTGCAAATGACATTGAATTGCGCGTTATTCCGACTAAATATCCATCAGGTGCAGCCAAACAACTGATTTATTTACTTACCGGTATAGAAGTGCCAAGCGGTGGACGCTCTTACGATATTGGCGTATTAATGCATAATGTCGGCACGGCTTTTGCGATAAAAAGAGCGGTCATTAATGACGAACCGTTAATTGAGCGTGTCGTCACGCTGACTGGTGATAAAATTTCCGAGAAAGGCAACTACTGGGTTCGCTTAGGTACACCAGTTGACCACTTATTGGCACAAGTTGGCTATCAATATGACGAACGCTTCCCTGTTTTTGCAGGTGGGCCAATGATGGGCTTGCAACTTTCAGATCTCAATGCCCCCGTCACCAAATTAAGTAACTGTCTATTGGCACCTGATCATTTTGAATATGGTGAACCCGAACCGGAACAATCTTGTATCCGCTGCTCTGCTTGTTCTGATGCTTGCCCAGTCAATTTAATGCCACAGCAACTTTATTGGTATGCTCGCAGTGAAGATCATCAAAAATCTGAAGAATACAGCTTAAAAGATTGTATTGAATGTGGTGTGTGTGCTTATGTTTGTCCAAGCCATATTCCACTTATCCAATATTTCCGTCAGGAAAAAGCCAAAATTTGGGAAATTAAAGAAAAAGCAAAAAAAGCTGAAGAGGCTAAAATCCGTTTTGAAGCCAAACAAGCTCGTATGGAGCGTGAAGAACAAGAGCGTAAAGCACGTTCACAACGTGCGGCAGAAGCTCGCCGTGAAGAGCTTGCAAAACAAAAAGGTGAAGACCCGGTTAAAGCGGCGTTAGAACGCTTGAAAGCAAAACAAGCGGGTTCAGCAGCAAATAAAGAAACAAAAACTATTGTATCTGAGAAAGGTGAAATCTTACCGGATAACCATGAGCTCATGGAGCAACGTAAAGCCCGTCGCCTAGCTAAACAACAAGCACAAGCAGATACAGGCACTGTGACAGAAGCAACAACGTCACAAACTGACGAAAAAGAGGCGAAGAAAGCAGCTGTTGCTGCAGCTCTAGCAAGAGCAAAAGCAAAAAAAGCAGCTGCTCAAGGTGAAACTGCTACAACAAATGCAACTGAAAGCGCAGTCGAAAAAACAGATGAAAATCCAACCGCACTTGATACGAAAAAAGCTGCAGTAGCTGCGGCCATTGCGAGAGCCAAAGCGAAGAAAGCTGCCGCTCAAAATGAAGCAGTTACAACAAATGAAATTGAAAGTGCGGTCAAAAAAACAGATGAAAATCCAACCATATTTGATCCGAAAAAAGCGGCTGTAGCTGCAGCCATTGCAAGAGCCAAAGCGAAGAAAGCTGCTGCTCAAAGTGAAGCAGTTACAACAAATGAAACAGAAAGTGCGGTCGAAAAAACGGATGAAAACCCAACCGCACTTAATCCGAAAAAAGCGGCAGTAGCTGCGGCCATTGCGAGAGCTAAGGCTAAGAAAGTTGCCGCTCAAAGTGAAGCAGTTACAATAAATGAAACTGAAATTGCGGTCGAAAAAACAGATGAAAACTCAACCGCGCTTGATCCGAAAAAAGCCGCGGTAGCTGCAGCCATTGCGAGAGCTAAAGCTAAGAAAGTTGCCGCTCAAAGTGAAGCAGTTACAATAAATGAAACTGAAAGTGCGGTCGAAAAAACAGATGAAAACTCAACCGCGCTTGATCCGAAAAAAGCCGCTATCGCAACAGCCATAGCAAGAGCTAAAGCAAAAAAAGCGGCGGCTGAAGCTGCCAAAGAAATAGAATAACGCAGGAAAAGATTATGTTTAAGAAAATGGTGAGTTCGCCTCATACCCATTCAGGCAAATTAACCGCCCGTATTATGTTATGGGTGATTGCAGCCATGTTGCCTGCTCTGCTCACACAAATTTATTATTTTGGAATGGGTGTTTTGGTGCAATCCGCTTTGGCTATTTCTTTCGCATTATTGCTTGAGTTTATTGTGACCAAATTGCGCAATAAGCCAAATCTTGTCTATATTTCAGATTTTAGTGTGGTGCTTACTGCCTTAATTTTAGCGATGGCGATTCCGCCTTATGCACCTTATTGGGTAATTTTAATTGGTACGCTTTCTGCTGTTATTCTAGGTAAACATGTTTATGGTGGTTTAGGACAAAACCCATTTAATCCGGCTATGGTGGGGTATGTGGTGCTATTGATTTCTTTCCCACTACCAATGACTAGTTGGATGCCACCGATTTCATTATTAAATGAACCCCCAACATTTGCAGATTCGCTTTCTTTAATTTTCACAGGCTTAACTACTGATGGTTTTAGCTTAAGCCAACTCGTCCATTCCATTGATGGAATTACACAAGCGACACCATTAGACAGCGCAAAAATCTTCTATAACTTACATCAAGGCGATGAAAGCGTATTCCATGATTTTGTAAAATTACCGATTTTATTACAAAACGGGACTGACTTCGCTGAAGGTTGGTGGCAGGTTAATCTGGCATTCATGCTTGGTGGGATTGTATTAATCTTAAAGAAAAAAATTCACTGGCAAATTCCCGTTTCAATGCTCGTGACCTTTGTAACCTTAGCAACAATCACTGCGATGTCAGGTCATCATCATTTAAGTATGATTAGCCAACTCTTTAGCGGTGCCATGATGTTCGGCGCATTCTTTATTGCGACTGACCCTGTCACCGCTTCTATTACACCTCGTGGTAAGCTTGTATTTGGTGCATTAGTTGGACTATTGGTTTACCTCATTCGTTACTTTGGAAACTACCCTGACGGCGTGGCATTTGCGATTTTATTAAGTAATATTTGTGTGCCACTTATCGACTACTACACCCGTCCTCGCGTAGCTGGGCACTTTACAAAAGGGAGAAAATAATGGGTATTTTAAAAGTCACCTCCCGTTTTGGTCTTTTATTAGGTTTCATCGCATTGCTTTGTACAGCAGTTTCTGCGGGCATTTATATGCTAACAAAAGATAAAATTGATGAAGCCATGGCTGAACAACAAAAAGCGTTATTGCTTCAAGTCATCCCTCAAGCGTATTTCAATAATAACTTGCTTGAAAGCGTTGAAATACCTGAGCAAGATAAACTCAAAGGTATTCAAAAAGTCTATTTTGCGATCAAAGATCATGTGCTAACAGCCTATGCTTATGAAACGACAGCGCCAGATGGCTATTCGGGAAATATCCGTTTATTAGTAGGGATTACACCAAAAGGTGAAGTTTTAGGTGTGCGTGTGATTGAACACCATGAAACCCCAGGATTAGGCGATAAAATCGAACTTCGCATTTCTGACTGGATTTTAAGTTTTACAAACCAAGTTATCGTACCAGAAAGCCTAAAAGATTGGGCGGTCAAAAAAGATGGTGGTAAATTTGATCAATTTTCTGGCGCAACTATTACGCCGCGCGCGATTGTGAATCAAGTAAAACGCTCTGCTCTCGTGATGCTTGAAAATGAAGCATTACTCAACGAGATGGCAAAAAAATACGCGCAATAGGATATTTATTATGACTGATTTAACCGAAAAAACGACCGCACTTGATAAGCAAAGTGCGCTTGAAAATTCAGAAGAAATAACGCAAACGCCTTCTGTTTGGAAAGAAATCTTTATTCAGGGTGTGTGGAAAAACAACTCAACTCTCGTGCAATTATTAGGACTCTGTCCGCTCTTAGCTGTTTCGAGTACGGCAACAAATGCCTTAGGTTTAGGGCTTGCAACTATGTTGGTTTTAACTTGCACCAATACAATTGTTTCACTCTTTCGTAAGCAAATACCTCATGAAATCCGTATTCCGATTTATGTGATGATTATTGCGACTACCGTAACGGTGGTGCAATTATTAATGAATGCTTATACCTATACACTCTATCAAGCTCTCGGGATTTTTATTCCTTTAATCGTCACCAATTGTATTGTGATTGGCCGTGCAGAAGCCTTTGCCTCTAAAAATAGCGTAGCACATGCTGCCTGGGATGGTTTTTCAATGGGGTTAGGCATGGCATTAAGTATCACCGTATTAGGTGCATTACGTGAAATCTTAGGTCAAGGTACCCTTTTCGAAGGGATTGAAAACTTATTTGGTCAAGGTGCGAAATTCCTTACATTACATATTTATCACGCTGACAGTAGCTTTTTACTCTTTATTCTTCCGCCAGGTGCCTTTATTGGATTAGGCATCCTATTGGCGATTAAAAACCGAATTGATATGAAAAAATGAACCAAGCTAAACGAATTGAAATTCTCACTCGACTTAGGGAGCAAAACCCGCGTCCCACCACGGAATTAGAGTATAATTCGCCTTTCGAATTACTCATCGCCGTGATCTTATCGGCCCAAGCCACCGATAAAGGTGTCAATAAAGCGACGGCAAAATTATTCCCTGTAGCAAATACTCCACAAGCCATTTTAGATCTTGGCTTAGAGGGGTTAAAAGAATACATTAAAACCATCGGGCTTTATAACAGCAAAGCAGAAAATATTATTAAAACCTGCCGTGATTTAGTTGAGAAACACAACGGCGAAGTACCTGAAAGCCGTGAA
Organism: Haemophilus sp. SZY H56; assembly: GCF_054332415.1. Taxonomy (NCBI): domain Bacteria; kingdom Pseudomonadati; phylum Pseudomonadota; class Gammaproteobacteria; order Pasteurellales; family Pasteurellaceae; genus Haemophilus; species Haemophilus sp. SZY H56. Next base: position 117,196 of record NZ_JBTGNX010000001.1, on the reverse strand, counting down.
GCCTTAGAAGCCCTTGCGGGTGTCGGTAGAAAAACAGCAAATGTGGTATTAAATACCGCTTTCGGCCACCCGACTATTGCAGTGGATACCCATATTTTTCGCGTATGCAACCGCACGAATTTTGCCCCTGGTAAAGATGTGGTAAAAGTAGAAGAAAAACTGCTCAAAGTTGTGCCTAAAGAATTTAAAGTAGATGTACACCACTGGCTTATTTTACACGGGCGCTATACTTGTACCGCACGAAAACCTCGCTGCGGTGCTTGCATTATTGAAGATCTCTGCGAATACAAAGAAAAAACAGAATATTAAACGAATAAAATCAAACGGAATATATTATGACAACAAACAATCAATCTCGCCAAACGTGGTCTAGTCGACTAACTTATGTGCTTACCGTAGCGGGTGCGACAGTTGGCTTTGGGGCAACATGGCGCTTTCCTTATTTAGTGGGTGAAAATGGCGGTGGTGCCTATGTACTCCTCTTTTGTATTGCGATGATTGTGATTGGTATCCCGATGATTTTAGTGGAAAACGTTATCGGACGCCGTTTGCGTGTGAATTCCATTGATGCTTTTGGCGATAAAATCCAAGATAAAGGTAAAAACATCTCCAAATATTGGAAGATTCTCGGCTACATGGGGCTTCTCGGCGCATTTGGTATCATGGCCTATTATATGGTGCTTGGTGGTTGGGTGATGTCTTATATCATCAGCCTAATTAATAACACCCTTGATATTTCTGCACCAATAACAAAAGAAGTAGCCAAAGATTTCTACGATTTACATATCAGCAACAGTCCATGGGAAATCATGCTTTATACCTTCCTGTTTGTGGCGGTGAATTACATCATTTTAGCGAAAGGTATCATTGGTGGGATTGAACGTTCCGTGAAATACTTAATGCCATTGCTCTTTATCTTCCTAATTGGCATGGTAATTCGTAACCTCACCTTACCTGGCGCAATGGAAGGTGTGACTTTCTACTTAAAGCCTGATTTCAGCAAAATCACACCTAAATTATTCATCTTCGTATTAGGGCAAGTATTCTTCGCTTTAAGCCTTGGTTTCGGTGTATTGATTACCCTCTCCAGCTATTTGAACAAGGAAGAAAACCTTATTCAAACAGCCGTTATTACGGGTTTTACTAACACCATTATCGCCGTGTTATGTGGTTTTATGATCTTCCCATCATTATTCACATTCGGCATTGAACCTAACGCAGGGCCAACCTTGGTTTTCCAAAGTTTACCAATTGTATTCTCACATTTATGGGCGGGTAAATTCTTTGCTATCGTGTTCTTCGGTTTATTGCTTATTGCAGCATTAACCACGTCAATTACGATTTACGAAGTCATCATCACCGCGTTACAAGAAAAACTCAGAATGCGCCGAGGCAAAGCAATTTTTGTTACCTTAATGGGGATTTTCTTATTAGGTAACGTGCCATCTATTCTAGGTGATAACCTTTGGAAAGATTTCACCATATTCGGTAAAAGCATTTTCGATGCCTTCGATTTTGTTAGCGGAAATATTCTCTTTATGCTGACCGCACTTGGCTGTGCCATTTTCGTTGGTTTCGTGTTAAAAGACGATGCAAAAAAAGAGCTCTCTCCAACACCAAATTCACGCTTCACCACAATTTGGTTTAACTATGTTAAATTTGTGGTTCCAGTGATTATTTTGGTGATTTTTATCAGTAATATTTAATAAAAAAACCGAGCTATTTAGCTCGGTTTCTTTTTATCTATCCTCTATTTTGCTTCAGCTTGAGTTTTTTTCTCTTCAAGTTCTTCCCAACGAAGAAAAGCCGTTTCAAGCTCCGCTTCAGTGTCCGATAATTCCTTAAGCTTAGCATCTGTTACATCATGGGCTTGTTGGAAAAAGTGAGGATCACCAATTTCAGCTTGAAGTGCAGTAATTTTCTCTTCCAATTCTTCCAACAATTGCGGTAGCTGTTCTAACTCACGTTGTTCTTTGTAAGAAAGTTTAACGGATTTTGGCTTTTGAGAAACAGCGTCATTTTTAACCGCACTTTCCTGTGCTTTTGGTGCTTCTTTTTTGGATTTTTGGGTCTCTTGCTCTGCTTTCATAGCAAAGTAATTAGCTTGTTGTCCTTTTGCATCAAAGAAACCGCCTACGTATTTATTCAATACGCCGTCACCTTCAAAGAAATAACACTCCGTTGCGACGTTATCAATAAACTGACGATCATGGCTGACAATCAATAAGGTGCCTTGATAATCCGTGAGAATTTCCTCTAATAATTCTAAGGTTTCTACATCCAAGTCATTGGTTGGTTCATCGAGAATCAATAGATTATTAGGTTTCAGTAATAATTTAGCCAATAACAAACGGTTACGTTCACCACCTGAAAGCGCTTTTACGGGTGTCATAGCTCGTTTGGGGGGAAATAAGAAATCCTGCAAATAGCCCAAGACATGACGTTTTATGCCATTGACTTCAATATCCTGCTTGCCATCGGCAACGTTATCCATCACCGTTTTTTCTGGATCGAGATCGGCACGATATTGGTCAAAATAAGCAATGTCTAATTTTGTACCACAATGAATGCTGCCACTCGTTGGCTTGATTTCACCTAATAAAAGTTTAATAAAGGTGGTTTTTCCGCAGCCATTTGGACCAACCAATGCAATTTTATCGCCACGTAAAATGGTCGTGCTGAAATCTTTGAGCAGCTGTTTGCCTTCAATCTCATAGCTCACATTTTCCATTTCAAATACGATTTTGCCAGAACGACTTGAGTTATCTAATTGTAACTTGGCGGCGCCCATCACTTCACGACGTTGGCGACGTTCTTCACGCATAGCTTTTAAAGCTCGCACACGGCCTTCATTACGCGTACGGCGCGCTTTAATCCCTTGACGAATCCAAACTTCTTCTTGCGCTAAACGCTTATCAAAAAGGTCATTTTGCAATGCTTCGACACGTAAGCTTTCCTCTTTAGCGGTGAGGTATAAATCATAGTTACCTGGATAAGACACTAATTTCCCGCGATCTAAATCCACAATACGGGTCGCCATTTTGCGGATAAAAGAACGATCGTGGGAAATAAATACAATACTTCCGGTAAATTCTAATAAGAAGTTTTCTAACCATTCGATTGCATCCACATCCAAGTGGTTGGTTGGTTCATCTAATAACAAGACATCGGGGTTACACACCAATGCACGAGCAAGAGCGGCTTTACGCAACCAACCACCCGATAAATCGGCTAATTTAGTATCAGGATTTAACTCGAGTTTTTGCAATACTTCATTGATTTTATTTTCAAACTGCCAGCCGTTGGCATGCTCTAATTTTGCTTGCACTTGTGCCAGTTGGTTAAGAGTTTGTTCACTATAATTTTGTGTCAACTCTTGCGAAATATGATGGTATTCCTTTAACAAGTCCGCTAAATGCTCAATGCCTTCTGCCACATAATCAAATACATTTCCTTCAGCATGGCGAGGCGGGTCTTGTTCTAAACGTGAAACCACTAAATCTTTTTCATACTGCACTTTGCCGTCATCCATGGTGACTTGCTGTGCAATAATTTTTAATAAAGTCGATTTACCTGCACCGTTGCGCCCCACTAAACACACGCGCTCATTGGGTTCAATATGAAGTTCAGCATGATCAAGTAAAGGATGATCACTAAAAGAAAGATAAGCGTTAGTTAAACTAATTAATGCCACAAAATTGTCCTATAAATTCAAAATATCAATAAAAATAACCGCACTTTAGAGCTGGTGATAAACCTTTAAGGCATAGGCATCTGACATGCCCGCGATATAATCACAAATAATACGTTTTTTACCCTGCTCCGGTGCATTTCTCCAACGATTAGCGGTATTCGTTGGCAATAAACGTTCTGGGTCAGACTCAAAAATCTGGAACATTTCTGTGAGAATACGTTGTCCTTTATATTCAATACGTTGCGTTTCCACATGGCGAATTACATATTTCCACACAAACTTTTTGAACACATTTAATGCCGCAATCACATCTTGTGGTAATTCTGCGTTATAACGTAACAAAGGTTCATCAAAATTGCCGGTGACTTTCCAACGCACATGGGTGATAAAGAAATTCACTAATGCCCCAATGGCATTTTTACGTTCAAAATGATGATTGGAGAACAATCGTTGGCTAACTTGCTCTATATTTTTTGCCAACCAATCTGAAGGAATTGTTTTAAGTTCAGCCAATGCTTCTTGCCACTGATGTTGATTTACTACACCAGTCACAATCGCATCTTCTAAATCATGTACCCCATACGCAATATCATCCGCCAATTCCATAATGCTGCAATCTAATGATTTAAATTGTGTTTTTAAAAACTCAGCAGGATTTGACCGCACTTTTTGAAATGAACCAAACAAAGTGCGGTCATTTTCAGAAAGGTTTTGCAACAACCAAGTAAACATTGTGACGTCATCACGGAATAACCCTTTTCCAGGCTTCCAATCGCTAATTTTGACATAACGCGGATCAGCGTTTTCAGTATGCGGCAACTGGGCATATTGCGGGGAAGATAAGTCTAAAATATTCGGATATTTCACCACACCTAAAATAGCACGACGCGTTAAATTCATCCCTGCTGTTTCAGTATAAGGCTCGAGTTTAGTAATAATACGAAATGTCTGCGCATTGCCTTCAAAGCCGCCATGATTACGCATCATATAATTGAGCGCCACTTCCCCACCATGACCAAACGGTGGATGACCAATATCATGTGCAAAGCACAAACTTTCAATTAAATCATTGCTTGGTAATAAAGGCTTGAGTTGTTTCTGTAATTCACTTTTTTCGATATGAAGCTGGTCTGAAATAGCAACATAACTTTCCGCAAATTTTAATTGGGAAACCAGGCTGCTACCGATTTGTGCCACTTCAAGGGAATGAGTTAAACGAGTACGATAAAAATCATTTTCACCCACCGCGTGAATCTGTGTTTTGGCTTGTAAACAACGGAAAGCAGCAGAATGTAAAATCCGCCCGCGATCACGACGAAATGGTGGTCGGTGATCTTTTTCGCGAGGCGGATCAGGAAGGAAACGTTCAGTCCAAAAATCAGCTAATTGGGTTCTCATAAAAATAAACGAATAACATGGAATACTAAGGGGGCTAAAATTGAGCTCATAATACCGCAAAGTACCAAAGAAATCGAACTATAACTCCCCGCTTTCGGATCAGCTTCCATACAGCTTACTGTGCCGAGTGCGTGAGAAACTGCACCAACAGATAACCCCACCGCTTCTTGTTGTTTGATACCGAGTTTTTTCAAGATGAGATAACCAAAAACCGAACCTTGCAAACCTGCAACAATCACGCCTACGGCTGTAACGGCTGGAATACCGCCTAAATGAGAAGACACTTCCATCGCAATTGGCGTGGTAATTGATTTGGGTAATACGGTCGCCACCATTTCAGGACTCGCTCCTAAAATAATTGCCAAAATAGCGCCAGTAAACATAGAAAGCAAAGAAGCTAATATCACCACAGAAAGAATGATTTTCCACTGTCTCGCGATTTGTTGAAGCTGCTCATACAATGGCAAGGCAAGCGCCACAATACTTAAACCAAGCAAATTATTAATTGGTGTATTCCCCGCCATGTAATCATCATAAGAAATATCCCCAATTTCTAAAATCAGCACGAGAATTGATACCGTTAGGACGAAGGTATTGAAAATCATAGATTTCCAACGTTTACTAATTTGCAATGCGAGCCAAAATCCGAAAATCGTTAAACCGGTATAAAGATAAATTGCATATTGCATAATGAAACCTTACTCTGCTTGAATATTACGTTTTTCTAATACTTTTTGACGTTTATGGGTAAAGGATTGTTTGTAAAACAAATAATTCCCAAGAAATGCGATAATGAAGAGCGTCAGAAAAGTACTAAGAATATTTGGAATAAGTAAAATTTTCCATTGAGCAACAAGTAAATCATAATATTTAATAATGCCTACACTCACCGGCACAAAAAGTACTGCCATGTAACGAATCAATAGACTAGAACCCAAATAAATCCATTCCAAGCGAATGATACGAGTGGTTAATCCGATAAAAAGTATCAATAATCCCCAGATGCTGCCAGGAATTCCAACGGGTACATAGTGCGAAATCAAATTGCCGAGTAGCAACATAATGTATAAAATCACGAGTGAGCGAACAAGTTGAACGCCTTTTTGGAGTAACATATTTCCTCTTTCAACTTATTTAACAATAATTCAAATTTATTTTACGCTTTTTTTGTTAGAATTACCCCCTCTTTTTAGTTAAATTTTGCGATATAGATCAAAGAAATTCAAAATGATTAAGAAATTCTTATTATTTTTAACCATAATTTTGACCGCACTTTGGGGTCAATTTTCAGTCTCTGCGGAACGCCAAATGGCGTGTTGGGTGGTGGGTGTCAGTGATGGCGATACTCTAACTTGTCTCTTACCCACTAAAAAACAATTCAAAGTACGATTACAAGAAATTGATGCCCCTGAGAAAGGTCAGGCATTTGGTAAGAAAGCCAAACAATATCTTTCACAGCTTGTTTTCAAACAAAATGTGACGTTGTCAGTTTCTGGTTATGATCGCTACCAACGTATTTTGGCAACGGTTTATCTACAAGAACAAAACATTAACTTAGAAATGGTGAAAAATGGTATGGCGTGGGTTTATCCGCAATATGCTAAAAATCCAATCTACTTTCAGGCACAAGATTTTGCCCAACAACAAAAAATCGGCTTATGGCGAGATCCCACCCCTATTGCCCCTTATGAATGGCGTAAACAGAAAAAAACACTCAAACACGGAGATAACCATGGCTTTTGATTATCAATCATTTAAAAATGAATTCCCTTATTTTAAATCGCCAAATGCCGTGATTTATTTGGATAATGCAGCGACGGCATTAAAACCTCAAGCACTCATTGATGCAACGACTACATTTTATCAATCGGCAGGCTCCGTACATCGTAGTCAGTACGAAGCGGCACAGACAGCACAATATGAAAATGCTCGTCACCTAGTTAAAACCTTAATTAATGCAGAAGATGAAAAAGCGGTAATTTGGACGTCTGGAACAACTCATAGCATTAATTTGGTTGCCAACGGTTTACTCCCCTCTTTACATGCGGGAGATGAAATCTTAATTAGCCAAGCAGACCATCATGCTAATTATGTTACTTGGCATGAAACAGCGAAAAAATGCGGAGCGAAAATTGAAGTGCTGCACATTTCGGATAATTGGTTAATTGATGAAAATGCCTTGATTGCAGCATTGAATGAAAAAACTAAGTTAGTAGCACTCAATTTTGTCTCCAACGTAACGGGAACGGAACAACATATCCAGCATTTAATTCAACTAATCCGCCAACATAGCAATGCGCTCGTTTTAGTAGATGCCGCTCAGGCTATTAGCCATATACAGATTGATTTACAGGCATTAGATGCGGATTTTATTGCCTTTTCTGCACACAAAATTTATGGACCAAACGGCATTGGTGTATTAAGCGGAAAATTAAGCTCGCTTTCCCTGCTACAACCACTTTTTTACGGTGGAAAAATGATTGACCGCGTATCCCATGAATGTATTACCTTTGCCGATTTACCTTATCGATTAGAAGCCGGTACACCAAATATTGCGGGCGTGATTGGCTTTGGTACAGTGCTAGATTGGCTCAAAAAATGGGATTTTCAGGCTGCCGAGGCGCATGCTATTGAGCTTGCCGAGCAAAGTAAAGTGCGGTTGAAAAACTATCCAAATTGTCGTTTATTCAATTCACCACAACCGAGTTCAGTAGTTTGTTTTGTTTTTGATGGGATTGCGGCATCCGATCTTGCTACGCTCCTGAGCGAACAAAAAATTGCGTTGCGAGTTGGCGAACATTGCGCCCAACCTTACTTAGCCCGTCTTGGTGAGCGTACTACATTAAGACTTTCTTTTGCGCCTTACAATAGCCCGCAAGATGTGGATGCTTTTTTTGCGGCATTAGATAAATCCTTAGAGTTATTAGCATGCTAGAAAACATTAAACAGGCAAAAAATTGGGAAGATCGTTACCGTTTCATTATTCAAGCCGGTAAGCATCTTCCTCAACCCTCTCCAGATGAATTAGCTCAAATGCAATCGATTCAAGGCTGCGAAGCAGGGCTTTGGTTTAAGACCATTCCACAAAATGACGGCACGTTTCAATTTCAAGCTTACAGCGAAGCGCGCATTATGAATGGTTTGTTATGGTTGTTGTTACAAAACATCAATGGACAAACCAATAATCAACTACAACAATTTAATATTCGTCAATTTTTTGATGAGTTCGGTATTGCCTCTCGCTTAAGTGAAACTCGCTTGAATGGTTTAAAACAAATCGAAGAAATATTGCACAATCTGTAATTATGTATCTGATCGAACCCTTTTTTAAATTAGGCGCCTTAGAAAATGATATCGGCCAACAAAGCCGTTTGCTCAATGCAGTCATCGACCAATGGCGTTATAACGGACAAATTATCGGCCGTGAAATCCCGCTTTATTTAACAGAAGAAGAGGGAGAACAAGGTTTTGCGATGCGCGTCATTTGCCCTGAGCAAGATAGCCTTTTACCCGAGAATAATAACCAAACTGTGAATCTGGCGATGGAAAATGCTGAAAAGTGCGGTCTACATTTTCAAGGTTTCCAAATTATTGCCGATGATTTAAATGCAGACAGCACCGCAGAATGTAGCCAACCAGCATGGCAGATTCTCTATACTACACATTTGCAATCTAGCTCCCCCTTGCATAGTGGAGATGATTTTTCTCCAATTCCGCTCTATAAACAGCTAAAAAATCAACCTCATTTAAGCCAAGATTTGATTAAATGGCAGGAAAATTGGCAGGCTTGCGATCAGCTGCAAATGAATGGTTCGGTTTTAGAAAAAGAATCGTTAAACGAAATCGCCGAGGTTAATAGCACGCTCAGCAAACATGGACGCTACCTTGCTACTGAAATTGAAAAAGAAAGCGGCATACCGACCTATTATTATTTATACCGTGTCGGAGGCCATTCTTTAAAATCGGAACAGCAACGCTGTTGCCCGCAATGTGGTGGAGATTGGGCATTAAACGCGCCGCTATTTGATGTGATTTACTTTAAATGCGACCAATGTCGATTAGTCTCGAATGTGTCGTGGAACTTTTTATAACGCTTTCGTCATTTAGGAAAACAAATGAATTATCAAGATAAAAGTCTTCAATCTTTAAAACTCGGTCAAGCAACAGAATATGCGGCGAATTATGACCGCACTTTGTTACAACCCGTGCCTCGTAAACTCAATCGTGATGGCTTAGGCATTACCGAACAACAGCCTTTTACTCAAGGCGCTGATATTTGGACAGCCTATGAAATTTCTTGGTTAAATCCAAAAGGTTTGCCGCAAGTCGCCATTGCTGATGTGGAAATTGATTATCGCAGTGAAAATTTAATTGAATCAAAAAGCTTTAAACTCTATTTAAACAGCTTTAACCAAAGTCAATTTGCTGATTTTGCTAGCGTAGAGCGCACGATGCGAGAAGATCTCAGTGCTTGCGCTCAAGGCGAAGTCAAAGTACGTTTACATCCATTATCCCACTATCAAGGACAAAGTATTGATACTTTCACGGGCGATTGCATTGATGATCAGGATATCGAAATCCACAGCTACGAATTTAATGCAAACATTTTGCAAAATTGTACGTCCGATAATGTGGCGGAAGAAATCTTAGTAAGCCATTTATTGAAATCTAACTGTCTGATCACCAGTCAGCCCGATTGGGGAACCGTGCAAATTCATTATGTAGGTAAACAAATCGATCGCGAAAAACTTCTCCGCTACATTGTGTCTTTCCGTCAACATAATGAGTTTCACGAGCAATGTGTCGAGCGTATTTTCTGTGACTTGATGCATTACGCTAAACCAGAAAAACTCACCGTCTATGCGCGTTATACGCGTCGTGGTGGATTGGATATTAATCCATTCCGTTCTAACTTTGAGGAAATTCCGCAAAATTTACGCTTGGCAAGACAATAAATCACAAAACAAAAGTGCGGTGAAAATCAACCGCACTTTGTGGGGTAGTGACAATATTTGCATAAAGGAAAAGAAAAAATTTGGCGGGAAAAATTTGGCTTAGGGCTTGTGTGGCGCGGAGTTGGGCGATTTTGTGGTCAAATTTATGCAAAAAATGAAAATGGTGAGAAAGGCTGTAAAATGGTTGAAAATTGGGTTTTATTTTGCATAAAAATGAACGGTGGATTTGTGGTTTTTAAACCGTTTTAAAATTTTAAAGACCATTTTAAAAAGGTTTTAAAGTTTTTAATAAATGGGTTTAAGGCAGTTTCTATGTGGAAACTGCCTTTTTTATTGGTTATTTATGGTTGTTTTGGCGCGTTTGGGTGAAATCTAGCGGTTTGTTGTGTGTGATTATGGGTAGAATTAGCGAAAATGCGCCATTATTTGGCGATATTTGAAAGGAACACTGGCATCCGTGCCGTTGTGTTTTAAAATATTAAGAAATTGCTTGTGATGCGGTTTTTGGGGATTTTACCGACATTGATGTCGGTGACATATTAGAAGTCCCGATAACCACGCACAACTTGCCCTATCACGACAAGGCTGTTTGCTTCTTCTGTGTCTAGTTTTAATGGGCGATAGGATGGGTTGTCACTAATTAGCTCTACTCCACCGTAGGTAAATTGTACTTTCTTTACCAGCATTGATCCGTTGTGGTTTAGTACAAATATTTTCCCTTCTGTTAATTCGCGCTTAGAGCGGTCAACAATGATTTCTTCGCCATCCTTCAAGGTTGGGTACATGCTCTCGCCACTTACCAAGAACATGGCGCAATCCTTCGCTTTTAATCGGCGCGATTGTAACCATGCACGTTCAACCTTGGTTGTGCTTATTTCTTCGTAACCATTATTAAACGCCCCACCGCCAGCGGATAGACGAATCTCTCGGCAGTCTTCAATCTCTGCAAAGGTTTCGTCATTGCCAGCCTGTAAATTAATGTCATGCTTTACTATCTGTGGTTTTGTATCGTCCATATCACCAACACCAAGGGCTAACCATTCAAGGTTTACGCCTGAAGCATCTGCAATTTTTATTAAATTCATTCTAGAAGGGTCCGCTTCTCCTTTTACCCAACGCGCCAATGACGCTTGGGCTACGCCAACTGCTCTAGCAAATTCACTGTAATTATTCTTAAAGCTTTTTTCTGCGATCAATTTCATGCGATTTGAGAAGTTTTCATCGTAAATGTTTGGCTTGCTCATCTTTTACGGTTTCCATTTGTTTTTGTTAATCGTAAAACAAATCCATAAGTCTTTGATTTTGTTAAAACTTAAACGTAAAGCGAAAATATTTTTAAAAAATTTAAGTTTTACGGTTGATTTGTTTAAAGTTTTACGGTTTAATACACGCACTAGGTACATAAAAGGAGGTGTATTAAATGAGTGTATTAAGCGACACAAAAAAAGCCGCAGCAAATGATTGGCATCGTGCGGATATTTTGGCGGCGTTGCGTAAAAACGGGTGGTCTTTGCGTTCTTTAGCTCAAGCAGGAAACGTGAGTTACAACACATTAAAGACCGCACTTGATAAGCCTTATCCAAAAATGGAAAGACTTATCGCTAATGCGGTTGGCGTTGCTCCTGAAGAGATTTGGGCTGCGCGTTCTCGGGAACGAATTGAACGTAACCGAAGACCTGTTTTAACGAATAAGTTTTAATCTTAAAGGAATTTAAACGTAAAAGAAACTAAAAGGATCATTTATGAATGAAATTTCTTTGAAAACGCACTATTCGGTGGCGGAGTTGTTGAAACTTAAACTTTCAACCTTACCGCAAGCACACAAAAATGTTTTAGATAAAGCAAAACGCGAAAACTGGGAGTCCCGTAAGCGCGTTGGCAAAGGTGGCGGGATGGAATATGCGCTTTGTTCTTTACCGCAGGCATTGCAAGACGAGATTCGCACAAAGTTTGCAGTATCTATTGTAAAAGCAAAACCAAAATCACTCCCAGCCGATCTCCGTCAGGTGGAATTAAAAACCTTAACGGAAAAACAACGTGAAGTAGCGGGGGCAAGAATGGCGTTAGTTGCCCAAGTGGCACAGCTCGAACAAGCTCAGCCACGTTATAAGGCGATTAAGTTCTTTTGTAAACAAATCAAACATGGTGGCATTTCCGATGATTTGATGAGATTGGTGGAAACCGCCAATAACAAGAAAGGGAAAAATCGCACTTTATCTGAACGCACTTTGAACCAGTGGGTGTTGGATTATGAAAAGGCAGATACGCCTGAAGAACGATTAAAAGCCCTCGCACCAATGCAACGGGTGGCGAAAAAGGCAGAAGAAATTGTGTGGTTGCCTGACTTTTTGGCGGTGTATCGCCAAACCAATGGAATCAATGTTGCAGAAGCCTATCACTATTTTTCGGCTGAATGGGATGCACGTTTTGCAGATGAGCCATTGCGTTTAGAGATGAAACCGAGCATTGACCAAGTTCGTGCTGCGTTGGCGAAATTGCCAAAACACATTAAAGAAATTGGTCGTAAAACAGGTTCTGAACTCCGTGCCCTTAACACTTATGTGAAACGTGACTGGAGCGTGTTGCAGGTAAATGATGTGTGGGTAGGTGATGGCCATGCGATGAAATTGAAAGTCGCCCATCCTGAACACGGTCGCCCATTTATTCCTGAGGTGACATTAATAATGGATGCATCTTGTCGTTTTATTGTGGGTTGGTCGGCAAGTTTGGCGGAAAACGTTCTAGCGGTGGCTGATGCCTTGCGTTATGGCGTGGAACGCTACGGTATACCGGCAATTTATTACTCCGATAACGGTGGTGGTGAGAAAAACTGGATGCTTGATGGTGATATTACGGGGATGTTGCCACGTTTGGGGATTAATCACCAAACAGGGATTCCAGGCAATCCACAAGGGCGTGGGATTATTGAGCGGGTTCACCAAACGATTTTATATCGTATCGCTCGCCAGTTTGAAACCTATCATGGTACTGGAGCAGACCGCGACACCATTCGACAAGTGAGCACCGCAGTTATTTCACTAGATAAGGCAAAGCGTAAAGGATCGGCTCAACTAACACCAAAACAACAATGGGCTGTGGGTAAATTGCCAAGCTGGAATCAGTTTTTAGATGCGGTTCAAGCAGGGGTTGATTGGTACAACAACGAGCATGTGCATAGTGAAATCGGTATGACACCGGCACAAAAACGCCGTCAGTTGATGGAGAAAGTGAACCCTGATGATTTGGTCTTTGTTACACCGGCAGAATCAAGAGATCTATTCCGCCCAAGCGTATTAAGAACGCCTGAGCGAGGTTGGTTGAGATTATTTAATAACTTTTACTTCAGTACGAAGTTGTTAGATGTGGATGGTATCGAAGTGCAAGCATCTTTTGATATACACGACCCAAGCCAAGTGATTGTAAGAAAAAAAGACGGCACTTTTGTTTGTTATGCCGAATTAGATGGCAATAAACGTGATGCGTTCCCAGTTGCCTTTGTTGAGAAAGTTCGTAAAGAGCGTCATGCACGCCGTGCGAAATTGAAACAAGAACAGCTTGATGAGATTAATGCGGAAATGAATCCGATTATTACGATTGAGCATCATCAATCAGGTTTTGAATTGTTGAAAACACAGGCAAAACCTAAAAATGAGAAAACGCCAATTTTCTTAACTAAAGCAGATAAAGAGGCGTGGGAACAAAGAAAAAAGTTAGTAAATGAATAAGGAGAACAAGATGAAAGCACAAGAATTAAAAGCGTTTATGGATGCGAACAAGATGAGCCAAAAACAAGTGGCGAGCTTATTTGATGTATCTATTACGACTGTTAGCCAATATATCAACGGTAAATATCCAACTGATACTAAATGGTTAGATAACAAAGTGGATGAATTATTGGCACGTCATAAGGCGAAAGTGGTTGAAGCAAAATACAACAATGCATTTGTACCCACTCAAACAGCAAAACGCGGTATGGAAATTATGCACTTTGCCCACGCAGAGGGCGAAATTAATGTGATTTATGGAGCTGCAGGATTAGGCAAGACGCAGATGCTAAAACAATATGCGAAAGAACATAGTTCAGCCATTTTAATTGAAGTTGATCCAAGCTGCACACCGAAAGTGCTGTTACGCAAGATTGCTGAAACTGTAGGGGCGACCAGTCGCGGTGTTAATAATGATGTTTTGGCAAGCATTGTGGAAAAACTCAACGGTGCGGAACGTTTGTTAATGATTGATGAGGCCGAGTTACTTTCTACCCGCTCTTTGGAATTTATCCGACGTATTCACGATTTAACAAATTGTGGGGTGATTTTAGCGGGTATGCCTCGCTTGTTGGTGAATTTAAAAGGCAAAAATAATGAGTTGGCACAGCTTTATAGTCGAGTGGGTTTTGCTTGCGACCTTGGCAATGCATTACCTGAAAGTGATTTGGCGATGTTAGCAGAAAGTGCACTTAATACGAGCGAATTTAATGCGGCTTTATTGAAAGCCTGTAAAGGTAACGCACGTCGATTAAGTAAGTTAATGCGCGGCGTTGTACGTTCGGCAGAGATTAACGAGACCGAAATTAGCGCAGAGATGATTGAACAATACAGCAAAATGTTAATTAGTTAAGGAGACGATTATGTTACAGGCAAAAACAACCAAACGCCTAAATAAAAACAACGCTTTAATGTTGGCTTATCTGGAACAAGTAGAAAAAGCAGTGAAACGTTTAAATGAAATGGGACTTACTGTGGTGAATGTGCATTTTGAAAAAATCAAACCAACCGTTCGTGTGATGGCAAATGCGGTGACAGATCGCTTAGAGCGTGAACAACGCGCTTTTGTTTATCAAGTTGGACGCGATGTGGGGAGATACCAAGAAGCACAGTTTGCAGTAGAAGGTATTCGAGTGATTTGGCGTAAGTATTTGAATTAGGAGGAGCGATGGCAACGCGTCGGCAAATTTATGCAGTCTATCGTGGCGAAGAGAATTTGGGTGACGGGACGGCAGAAGAATTAGCAAAGAAACTCAATGTGAGCGAAAAAACGATTTACTGTTCGGCAACCGCCGCCCGACGTGAACGTGATAAAGGTAAGCGGCTTGTAGTGATTAAGTTAGGAAAAGAGGAAATCTAAATGAAAGTAATGATTGAAGGTAAAGAATATTGGCGAGATGCAAAAGGCAATTTAACTCCTGCTGAGTTGGTGAAAGAAATCGACAAAGCACGTGATGCACTCGTGTATGAATGGGTTGAACGTGGTCGTGATTTAAGCAAAGCAATTAGCCATTTTAAAGAAGGCATTTTTGGTGATGTACAAGCCTTTATTGAGCTTTCTGCCGAGAAATATGGCGCGAAAGTGGGAGGCAACAAAGGCAATGTGACTCTTTTCAGCTATGACGGTAAATACAAAATTCAACGCGCAATTAACGAAAGTTTGCAATTTGATGAACGTATTCAAGCAGCAAAAGTGTTGATTGACGAGTGTTTGAATGAATGGAGCGAAGGCTCTCGCCCTGAATTGAAAGCCTTGATTGAGCGTGCGTTCAATGTGGATAAAGAAGGAAACCTCAACACCTCCCGCATTTTGGGTTTGCGCCGCGTCGAGATCCAAGACAGTCGCTGGCAAAACGCGATGCAGGCAATTAGCGAAAGCGTGCAAGTGGTAAGCAGTAAAGCTTATGTTCGCCTTTATGAACGTGTTGGAGAAACCGATCAGTATGTGCCGATTGCGTTAGATGTAGCTGGGGCTTAAAGCTTATTTAAATGCCCTTTAAATCTCCCCTAACCCCTCTTTACAAAAGAGGGGGCGGGATGAGGGGCATTAGTAATAGGTTTTAATCATTAACTAAGGAGCAATGTATGGAAAAACTACGAACCTATAAAGATTTTAGCACGTTAGCTGTTGAAATGGAGCGTGCCGGTGCATGGGCAACTGCTGAGGCTGCTTGGCAGAGAGCGGCTATTGTTGCTCGAAAAAGCGAAAATGAAGAATGGGCATTAAACCGCCAAAAGATGTGTGCGCATTATGTGCGTTATCCAAATAGAAGACCGGAGGTGAGACATGGCTAAGTATGTGGCACGCTTTTATTGTTTGGTTGAGGCAGTTGTTGAAGCTGAAAGCAATGAACAAGTGTTAGATATGTGTGATTTAAATGTGTGTGATGTCAATAAACTGCCACACACGATTACGGAAATTGATGATGTGGTTGAAGTGGAGGAAGTATGAGTGAAAAAAAAGCGCAAGTCACCGAGCAACTGGCACAGATTAGAGAGCAAATTGAAATGGCGCAGGATATGTGGCTCGATAATGACGAAATGGCATGCTTGAAGCTGTTACAAGCGGCAAGCAGAGAAATGAAAAGTGTGGCATGGCGGATTACGCCGATGTTGGGGTGAGTATGGAACAAGACAAACTACTCAGGAAAATCAAAAAATTGTTGGCATTGAGCAAATCAAATAATCCGCATGAAGCAGCAAGCGCGCTGGCTATGGCGCAAAAACTAATGGCGGAGAATCAGCTTAATCAGTCACAAGTTGAATTTAGCCAAGCCCACGCTAAGCAGAAAACCGCCATGAAATCCGCCAGATATGTACACATGCTGATCTCAGTGATTACAAAGGCGTTTGGCGTTGAAGGTTATTTATCTAACGCTTACCCAGGCAATGATTACGGCGAAAACAAAATGCACGTTGTATTTTACGGCGCAGAAGAACGCCCTGAAATCGCATCTTACTGTTTTGATGTGTTATATCGCCGATTACAAGGGGCGCGTAAAGCGTTTTTAGATACGCAAAGCAAGCATCTAAAACGTAGCACGCTGATTGCTCGGGGAGATTCTTTTTGTGAAGGCTGGGTTGTCGGCGTGAATCAAAACGTGAAACAGTTTGCAATGACACAGGAAGAAAAGCAAAAAATGGAAAGCTACAAAGCTGAAGCATTTAAAGAAGAGAAATGGAGCGAAACCAAAGTACGCGAGAAAGGAAACTCAAAAGACTACGGTTTGGCGCAAAGTGCAGGCTATAAACAAGGAAAGGAAGTTACGCTGAATCACGGTGTAAATGGGAAAGAAACGGTTAAGTTGGGGGTGAGAAAATGAGTGACAAAATTTATGAATTTAGACAAGTTGAAGACTTTTTGCAGTTAACCGAAGAACAGTTTAATCGTTTCTTGCCTGATTTTATTCATTGGTTTGCTATTCGCAAAACATTTATACAAAAGAAACAAGTCGCTATCGAAGAGCTTGGTGTTGTTGTGCAGGTTAATCCGGAACCTGTTATTAAGTGGAAGGATGATGGAAAAAATGGGGTTGATGGTTACGAAGTAACGATTAGACACCATCAACATGGCGAAAATGATGTAAAAATCAAGGTAAGAAAAGAAAAATAAAACCCATTTACAGCCCATTAAATCTCCCCTACCCCCTCTTTACGAAAGAGGGGAATGAGTTAGATAAAGTGGGCTGAATAATGTGTTTTAAATCAAGTTTAAAGGAGTTTTAAAAGTGAAATTATGCCGTTGCCCGGTTTGCCATAGTGACATCCATTTGGATGCGCTGTTGGAAGATGATGCTGGGCGAGAGATGTTGGGGATTATTACTAATTTAAAAGGCAATAATGCCCGTGCGTTGGTGAGTTATATTGGGTTGTTTCGCCCTGAAAAATCTGCGCTATCTAATGGGCGTGCGTTGAAATTAATGCAAGAAGTATTAGAGATGTATCAACCTAGTCCATTATTGGCTCATGCGTTGAATGAAACGGTGCAAGCAGTGATGAAAAACCGTCGGGAAACACGCAATATTCAAGCTCTAGCGAATCATAACTATTTGAAGAAAGTGTATGAAGGGGCGAAACCGTTGTTTGCGGTGGTTCGTAATGAAGGCAAAGCCGAAATGCAAAGTACGGTAAAACAGGAAGACAACAATCGCATGGCAGCGATTCAGTATATTGAACGTTATGCTTCTGTTGGGCAGTTGCAATTTGTGGAAAATATGCCTGAGTTTGCGGTTTGGAAAGCCTGGAAAGAGGAACAGGAGAAAGGTTATGCAGCGTAAATCATTAATTGCGAAAATCCATATTGGGAAAAATCAATTGGGGCTTGATGATGAGACATATCGCAGTTTACTTGCCAATGCAACAGGCAAAACCAGCTGTACAGAGATGAGTGACGGTGAATTACACCAAGTCTTGAATGTGATGGCTCAGAAAGGTTTTAAATCCAGTTCAAGCTTTTGGGGAAATCGGCCGTCACCAAGTGAAGATAAGAAAATTTATCTCGCTAAAATTACTGCACTTTTAATCAAACATAACTTACCGAAAGAATATGCCGATGGTATTGCAAAACGATCTTTTAAAGTGGATTTTATCCATTGGTTACGTCCGTGGCAGTTAAAGAAAGTCGTGCAGATGTTGTCAGTGTATGACCGGAATAAAAAGACGTTGTAAGATGAAATTATCAGGTGTAAATTAAAGGCTCTTTGGAGCCTTTTTTATTGGATTTTTTATGAAGAATTTATTTGTGATTATATTGCTTGCCAGCTCTTTTGCTGTCAATGCAGGGGTGTTTGACCATGCAAAAGAAGAAATTAAAATGTTCAAAGATTATCCGTTTGATATTCATAAGAATGATTTTTTAGAGCGATTCAAGTATTTTGGAAAATGTATGGCTTATTCCGAATCTAGAATTTGTGCTCCTGAAGGATATGAATCGCTTTATGGAGCAAAATTTAATATAGTCATTACTTTAGATAAAAATAAAACAAATGGAGTTATTCTTCGTCTAACCGATGCAAGTATTGCAAGAGCTGATTTTTGGGAATTATTTCGAGGATTAATTAAATCAGGTTTTTCTCTTTATCAAGTTGAGGATAAAAATGGTATTGCAAATCGTTTTGACGATATTTTAGCATCAACTAAAACAGGACAGAAAATAAATAATGTTGATTCAAAATTAGATATTCTAGAATCAAAAGAGCGTACATCTCAAAAACTCTTTTATGTAGAAACCGATAAGTTGAATTCAATTTTGAAGTCAGGGCAAAGATTTTCTTCATCAGAAGATATAATTTCTAGACTTCCAAAAGATACAAGATTTATTGAAATGGACGTAATGAGTTTTCACGGTCAGAGTTATTCAGTTGAAATAAAAATATCATTGCCTAAACTGGAAGTTACAAAGGCAGATGACCGCCCTATTGAAAAGTTTTAGTCAAATCCCACTTCGGTGGGATTTTTTTTATCTTTTTTATGCAAAATACCGCCTTTTTCAAATTTCCGTGTGAGAATGAGCAAAAAATAACATTGTGGAGGTGATTATGGTGGAGAATTTGGAAGATGTAGCGGAACTTCTGCCGGAAACTGTACAACAGATGGTTGATTTAGTTGGGTTTCCTGCTGTTGAAAAAATCATTACAAATTTTGGTGGGGCAACCTTTCGATTTACCGATGGAGCGCATTATTTCCCTAAGCTCAAAGCATTAATAGGTTTGGAAAGTGCGGTGAAATTACGCGAAGTTTTTAGAGGTGAATGGGTTTATATTCCACGCTGTGAAACGGCTTTGCGAGTGTTGCGTAATTATCGCTTTAAGGCTGATTTTGATTATTTAACCCAACATTTGAACATATCAGGACGCATGGCCATGCTTGAACTTTGTCCTAAATATCAATTATCGGATCGCAGTGGTTGGGAAATTTTAGCACAAGTACGTAAGCCTGAGGAATCCAGTAATTTTGCCTTGTTTTAGTGCTGAAGTTGCTCCACTCTTCATCTTACTCTCTTTTTTCGATAATACCCTTAATCATTAATAGATTAAGGGTATTTTTTATGTCTTTAAATTTTTCACAGATTTTCAACCGTTTAATTGGTCATGAAGGCGGCTACGTTAATGACCCAAGAGACCCAGGAGGTGAAACCAATTGGGGGATCACTAAACGTACTGCTCAGGCAAACGGTTATCAAGGTAGTATGCGAGCAATGACGCGTGAGCAAGCTTATAAAATCTACTACTCCGCATTTTGGCTACGTTATCAATGCGACAAAATGCCAGAAGCGGTGGCTTATCAGTTTTTTGATGCTGCGGTAAATCATGGATTAGGTAATGCGAGTCGTATGTTGCAACGTGCAGTCGGTGTTGTTGATGACGGTGTGATTGGCAATATGACGATTGCCGCTATTAAAAAAATGGCGATTTCTGATGTGATTATGCGTTTGAACGCTGAACGCCTTGAGTTTTATTGCAAACTCAGCACTTTTACGACATTTGGTAAAGGCTGGGTTCGTCGCGTGGCGGGCAATCTTAAATATGGAGCAATTGACAATGAAGTTTAAATTTTTAGGCGTGTTTAAACGTGTTTTTAATTGGTTACAAAACCGAGTTTTGACAACCAGAAAACTCCCGCAAAATCGACCGCACTTTTATAGTAAAAACGCATGGAGCTATGCCTTTCGTGGGAAACCCACTCCAGCTGAAGTGATTATGTGGAGATTATGTCAATGAATAAGTTTTTTGAATTATTTACCAATAGTGATGGTCGTGCGAGTACGACAGGTTTTATTCAGTTTTTCGGTTTCTTAGTCATGGCCGGTGTGCTGATTTATGCCGTTTATCTTGACCGTTCTACGGTCACTGACTTGTTTTTTTATTTTGCTTGTTTTTGCGGTGGTTCGGCTGCAACCAAGGGTGCTGTAATGGCATATCAAGCCAAACAAAACAAGCCAGAAGAACAGATTACAGGCGAAGTTTATGTCGAACCGGAACAAACGGATAGACCAAGGGGGATTTAATGACGTTACAGATGATTTTAATCGGCTCAGGTACTGCGCTGGCTATTTGTGGTTATGTGGTATTTAAGCTCAAACGTGCAGGGCGTGAAATTGACCGATTATTAAAAGATAACGAGCAGTTGGTGCGTGAAAAAGCAGTCTCCGATACGCAGGTGAAACATTATGAAACGAGAAAACAACATGAAGAAAACAGTCGTAATGCTGACCGTGACACTCTTATTGATGGGTTGCACAAGTCAGGGGATCTCCGTGATTAATGCAAGCTGTGCCGGTTTCTCGTTGATCTCTGCAAGCCGTCAAGATACGACAGAAACCTTGCGTCAAATTAAAGTGCATAACGATACATATCGAACTATTTGTCAGCGAGGTGAAAATGGAAGTACACATTAATGGGATGATGATTTTTAATGGGTTGGTATCTGTTGCGGTGTTCTTTATTGGTGTGTGGTTTAAGAAATTAGACAGTGAGTTTAAAAGCCTGCATGACGAAGTTAAAGAAGTCAAGCGCGATTATGTCTCAAAAGAAGTGGCTAGTATCACCAATCAAAGCATTTTAGATAAATTAGGGGCAATTTCTGAGCAATTGCAGTCCATTACGAAAAAATTAGATAACAAGGCAGATAAATAATGTCAGCAAGAGATCGGAAACGCTTAGAGCAATTAACCGAAAGCGCACAAACAAATGCAAAACTAGATGAAATTTTAGATTTGACCCGTGCAGTCAATCATAAAATCGACCGTTTAGATGGGCGTGTGGATGATATTGATGTCCGTTTAGCTAAGGTAGAAAACAGTATGGCTAAATTGGGTGTGCGATCCGCTTTAGTTGGCGGTCTGGGCGGTTTATTGGTATCGGTTGGATTTGAGCTAATCAAAGCCAAATTAGGAGGCTAGTGAATATGGCACATGATGAAAAAACCAAGGCAGATGTGCGCCGTTATTATGTGTTTGATTGCTTAACGCTGGAATCAGCCGCAGAAAAAGCCAAAGTGTCCTATAACACTGCTCGACGCTGGAAACGTGAAGCTGAAGCTCGCGGCGATAATTGGGACAAAGTGCGTGATGCATCAACAATGGCAAGTGGAAAGGTTGAAGATGTTGCTCGTGGTATGCTTACCACCTTTGTGCTTTATTTTGAAAGTACCATGGATGAGTTGCGTAAGACCGAAGACTTGCCTGTTAGTGAGAAAGCAAAACTGATTCAAGGCTTGGGTGACAGTTACTCGAAAATGGTGGCGAGCAGTAAGCGGTTGTTGCCTGAAGTGTCTGAGTTGGCGACAGCGTGGAAAGTTATTGAGATGGTAACTAATCTAATCAAAACTAAACATTCTGATTTATTGCCTACCTTTTTGTCTGTTTTAGATGACTTAGAAAGCATTGTTAAGCAGGAGTTTAAATAATGGAAAAGCAAAATCAAAGCATTGTGCATAAGCATTACTATTTTCGCTGGATTGTGCAATTTGTCTGCATTGTATGTGCTTTTAAGTTAATGGCTGCCGGTATCAAAGGTTGGGGCTGGCTTTTATTTATTGCGGTAATGTTATAGATGAAATACAAAGATTTCGAAAAACAGCTCGAACAACTACGTGCTGAATTACAGCGCAATATCGAAGCGAATTTTGAAGGTTGGGATGATAAACCGCATGCGATTGCAGAGCGTCGTAAAAAAGTCTTAGATAAAGAAAAAGGGTTTGAATATTTTGTTCAAGCCTATTTTCCGCATTATGTACGTTCTCCACATAAATCCCAGTTACACGAATATCTGTTTAAAAATCTTCCGCTTTCGGTTGAAGAAACAGATAAATCCGTCCGACAAGCTATTGCCGCACCCCGCGGTGAGGCGAAATCCACTATTTGTACGCAATTATTCCCGCTTTGGTGCATGGTATGTAACCTTAAAAATTACATTATTATTGCTATGGATACCAAAGAGCAAGCCTATGGCATGTTAGAAGCCATTAAAGTTGAGGTTGAGTCAAACCCAAGACTTGCTATTGATTTCCCCGAACTTACGCCGGGCAAAGTTTGGCGTGCCGGTGCAATTCTTACGTCTAAAGGGCAAAAAGTGGAAGCGGTCGGTGCTGGGCAAAAGCTACGTGGACGTCGCCATGGAGCTTTTCGTCCTGATTTAGTTGTATTAGATGATATAGAGAACGATGAAACTGTTCAAACACCTGAACAGCGCAATAAATTACACAACTGGATTTTAAAAGCCGTTCTAAAACTTGGTGCCGCCGGTGAGAAATTTGACGTAATTTACGTCGGCACTATTTTGCACTATGACAGCGTATTGAACCGAATTTTAAATACTAAAGGCTGGAGAAGTGTCCGATTTAAAGCCATTTTGCGTATGCCGGACAATATGACGTTATGGGATGAATGGGAAAACATCTATTTGTCTGAAGAAGGCGACGACGACACCTTATCTGACTTATTTTATCAACAGCATAAATCGGAAATGGATGCTGGTTCCGTTGTGTCATGGCTTGCCCGCCCAATTTTATATTTAATGAAAGAACGCGCCAAAGACGGACATTCGGCATTTGATTCCGAGTATCAAAATGACCCGGTCAGTGGCGATGACGCGATTTTTGCCAATAGTCTCCATTATTGGACAGAGTTACCTAATAACTTGATTTATTTTGGTGCGGTTGACCCATCACTGGGTAAAGCAGGTGCAAGCCGTGACCCGTCTGCGATTTTGGTTGGCGGCTATCACAGAGAAACTGGCAAATTGTATGTAGTTGAAGCGCAGATTAAAAAGCGTTTACCCGATTTAATTATTGAGGACGTTATTCGCCTACATACACAGTATAACTGCCATCGTTGGTTTGTAGAGACAGTACAGTTCCAGGAATTTTTAAAAACCGAGTTGGTTAAACGTTCAGCTGCGCGCGGGAAACCTGTGCCTGCTACGGCAACAAAACCCAATAGTGACAAAATGCTTCGCATTGAGAGCTTGCAACCGCATATTGCCAATGGGTTAATTTTATTACACCGCTCACAATCCACCCTTGAATCACAGTTAAGACATTTTCCAAAAGCTGATCATGATGATGGCCCAGACGCACTGGAGATGCTATGGCGTAATGCAGTAAGTAGTTCTGCGGTGATTGAATGGATAAGTATTAGTGAGTTAGATGATAGCGAGTGGGATGAAGATGAATCGGATCTTTATTCTGTGTGGAAACAATAAGGTGAATTTATGGGATTGTTAGACAAATTTAAAAACCTTTTAAAAGACAATGAGACAGAGCCTACGCAAACTGATGATGCGGAAGTTACCGCTACAGGACGAGTGTTAGACGATCATCCTTCAGCCAAAATCACACCATCAAAATTGAAACAAATTTTAGATGATGCAGAAAATGGTGATATTCAGGCTCAGCATCAGCTTTTTATGGATATTGAAGAGCAAGACAGTAGCATTGCGGCAAACATAATGACACGTAAGCGTTCAGTGCTTACGCTTGATTGGCGTATTGTCGAACCACGTAATGCAACACCTGCAGAAGAAAAATTACAAGCAGAAATTGACGAGCTATTTTACCAGTATCCTAACCTTGAAGATTTATTTATGGATCTCATGGATGCGGTCGGGCATGGTTTTTCTGCGCTCGAAATCCAATGGGCACAAGTGAATGGGAAATGGATACCAAAAGGCTTTAAACCTTGCCCTCAGTCTTGGTTTAAATTAGATAAGCACGATAATTTGTTATTACGTACACCAACTAATCCAATGGGCGAACCTTTACGACCATTCGGCTGGGTGGTACATCGCCATAAATCACGTTCTACACAACTTGCACGAGATGGGTTGTACCGCACATTGGCATGGCTTTATATGTATAAGCATTATTCGGTGCGTGACTTTGCCGAGTTTTTGGAACTCTATGGTATGCCTATTCGTATTGGTAAATACGGTGCAGGCGCGACAACAAGTGAAAAGCGCACACTGTTACGTGCACTTGCAGATATTGGTCACAATGCCGCAGGCATTATGCCTGAATCCATGCAGATTGAACTTCACAATGTAGCAAGTGCTGGAGCTGCATCAGGTAACAATCCATTCTTACAGATGGTAGATTGGTGCGAAAAATCTATTGCGCGTTTGATTTTGGGGCAAACTTTAACGTCTGGGGCTGATGGTAAAAGCTCCACCAATGCGTTAGGTAATGTGCATAATGAAGTGCGTCGTGATTTGATGATTAGTGATGCAAAACAGATTGCACAAACTATCACTCAACAAATCATTTTGCCGTATTTGCAGATTAATATTGATCCGAATATTGCCCCTTATCGTGTCCCTTATTTTGAGTTTGATACGAAAGAATATGAAGATTTATCCGTATTTGCGGATGCAATCCCTAAACTTACCGGCATTGGCGTTCAAATTTCAGAGAGTTGGGTGCGTGATAAATTAGGTATTCCTGAGCCACAAGAAGGAGAACTGATTTTAAGCACACCACAAGGCGAGAAAACGGACGAGAAAACTACCGCGCTTTCTGCAGTGTTTAACCACGGTAAAGGCTGTACTTGCGGTTGTCGTTCTGCTGCGTTGTCGGCTAAAAATGGAAAAAAGGACGAACAAGATGAATTGGACGGTTTGATTGATGATGCAATGGTTAATGCAGATTTTAATCAACAGCTTGATCCTATGATGAAACAAATTGTAGGCGTGGTTATGGCAAGTGAAAGCTATGACGATGCACAGGAAAAACTAATCGCACTTTATCCTGATTTAACCAGTGAAAGCCATCAGGCCTATTTGGCAAGTGCGGTATTTTTAGCTGATTTATTAGGAGCTGCCAATGCCGAGCGCACCTAAGTTTGCCATTGGCGTAGAACCAAAACAAGCCATTGAGTTTTTACGCCAAAAGAAAATGCTGGCGGGCAAGGTGTTCACCAAGGAACTGCACGATAGCGCCTTGGCGCGTGCGACGACCATTGCACGCCTTTCCAGCCTTGAGATGACCAAGGATATTTACCAATCTTTAGAAACCGCTATGCGTGAGGGCAAAGGCTTTCATACTTGGAAAAAAGAACTGGTAAGTGAATTTGAACGTAAAGGCTGGATTTTTGGGAAAGATCCGTCTATTCGTGGTATTGATGGGCATTTATTGGCTGATCCAAAAACGGGTGAATATTTTGGCACACCGCGTCGGTTAAATACGATTTATCGTGTCAATATGCAGTCAGCTTATTCGGCTGCGCGTTATCAACGCTTGCGTGATAACGTGGATAATCGCCCTTATTGGCAATATTCCGCCGTGGGTGATGCGCGTACTCGCCCTGCCCATTTAGCATTGAGCGGTAAGGTGTATCGTTATGATGATCCGTTTTGGGCGACATTCTATCCGCCTAATGGGTTTAATTGTCGCTGTACGGTGATTGCATTAGGTGAA
The DNA here is from genome assembly GCF_054332415.1 of Haemophilus sp. SZY H56. NCBI lineage: Bacteria > Pseudomonadati > Pseudomonadota > Gammaproteobacteria > Pasteurellales > Pasteurellaceae > Haemophilus > Haemophilus sp. SZY H56. Next base: position 90,974 of record NZ_JBTGNX010000001.1, on the reverse strand, counting down.
AGAGATTTGAAACGTCGTGGCATGGATAAGCCTGACGATAGCTCGGAATTTTTGGTAGAGGTGGAACGCCCTGAGGATAAACAAGGTAATCGAGAAAAGACGGTAGGGTTTAAATTACCTGATGGCACGGTACGCGTGACGGATAAAGGCTTTGATTACAATGTAGGGCGTATTGCGTATAAGCCGAATTTGGATCTTTATCCGGAAAAGCTAGCGCATGCGTTTGCGAAGGTGGAAATGAAAGGTGCGGAGTTTAAGCAAGATTTTGAATTATTGGCAAAGCATGTGGCCGAGATGAAACAAACGCTCACCCCTGACGGAAAAAAACTCACCACTGAGCAGATGTTACAGGTACGTGATAGCCTAACCAAAAACTTTAAATTTGCAGCAGGTGTGTTAAGCGCGGAAAGTAAGGATTTATTGAATAGTAAAACTGGCACAGTGTGGCTTTCTGATGATACTTTGATTAAGCAATTTAATAGCCGTGATGGGCAGGATTTTGGGATTGATGAGTATGCGGATTTGCCAGATATCATCAATTCTCCAGATAAAATTGTAGTCGATGAACTAGGATACCAATTTTATAAGGATGTTAATGGTAAGAAACTGCTTGCAGTATTGAAGGTTTTAAGCAAAGAACCAGAAATTTTTGTACAGTCGTTTAGATTAGTAAGTGATAAGCAATGGAGAAAGGCATTTAAAGAGTAAGCCACTAGGCGGGGCTCGAACCCACCGCACACAGTCCAAGGTACTATTTCAACCTATCGCTTGCGATCCTCGAGATTCATCGCTTTTCTAGTGGCTATGTGACTATACCCCGTTAAATTTTAAAAATCAACGATTATGATAGAAATTGAAATCAATAATGCGCAAGAAGTTGCCATTGTACTAGAGCGACTTGCACAAGCTACCACTCATCGCACCCCGTTAATGCGAAGTATTGCAGGCACAATGGAATCTGCTGTGCTGCAAAATTTTGATGTTGGGGGGCGTCCAAAATGGTTGGGGCTTAAATATCGTCAAGGTACACCGTTGGTTGATACAGAAAATTTGATGGGCAGTATCACGTCTGACTACACTAACGATACCGCTGTTGTAGGAACGAATGAACCGTATGCAGCGATCCATCAATTCGGCGGTAAAGCAGGACGTGGACGGAAAACCACGATTCCTGCTCGTCCATTCTTAAAATTAACACCTGAAGATGAAGCGGATATCATGGAAGATATTCAAGCGTATTTTCAACGTTTAATTAAATAATTCCGCTAAGCGTTCTAAATCGCACGTATAGCGGTTTTATTATTTCAAGGTATAAGTTTTCATCTTTAATTTTTTAAAACGTTTTAAAACGGTTTTAAAGCGTTTTAAAATGGGTTTGTGTTGTTTCTTATAATCTAATCTTTTATTCCTCCAATATCTACTCTTTCAAAAAATTGAAATTATGTGACCGTGCTGAAGTCGCTCATCTCTTTTTACCCTTTCTTATCAAGTATTCTGTCATCCTAGATTGAGTTTTTAAGGATGGTTTCAGATGAAATTAACAGTTGCCGCTTGTAGTTTTGAAATTGACAAAGCGAAGTATGGACGCATCCAGCTTTTGCCTTATGGCAAATTTAGAGCTACTGACGGCAGACCGACAGATGTGGAGGCATGGTATGTAACCGATACGAACGGGGCTGATGTTGTGGCATTAGCTAACAGTCAGAAAAATCCCCTACCCATTGACTACGAACACCAAATCTTACATTCCCAGCAAAACGGCAAAGAGGCGCCTAGCGCAGGTTGGATGGAATATCTCTATTTTAACCCACAAGGAATTTTTGCCGATGTCCGTTGGACGGACAAAGCTGCGGAATACATCAAAAATGGCGAATATCGTTATATCTCTGCCGTGTTTGCTTATGACACGAATGGTTATGTTCGCAAAATCTTTCACGCTGCACTGACTAACAACCCAGCTTTAGACGGCATGGACGAAGTAATGGTTGCCGCCAGTGTGCAACTTTTAAATCAACAAAAGGAAAAGCCAGCAATGGACAAAAAATTACAAGCCGCCTTGTGCGCGTTGCTTGCATTAAAAGCAGACGCCAGCGAAGCGGAAATTACCGAAAAAGTGACCGCACTTTCTGCTGCTAAAGGCGATAGTCCAGTCGCACTGTTAAATGTGTATGCCAAATTAGCAGAAAAAGAACAATCTGTAGCAGCACTCACTGCGCAGGCAGGCAAACCTGACCCAGCTAAATTCGTGCCGGTGGAACAGGTTGCCGCATTACAGGCTGATTTTAATGCGCTTAAAACATCTGTAGAAGCAGACAAGAAAGAGGCATTAATCACAGCGGCATTATCGCAAGGCAAACTGGCTCCTGCATTAAAAGATTGGGCGCAAAGTTTATCTGTTGAAGCATTAAGTGCTTACTTAGAAAAAGCACCTGCAATGGCCGCACTAAGTGGTGAGCCACAAGCAAAAGGCGCCCCAGAGCAGAAAGTGGCAGCGTTAAGTGCGGCAGAGAGTGCGGCAGCAAAAGCGTTAGGCTTAAGCGAAAAAGATTATATGGCAACCTATAAGGAGCAAAAATAATGGATAAATTCAAAAAATCGGAACTTTTAAAAGCTCTTGATGAAGCCTTTAAAAAAGACTTTGCAAGCGGTTTAAACGTGATTAATCCTCAATGGTCAGAAATTGCTATGAAGATTGCAAGTTCTACCGAAACCAATACTTATGGTTGGTTAGGGCATTTCCCAAAATTGCAAGAATGGGTGGGTAAACGTCGTTTACGCAAAATGCAAGCGCAAGGTATGCAAGTATCGAATAAGTTGTTTGAAAGCACTGTTGCTATCCCTCGCACCAATATTGAAGACGACCAGGTTGGCTTATTTAGTCCGATGGTAAAACAAATGGGACAAAGTGCGGCGGAATTACCTGATGATTTAGTATTTGGCTTAATTAAACAAGGTAAAAGCACCCTTTGCTATGACGGGCAGAATTTCTTTGATGACGATCATCCTGTTTTTGCGGAAGTCGATGGCACAGGCAATCAAACCACTCAAAGTAATATTACCAAAGGCAGTGCAGCAGGAAAACCAGCGTTTTATTTGTTGGATACGACGAATGCCGTGAAGCCGTTTATTTGGCAAGAACGCTTAACCCCTGAAATTGAGACGAAATTTGATCCGTCTAAATCTGATACGGTATTTATGGAAGATACCTATATTTGGGGTGTGCGTGCGCGTGGTAATGCAGGTTTTGCATTCTGGCAACTTGCTCACCGTGTAGAAGACAGCGAATTAACTGAAGATGTCTTAATGGGCGTGTTGGCAAAAATGAAATCCTTAAAAGGCGATGGCGGTAAATTATTGAACATTCGACCGAATGTGTTGTTAGTGCCACCTTCTCTTGAGTATGCCGCAAAAAAATTAGTAGAAGCCGACATTATCAATGGTACAAGCAATGTGTTGAAAGGGACGCTTAAAGTGATGGTGTCTTCACAGATTGTGGAGTAATCCGTCTCTTTTCTTGCCTTCCCCCCCACTTACGAGGGAAGGCAAGAAATTACTAGGAGGAAACTATGGCAAAGAAACAGCAAAACAAGACAGACGATGAAGTGAAAACCGACACGTCCGAAAATACTGCAGAAACCGACCGCACTTTAGATAAGCCGGATGACGCGCCCAAAGGCAGTGATGTGATTCATCCTATTGCCTATGCTGTGACGTTACGTGCAATTCATCCGCAAGCCTCTTATGGTCGATGTGGTTATCGTTTTAACAAGGAAAGTGCGGTAGAAATTCCGGCTGGTGATTTAACCGGTGAGCAAGTGATTATTCTTGCGGAAGATCCTTGGTTAGAGCTTGTTCCAGTGTGTGAGGAATAACGATGAATTATGCCACAGTGTCGGATTTTATTTTACGTGTTGGTGAACTCGATGCAATTGAGTTAACTGATCGTGATCGTACCGGTAGTGTTGATACAACAGTGCTGAATGTGGCGTTATCGGATAGTTCTAGCCAAATTGATGGCTATTTGTCAGCGCGTTATGAATTGCCATTACTGGATATACCGCAAAATCTTGTGCGGATTTGTTGTGATTTAACCCGCTATCGTTTGGCATCTATGTCACAGGTGGGTAATACCGATGAGATTATTGAGCGATACAAATTAAGCTTAAAAGAGCTTGAGGCGATTGCTAAAGGTCAAATTTCACTTGGTATTGCTAACTCAAACACAGAAGATGACGGCGATAATGGTGTGATGTTTACTAATCCGAAAAACAGGGTGTTTAGCCGTGATAACGAAAATCGAACAAGCACTTGTTGAGCGTCTGCAAAAAGGATTGGGCCGTCTTGTTAATACGGTGAAAAGCTACGGTGGTGAGCTAGATGACGACAGTTTATCTGTGTCTCGCTTGCCGATTTGCCTTGTCACTTTTGGTGGGGCTCGCATTGAGCGTATGAGTACCAATGCAAGACGACATCAATCTACCGCGAATTTTGTCATTATTTTAGCCGTGCGATCTTTACGCAGTAATGTCGCGGCTAGACAAGGTGGCATTGATGAGCGTGAGGTTGGCGTTAATCAGCTTATTACTGCCGTGCGTCGTTTGTTGGATGCGCAAACTTTGGGGCAATTAGTTAAACCACTAAAACCCACAAGAGTTCGCACTATTTTCAACAATGCCTTATTCAAGGGCGGAGCGATTACCGCTTACTCGATTGAATACGAAGCCGTTTATGATGATTTTCAGCCGCTTGATGATGGGTATTTCCCAGAAGCCACGCAGGATAAAACTAATCCTGACTATGTGTTTAGCGCTTATCGAGCCAAGTTATCCGATCCATTACCGTTACTTGAACAAGTTCAAGGACGGATTTATGACCCAACCACGCAGGCGGAAGAGCCGTTTAAGGTGGAAACTGAGGTAAAAAATGAAAGTTAAAGCAAGACCAGGTATTAAGGTGCCATTTGAAGCACAGCCTTATGCCTATATTGAACAAACGCCGGTTGATATTGAGCCGTCGATTTATTATCAGCGTCGTATTAATGACGGTGATTTGATTGTGATTACTGAAACACGTTCACGCAAAGAACAGGAGAAAGACAATGGCTGAAACTAACATTGATTTTGATAATATCCCGACAAGTATTCGTCAGCCGGGTGTTTATAGTGAATATAATTCGCGCAATGCGGTAAGCACGTTACCAACCAATGAGCAAAATGTATTAATTGTTGCACCAATGGTGAATGGTACTGCGCCTTTTACTGCACCTGTTCAAGTGTACTCTGATTTAGATGCTAAAAATCAATTCGGTGCAGGTTCTTGGGCTCATTTAATGACCCGTGTAGCGATTCAAAATAACCCGTTAATCCGTTTATCCGTGATTGGGTTAAAAGATAGTGATTCAGGTGTGGCTGCAACAGGCACCGTGACGTTAGCTGGTACAGCTACGCTAAGCGGTGTCGTGAAAGCTGTTATTGGCGGTGTAGATTATGCCGTTGCTGTCGCAAAAGGCGAAGCAGCGAACGATATTGCCACCCGTTTAGTCGCAGTTATTAATGCGGGCGATTATTGCCCTGCAACTGCAGCCGTGAGCGAAGGCACCATTACCTTAACAGCAAAATGTAAAGGTGTAATTGGCAATGAAATTTCAATTAATGCAGTTAGCCGCGCTGATGGTATTAGTGTGACCTCAGCTGTATTTAGTAATGGTGCAGAAAATGCGGATTTAACTGCTGCACTTGCATCTGTTGCAGGTCAACATTACCACGTCATTATTTCTCCGTTCGCTGATGATAAAAATGCAAAAGCGTTACGTGAACATTTAGACTTGGTTGCAAGCCCGGTTGAGAAAAAACCTGGTGTGGGTGTATTAGGTTTTAATGGCACATTGGCAAGCGGCACTACGTATATCGAAAAAATCAATGCAAATCGCATTACAGTGGGTTGGTATAAAGGGGCGGTGGAATCTAATGCCTTAATCGCTGCGGGATATGGGGCGGTTATTGCAGGCGAAGAAGACCCAGCTAAACCGTTAAATACGCTTGAGATTAAAGGTTTAATCCCTGTTGATGCCACCCAAACACCATTAAAAACCGAAGTCAATCAGGCGTTATTCCACGGTTTAACCCCTATTACAGTGGTAAATAATCGTGTGCAAATTATGCGTGCAATTACGACTTATACCAAGTCACCAGCGAATGTAGATGATCCAGCATGGTTAGATTTAACCACAATTCGTACACTGGACTATACGCGTAAAGCGATTGAACAGCGTATTGCATTACGTTTCCCACGTGCGAAATTATCTAATCGCACCCCACCAAAAGTGCGGTCAGAAATCCTTGATGTGCTCTATCGTTTAGAGCAACAAGAGATTTTAGAAAATGTGGATGCGAACAAGGGTAAATTGCTTGTTGTTCGCAATGGCCAAGATCCAAATCGTTTAGATACGGCAATTCCAGCGGATGTGGTAAATGGCTTACACGTTGTCGCTAACCGAATTGATTTAATTTTATAGGGGGCGTAAATGGAAAAATATGCAGGTTCGGCTGTCTTGGAAGTTGATGGTATTGAAGTTGAAATTATTGATTTAAACGTTACTAGACAGCCAGGACGAAAATTAGTAAAAACTATGAACTCAGACGGTCATGCTCGTGGATTTTCTAAAGGGATTGCGACTTGGGAGATCTCATTAACAGCTGCTCTGCCGATTGATGGGACAGAGATTGATTGGGATGAGATGAGTGATGCTAAACTCACAGTTTACCCATTAAACCAAGACGATAAACGCACCTCTTATCTCGGCTGTTTTTCTACACAAGTCGGAGAAAAATATTCCGTTGATAATGAAGCTGTGATTGATATCCAAGTGACTGCACTTAAGAAGGTGAAAGAATAATGCGTCTATTGTTAGGTATTCCTTACGGTGATAGTCGTTATTTTGACTTTGACGTGCGATTACTAACCTTGGGTGGTGAATGTGCCGCCCTTGAGAAAGTCGCCGAGCTTGGTTTAGATGAGAAAGAAAAACTCACGAAAGCTGAGCAAATGCTTGTGGACTTGGCTTATTTATCCGAGCAGATTGATATTATCGGCATTGCGCAAGATAAGCTCACGCCACAGTTTTTACTGGATAACCTTGCTACAGATGATTATGTGTTGATTACGCAAGCTATTGCTGATTTGCGAAAAAAGCACATCGACGCTGGGGAAAGCCAGAGCAAAGTCGAAGCCGAATAAAACAACAACATAGTGTGTTTGAAGCTGAGAAAAATTACCGAAGTGCGGTCATTTTATTAGCTAAATTCGGCTTTAGCGCTGCGGAGGTAAGAGCAATGAGCCATACAGAAGTGTCTGCTTGGATTGGTAGTTGGCAAAAATCTCAAGGTATTAAAACACAGGCTGAAGATGGCGATACGGTGCATTACAACCTTATGCGTCGTAAAAATAAAGGGGCGTAAGCCCCTTTTTTTGTAGATTTAAAAGAAGTTTAAAAAGGGTTTAAAAATGGCAGAGTTAAATTTAGCCATGACACTCAAGGCACGCGATCAGGCAAGCCGAGTATTCCGTCAGGCGCAATCCCAAATTACACAAAGTACACGAGCCATGGCAAGCGCCCGCGAAACATTAGGCGTGCGAAGTGAACATAAGATCCAGCAAGAGATTAATCACACTATTGCGGCTTATAACCGTTTGAAACGTAGTGGTACTGCAACCAGCCGAGAGTTAGCTCGCGCGGCTGATGCAACACGGTCAAAAATTGCGGGGCTTAATGCCGAAATGGGGAAAACGTCTTGGGGGCAACGCTTAGGTAATGTAGGCACTGCAATGGCAAGCGTTGGAGCTGGTATGGCCGCAGGTGCGATGGTAATGGCTCAACCCATGAAAAAACAAATGGATTATGACCGCCGATTGGCAATGGTTTCAAACACCGCCTTCTCCGACCGAGACGTGGCTGGGCGAATTGCCGGAAAGAAAGAATTACATGAAGCGGTAAAAAGTGCGGTAGAAAATGGTGGCGGGACGAAAGAAGAAGCACTTGATGCATTAGATAAAATGCTCGCTTCCGGTTCTGTTAAAGCTGATACAGCAATGAAATTATTGCCAACGTTACAAAAAGCAGCTGTAGGTACAGGAGCAAGTACAGAGGACTTAGCTCAAATTGCCATTTCAGCTATGCAACAATTCGATATTAGTGAAGATAAGATTGGCGAAGTTTTAGATAAAGCGGTCGCAGCAGGACAAGCCGGTAATTTTGAATTGTCAGATATGGCTCGTTGGCTGCCTAAGCAAATGGCCGCAGGTAAAGCGGCTGGTTTAAGCGGTATGAATGGCTTAGAAGCGTTACTAATGGCAAACCAACAGGCACGAGTTACAGCTGGTTCTGAAGATGAGGCAGGTAATAATTTATCTAATTTATTAGTCAAAATTTCTGCTAAAGAAACAAATGAACGATTCAGAAAACTCGAAATAAAGGGAAAAGACGGTAAAACTCATGGTATTGATTTCATCAAATCCATGGAGAATGAGAAAAAGCAAGGTAAAAATTCACTTGAAGCCTTTATGTCTATTATGGATATGGTTGTAGGACAAGATGACAAATATAAAGAGTTGCAAAAGAAATTAAAAACAGCGAAAAAGGAAGATCAAGCTGGAATTATTAAAGAAATGTCTAATTTGGTAGAAGGCACTGCTATTGGGCAAATCGTATCAGACCAACAAGCTCTGATGGCTCTATTGGGTATGCGTAATAATGTTCAGCTAGGGAAAGAGGTCCAGGAACAATTACAGAATTCTAATGGCGCTGTCGATAAATCACATGCCGTGATACAAGACACCAATAGTGCCAAATTTGAAAACGCCAAAAATAGCTTTGAATTTGCCCAAATGGAGGGAGTTAAGGGTTTTAATGATGCCCTTGGCGATGCGGCAGTCAAATTAACGGAATATGCAAAGGCTTATCCGGACCTCACAAATACCGTTGTACGAGCAGGCACTGTTATTACGGCTTTAAGTGCAGCGGCTGTTGCGGCAAGTGGTGCTTTGGCGTTGTTAGGCGGTAAGCGTGCTAGCTTCGGATTAGGAGGCGATATTGCAGATGCGGCAAGTGGTTTAGGTCGAAAAGGTAAAATCTCTAAAGGGATGAAAGGCGGAAAAGGCTTGTTATCACTGAGTAGTTTAGCATTTACTGGTTTAATGCTTGCGGCTGATCATCGCACAACTGCCGAGGCTATTGCCGAAGAAAAAGCCGAAGCCAAAACACCACAAGAAAAACAACTTGAAAACCAATTCTACGCGAAGGCTTACGGTGGCAATAAATCAACAACAAGCCATTATGCACCTCAAGGGTTTGCTTATAACAAAAATTCTGTATGGGGAATGGCAGGCCGTGCGGGTGAAGTGGCTGAAATCGCACGTAAAGATGAGGTCGCGAAGGAGCGTTTAGCACGTGGCACGCTTACACAAGCCGAATATGATGCAAGAACATCACAAAGTGCTGCAAAAATTGCCAACATGAATAATCGTGGACAAGGCTATTCTGGGTTATCCATTGCTGCCAACGATACCAACTCAACACTGAGTCAAACGCTCGGTAATTTATCGGGTTTAGCAAATTATCAAGCAGACTTTCAGCAGTTTGGTAAAACAATCAGCGACGGCTTGAAAACCGCGGTGGAAAGTCAGAATTTCACCATTCAAAATGAAATTAAAGTGGATTTAGATGGGCGGATTGTGGCTGAACAAACGTCTCAGTATCAATATCAAGATTTAAAACGGGGGTAATAGATGAAAGGTTGGACGGCGCCATTACAACGTGCTAGCTATCGTGGTGTGCGATTTGAAGTGATGTCGGTTGACGATGAGATCACTCGCGCTACAATCGAACACGCCTATCCTTTTGTGAACGGTGCGGATGTAGAAGATTTAGGATTAAATCCGTTGACCGTACGTTTGCAAGCCGTGTTTTATGGTGAAGGTTATTATACTGATTTCAAAAAATTCTTAAGTGTGCTGGGAAAACAAGGGGCGGATGTATTAGTCCACCCTATTCGCGGACGATTGCAAAATATGATTTGTACGTCGGCATTGTTCCATCATGAAGCGGACATGATTGACTATGTAGCCATTGATTTAACCTTTACCGAAAGCACCCCTGCAGAGCCGATTTTTGTGTTTGAAAGTGCATTTCTTGCTCGTCTTGATGCACTACTTACGCAACTTGAAGATTTTGTTGATGATGTGTTGGCATTGTATGGTGAGTTTATGGAGGTTGTGTCATTTGCTGCCAATATTAAGTCGCGTTTATTGGGCAGTTTCGGTGCATTATTTGGTTGTTTTGAGCAAGTTAGAAGTTTGTTTGATTTAGATAAGAATAAATATCCTATCTCTAATACTGTGTCCTCTACAGATTTTAAAGTGAAAAGCTTAAATTCGGCTCGTCATTTAGCGGCTATGTTGGAAACGGGACTCTCACAGATTATCAATCGACGAGATTTAATCACTCGTGCTAAGTTTGATGAAATGTTGCGTACCTTAAAACAAATTAAACAGATCCCCTCTGATTTGGTAACAGGTAAAAATATTAAATCAGCCAGCCAACAGGCTGTTATGAAATCGTTACCATCAGCATTATCAAATGCCGATATGCATGCGGTGTCATTGTTTATGCGGTTAGTTAGTGCGGGTGTGTTGCTTAAATCTGCGACAGAATTAATTGAAGATGACGCTTTGTTGCCGCAAGATGTGGACTACATTACCACAAAAGTGCGGTCGGAAATTTTAGAGAATTTGGCATTGCTACGCCAACAGATTACAGAAGAACAACAGCCCGTAAAAAGTGCAGGTAAGCCTAATACTGGGCTTTACACCACCGCACACCACACCATGGAACAACTTAAACAACACGCTCATCAGTTCACTCAACTTGCGATTAATGCGATTAACCGCAAACCACCTTTAACTATTCGAGTAGCCCCCATGAGCGGGACAGTACAACAAATCGCTCATGCTTTTTATGGTGATTATAAACGTGCGGATGAGTTATTGCGTTTAAATCCACAGATACGTTATCCAAATTATATTGAACAAGGTGAGGTGTTAAATAGCTATGTCAGATAATTATCCTTACGAAAATGACGTTGTCGTTGAGATTGACGGTAAGTCCCATAATAGTTGGAAAAACTATGACATTGACAGTGATTTTTTAATCCCTGCAGATGCTTTTGCGTTTGATATTGGTGTGCCGTCAGACAGTACTGTATTGCCGGACTACTCTGGGGCAGAAGTGAAAGTACGTATTAATGATACGTTAGTCATGACAGGCATTGTGGATACCGTGCAGCATGGTATTAGTAAAACAAATCGAACCTATCGACTAAATGGTAGAGATAAAGCCAGTGTGCTTGTTGACTGCTCCGCACCTATTACTAACGTGAAGGGGTTAACTGTATTGGATGCAGTAAAAAAAATTGTAGAACCGTTAGGGATTAAACAGGTGCAACTTAAAGCCGAAAACAATCCATTGTTAGATAAAGTCGATATTGATGTTGGCGAAACTGCGTGGAATGCTGCCATGCGTTGTGCTAATTCTGCTGGCTTGCACTTGTGGTTTGAGCCAAATGGCGTGCTGATTGTAGGCGGTGCAGATTACAGCACGCCACCTGTTGCAACGCTATGTTGTATGAAAGATGGTAGTCAAAATAACTTTGAGCAGGCAGATTTAAGCTTTGATGTATCAAATCGGTTTAGTGAGATAACCTTTTTAGCTCAAAGTCACGGCAAACAAGGACAAGACAACAAAAACGATCTGAAATGGGTTTATAAAGATTCGGAGATGACTACCTATAAACCTAAAACTGTAGTGGTATCTGATGTTGATAACCTTGAAGCGCTGCAAAAATGGGCAAAGAAATATATCGCCGACAGTATACTTGAAGGGTTTACATTAACGATTATTGTACCTGATCATAAAATGCAAGATGGCACATTGTGGCAACCTGGTCAGCGGGTGCATGTGATATGTGAAGAATATGATATTGATGCAATCTTCTTTCTAATGGGGCGTCGTTTCATGTTAAGTCGTCAAGGCGGTACGCAAACCGAGCTACGGTTTAAGCAAGACGGTATCTGGACACCAGACGCTTATAGTGCAAAAGCAGAAAAAGCACGTAAGCGTAAAGGCAAAAAAGGTAAGAAGAAGAATAATGGTGAACTTTGGGCATCAAATGGACAAGGTGGTTGGACGAAATGAGACGATTAAGCCAAGCTATTCAACAAAAGGCGCAAGGTGCGGTGGGCGAAATCCGTCAAGCCTTTCGCGGTGTGCTACATTTAGTGAAAAGTGCAGATAACATTCAAAAAGTGCAAGCATCTGGATTATCAGATGAAACACTTCAGGATGTAGAGATGATGCAGCAATTTGGGTTTACTTCGGTGCCGCCTGCAGATACTCAAGCAGTGATTATCCCTATTGGCGGGCAAACTAGCCACGGGATTGTGATTGCGACTGAGAACGGATCTTTCCGCGTGAAAAATCTGCAAGGTGGCGAAGTCGCTGTTTATGATGAAAGTGGCTCTAGTATTGTGTTAAAAAAGGGGCGGTTAATTGAGATTGATTGTGATGTGTTAAAGATTAAAGCGGCAAAAAAAGTGGATATATCAAGCCCACTGGTTGAAACAGATCAGGTCTTTACTGCACAAGGTCAAATTAACGGAAATGGCGGTATGGCGGTGAAAGGCGGCAGTGGTGCGAGTTTTACCGGCAACGTGAAACAACAAGGCGGAGGTTTTACTACAGACGGAGATGTGAAAGCCGGTGTTATATCATTGCGTAATCACAATCATCCTGGTGATAGCGGTGGTGAAACAGGTAAACCTAAATAAAAATGCTAAAAGGAGGTGCTGAAGTCAGTCACCTCTTTTCTTTTCTCTAAATCCCTTATCCTGTCACTATGGACAGAGAGATCAGCCCGCTTACCGGCGACTACACAAGTAAGCAAATCAGTACACTGCAAAATGCTGTGTATATCAGACTAACCACACCCTTAGGCACCTGGTGGGCAGATGGGCGTGTAGGCTCTTTGCTCCATACTATCCCGAAAGAAAAGGATTTGCGACATGTTGGGCCACTTGCTCAACAATATGCAGAAGAAGCCTTACAACCGTTGATTGATGATGGACGTGCAGACGAAATCATTGTGACTTATACACAACCCCACAACGGATTATTAATTTTAGATATATCCATTCGAGATAACCGAGGTGAAACCTATCAATTTAAACACCCGGTAAAAGTTATTTAAAAAGGGTTTAAACCATGTTTATTGTGCCAAGTTTAGATGATATTCGCCAAACTATCTTGCGTGATGTGCAATCGTTAGAACCGCTAGCTGATGTGAGTGTGGATAGCGATTATTATGCCCGTGCGAGCAGTTTAGCTGCCGTTGCTGAAGGTATTTATGCCCATCAAAAATGGATAATCAAGCAATTTTTCCCCGATACCGCTGACACAGATTTTTTAGAAAAACATGCAGGTTTGCGTGGTATTCGTCGTCGTAATGCAACGTCTGCAAGTGGTACTGGTGCAACTGTCACAGGTCAAGTTGGTGCAGAGATCAAAGCGGGTTTACAAATTAAAACCGACGATAACCGATTTTATGAGACAACCTCAAATGCAGTTATCTCAAGCAATGGTGAGACTACCGTGCCGGTACGCGCATTAGCCACGGGGGCTAGTTATAATATTACTACTGCAACAAAAGGCAGTTTTATGGCGGCTCCTGTTGGCGTGCAAAGTGATGTTGTATTAAACAATATTATTGGTGCGACAGATGCTGAAAGTGATGCATCGTTACTTGAGCGATTGCTTGAGATTATTAGACGTCCACCTGCTGGGGGAAATCGCTATGACTATCGCACCTGGGCATTATCAGTAGATGGTGTGGATGCAGCTTATGTTTATCCACTGAGACGAGGATTGGGTACGGTCGATATTGCCATTACCTCTAACAATGATGTGCCTAGTGACGAAACGGTGCAACGTTGTCAAGCTTATATTGATGATGTGCGCCCTGTGACCGCGCGTGAAAGCAAAGTGGTGAAACCTGATGTGACAAAAGTGAATTTTAATATTCAGGTGAAAATCAGTGGTGTGGCATTAAATGACATTAAAACCGCTATTCGCAATGCTCTGACTGATTATTTTAACGGTTTGATTCCGGGCGATGACTTGATTGTGTCGCAATGCGAAGCGGTGGTGAGTGATTTAATCGGCGTGGTTGACCGCCGTTTTGTTGCCCCGAATACCAACCGCAAAGCGGACGTTATCAACAAAATCGAATGGTTCCGCCTTGGTGATGTGAATGTAACGGAGATGGCCTAATGCAACATGCTAACGTGCTAAAACAGCTTTATCCGCCGGTAAGTTACAACATCAACGGAGAACATTTTATCGCACAATGCGAAGTGGACGGCAATGCGTTTGACCGTTTACAACAAAGTGCGGTGGAAATTTTAAGCGTTATCGAACCAGCCACATCAAACCAAATGTTAGCCAATTGGGAACGCATTTGTGGGATTAAAACGGATTTAAGCAAATCTTATCAAGAGCGCGTTAAACGAGTCATCGTGCAACTTAATGCCGTGGGTGGCTTGTCTATCCCATACTTTACGCGCATCGCCGAAAGTATCGGTTATCAAATCCAAATCAAAGAGTTTTCGCCGCTACAAAATGACCTGCCTAATCCCGGTGACTTAGTGAAATTTCGCAATGAGCCGCGTGAGAGCTTGATTTATATGTGGCGGGTGACGGTGTTAAACGGTGACGACAATATTGTGTATTTCCGCGCAGGTAGTTCATTTGCCGGTGATCACTTGGTTGAGTTTGGCGACCCAATTATTGAGGATTTCTTTAGAGACTTAAAGCCAGCGCACACCTACTGCTATTTTGCGTATCAATAGAGAGATAATATGAAAACGTTACTACCCGAAATTAATTCCGCTGACAAGCGCTTTCACGCTGGCAATCCCGCAACAGGTGAGCAAGGCACACGCGTGACAGACACTTGGCTTAACGACGTGCAAGACCGCGTGCGAGACGTGCAAGCCGAGGCGCATTATGTGTTGCAAAAAGCTGGGTTCCAGCCCTTAGAAAATAAGCAAACTCAGCTTTATGAGGCGATTGTTAAGATTATTGATGACAACCGAAAGACGGCAAGTTTAACTCAAAAAGGCGAAGTGCGGTTGACGAGTGATACGGGGTTAGACAGCGAAGAACTAGGATTAACTGCCAAAGCAGGTAAAAAACTCGCTCAACAGATTGCGACGGTGCAGCTTGCGTTAAATAACTATATCCCTCTTAACAAACGATCATCCGCAGTCAATAGCAACGACGAAAATAATGTAGCAACATCAAAAGCGGTTAAAGCCGCTTATGACAAAGGCGTGGAAGCGAAAAATGCGGCAGATAATGCCCAACGTACGGCAAATGATGGTGTGTCGAAAGCGAATGCAGCACAAACAAGTGCAAATACAGCAAATAATAATGCGAATGGTCGCGTGCCGAAAACAGGTGATACAACCATAAACGGTATATTGAGGGCTAAAAATACATCTGGAGGATGGAGCGCTTATCAATTTGAGACATCAGAAGGCTATTGGCAGTTAGAGGTACACCCCAATTCGCACGAAGCGGCTAATCGTCGTTTTAATATGCTGTTTAACCCTAATATAGGTAATCGTGTTTATCTATCATTCCCAGCGCTAGGAGATGACGGCGAAGTTGTTGCATACAGAAGTTGGGCGGTTAATAAAACAGGCGACACAATGACTGGTATTTTACGTACAGTAGGCATTGCATCTTCTCAATTTGGTTTCGGTTCCTACGCTCAGCAATACACTAGCGGTGCACCTTTTATGGTTGAATCTACAGGCTCAAAGGACAGAGATGCCTACCACCCGTTTGTCAAAGGTTTAGTCCGCTCAAAAGGACATTATGGCGCTGGATTTTCGTTCGGTTACACGACCAAACAAGGCAATGGGGACGGATTTGGCAGAGGAATTATTAACCTCGTTGAAGATAACGGTACAAGTAAAAATTGGGGATTTGAGCACAATGGCGACTTTAATTCCGCTGGGGATGTTCGCTCTTCAGGTGGTAAATCTCTTAACAAATCTGTATCTATAGATGATTTTTCTCATAATCTATCGAATAACGGTTGGTGTAAATTACCTAATGGGTTAATCCTTCAATGGGGAGTATCGACTAATGCAAATATTTTATTCCCTATTGCTTTTCCATCCGTTTGTTTCGCTATCTCTCATTCAAAAACAGGGGGAGGCAGAGATACACGGATTGAGAGCGTATCAAGAACAGGGTTTAAATCTGTTGCATCAGGTCAAGTAGGCACTACTTATTATATTGCTGTTGGCAAATAATTACATATCCCAGATTAATAAGGATTTAATATGCAAATTTATTATTCAGATGGCTTTTATATTGATGATATACACGGAGAAAAAATACCTGCTGAAGCAGTAGAAATTAGCCAAGATAAATATATTGAGCTACTTAACGGCCAAGCGCAAGGTAAACAAATTATCAGCAACAAACAGGGCGAGCCAGTGTTGATTGAGCTACAACCAAGCCCCGCACACGAATTAAATCTTGATACGCTCAAGTGGGAAATTTCACCCGAAAAACAAACCGTACTTTTAACAGAAAAACGTAACCGCTTAATCGAGCAAATTGACAGCCACGCGGCAACAATTTATAGCACGTGGACTCGATTCGAATCGGAATATCGTGAGCGTCAAGCAGCAGCAGAAGCGTATAAGTCCGTAAATTATGAAGGAGACTGTAGCCGTTATATCTCAGATTTCGCTCAACGCGCAAGACTGGATAACAAGACCGCCACAAACCTTATTTTGACTCAGGCGGCAGGGCTCGAAAAGCTACAAGTTGAGCTGGCTAATCAGCGCATGCGTAAGTATGAGCTCAAAGCACCTAATCTCACACTAGAGCAACTACAATCAATCTATGACGACATCATCAAACAAATGGATCATTTAATGGAGGCTTATAATAATGGCTAATGTTTATTTGGCTCTTTACAAAGGCAAAAAAACAGGGCTTAAACCCACCGCACTTTTGGCGCGTTTTTCAGACTGGCTCACCCGTAAACTGACAAAAGGGCCTTACTCTCACTGCGAGATTGCTGTTGAGCGTATTGAGTATACATCAGGTCATCACTATGAGCATGAGCTTCATTATGACTGTTATTCTTCTTCCATCCGTGATGGCGGAGTGCGTTGTAAAGAGATTGATCTCACCGAAAGAGATAAGTGGGATTTAGTCTTGTTAGAGGGAGTAAGTGAAGCGGAAGTTAAGTTTTACTTCAATTCCACAAAAGGGAGTAAATACGATTGGTGGGGCGCTATTGGCATTGTATTAGGCATCAAACACAAACGCTCTAAATACTTTTGTAGCGAATGGTGTTTCAATGCAATCTCCGGCAAAACCAAAGGTTGGCGATTTAGTCCAAATGATTTGGCAGTGATTTTTAAAAGAGGATAAATAACATGATAATCGGTGACACAATAAAATTACGTAACGGCAATGCTGGCACCATCGTCTATGAGAGCTCATTTGGCAAGCTATTAATCGTTGAGCATAGCGGTGATGAGTTACCACCTAGCCACTGGCATAATGCGGATGGTACGTTTTATGCAGATTGTACAAGTGATTTAGATGTAGTTCAGGAATAAAGACGGCGACACTATCTGTGCGGGAACACGGATAATGCCAGCTAAGCAGAATGAGCCTGCATATAGCTATATGCCGCCTACCTCGCGAGGCAGGCGGTATTTTAACAAAACCGCTAAAAATGGGAAAGTATATGCAGAATTTAAAAGAGATCCGTTGCCAATGTTGCAACAAATTATTGGCAAAAGTCGGCACAGTGAAACATTTAGAAATCAAATGTAGTCGCTGTAAAACCATTAACCATATTAATTAACTTGATTTGAGTGTCGGAGTGTCAAGAACACCGGAACGCCATAGATAAGAAGGAAAAAAAACTATGGCAAATCAAACCAAAAGAAACTTTAAGCAAGCCCCATTACCGTTTGTCGGTCAAAAGCGCAACTTTTTAAATCACTTTAAAGCGATTTTAAACGAGCAGATTCCGGGCGATGGCGAGGGCTGGACGATTGTTGATACGTTCGGTGGTTCAGGCTTGCTTAGTCATACTGTAAAACAACTCAAACCGCGCGCCCGCGTGATTTACAACGACTTCGACGGTTACGCCGAGCGCATTAAGCATATCGACGACATTAACCGCTTACGTGCGCAAATTGCGGCGTTATTAGTTGATGTCCCACGTCAAAAACGTATCACCGACAAAGCGCTCAAGGCGCAGATTATTGACACCATCAAAGCGTTTGACGGCTATGTTGACCTTGCCACGCTAACCAGTTGGCTGTTGTTTTCCGGGCAACAGGTCGGTACATTTGAGGAGTTATGTGCCAAGGATTTTTGGCATTGTTTACGCCAGTCAGACTACCCATCTGCAGACGGTTATTTGGACGGCGTAGAGGTGGTCTCAGAGTCGTTTCATACACTACTACCACGCTTCGCAGCCGACCCACTGGCGGTATTTGTTTTAGATCCACCTTACCTATGCACCAAACAAGAGAGTTACAAACAGGCGCATTACTTTGATTTAATCGACTTCTTGCGATTAATCAACATCACCCGCCCGCCGTATATCTTCTTCAGCTCAACTAAATCGGAGTTTGTGCGGTTTATTGAGTATATGCAGGAAGATAAGATTGATAATTGGCAAGCCTTTGATAATGCGCAACGAATTGTAGTCAATGCCTCAGCAAGCTATTCAGGTAAGTATGAGGATAATATGGTTTACAAGTTCTAAACTGTAAAATTTAAACGCCCTTTAATGATGATTTAAAGGGCGTTTTGTTTGGTTTAAATTTGAGGTTTATTTTGCATAAACAATTAAACTATTATGCAAAATAAATTTCGATTTTATGCAAAAAGATTCGCGAACTTATAACTTTGGGCTTTATACGTGACGCAAATCGTGAGCTTGTTGTAATAACTGACGACTTTCCTGCAAGAATTGATCGGAATACTCGCCAAACCATTCCCTCACCTGATGGAAAGCATCAATAAACCCTTGGCGATCGCTTTTTTCAAAAAATTGTAACGCTTCTTCATACGTTTGCTTCAAGCTTTCAATCACGTCTAAATTTTCTGGCTTATCCATAATAATATCGGCATAAAGTGCCGCATCCTGGGCAAATAGACGACCAATCATGGCTAATTCCAAACAATAAATCGGGGAAGATAATGCCAATAAATTGCTTAAATTGACTGGTTGTTTGGAAAGATGCAGACCATTCGCGAAGGTAGAAAAGTGACGTAATGCTTGAATGTATGTCATATTGTGGTCATGCTCTGCAGCATCAATTTGATAAATTTTTGCACCCCATATTTGAATTTGCTCTAACAACCATTCATAACGCTCACTAAAGCGCCCATCACAACGCACAACCACTTGTTTTGCCATGCTAGCAATATCGGGACCAAACATTGGATGCAGCCCAACCACTGCCCCTTTATGCACGTCTAACATTTTAGCTAATGGAACACGTTTCACAGAGGTGAGATCTGCCAGTAGCATATTTTCCGTTAAATAGGGTTTTAAACGTTCTATTGTTTCTAATGTGTGATCAATCGGCACTGAGACAATAACAACATCCGCATTCGTTAAAATGCGTTCTGCTACATCCCAATCATCTCGGTCTAAAATAGAAATAGGATAACCGGAAGCACGCAAATAACGGGCAAATAACTGCCCCATTTTTCCGTAACCACCGACAATAACAATTTTATTAATGGCTGGATTCAGGGTTTTAAAACCAAATTGATTTTCATTGGAATAAGATTCACGCATAAAGCGACGTAGCACATCTTCAATAAGCTGTGGAGAGATTCCTACTTTAGCCGCTTCTTCTCGGCGTGCTTGTAACATGGCTAATTCACGATCTGGTGAATAAATCGGTAAACCTTTTTCGTGCTTTACTTCGCCTACTTGGCTTACTAATTCGAGACGTTTAGCAAAAAGTTGAATCAGTTCACGATCGAGCGCATCAATTTCCTGACGTAAATGGTTAAGGGCATCCATAATTCACCTGTAATATCTTATTTACATGATTGCAATTAAAAGGTTACAGGTGAGATTACTGGAATTAAAAAAGAAAGACAAATAGTTAGAGAGATTGCGTAATCAAGCGTTGTGGACGAATCACATTGTTATCATCGACAAGTGCTACACCTAAAAAGATATTCTCGTCAGAAAATAACCGCACTTGACCATGTAATTTTGCTTCATTAGCAAATTTAACGCGTTGTCCAAAGCCGATACCTTTACTTTGCTCGGCATTTAGCTGTAATGCGGGTAATTTACTGACCGCTGTATCTGTCGGTAAAAGATGTTGATCAAGTGGTGCAAGATCTCCTTGCTCTGCAAGCGCCTGCAAAGCATCCCATGTCATCATCTTTTCTGTTGGATAATCTGCAACCGCAGTTCGACGTAACACTGTCACATGAGCGCCACAACCTAACACTTCACCTAAATCATCCACTAATGTACGGATATAAGTTCCTTTCGAACAATGCACTTCTAAAGTTAGAAAAGGTGCTTGATACTCGATAAAATTTAGCTCAAAAATCCTGATAGGACGGGCTTCACGTTCTACGGTAATGCCTGCGCGAGCATACTCATACAACGGTTTTCCATTGTGCTTTAATGCAGAAAACATGGTCGGTATTTGTAAAATATCACCACGAAATTGTTCAAGTGCAGTCAAAATTTGTGATGTTTCCACATTGACAGGGCGCGTTTCTACCACTTGTCCTTCAGCATCAGAGGTATCCGTACGTTCACCTAATTTTGCTGTGACCACATAGCGTTTATCCGCATCTAACAAAAATTGTGAAAACTTTGTGGCTTCACCTAAACAAATGGGCAGCATACCGGTTGCTAATGGATCGAGCGCACCAGTATGCCCTGCTTTATTCGCTTGGAATACACGTTTAACTTTTTGCATAATGTCATTAGATGACATGCCTTGTGGCTTATCTAATAAAAATACACCATCAATATCACGCCCACGCTTACGAGGTCTCGACATTAGTCATTTTCCTCAACGTGTTTTTTCTCGTCTTCACGTACCACGTTTGTCACTAAATTAGACATACGCATCCCTTCAACTAAGGATTGATCGTAGAAGAAACGAATTTCTGGCACAATGCGTAAGCGCATTGCTTTACCCACTAATGAACGAATATAAGGTGCCGCTTTTTCTAACCCTTTCATGCCTTGCTCAATTGCCGTTTCATCGTGATCGAATAAAAATGTGACAAACACTTTTGCATAAGCTAAGTCGCTTGATACTTCCACATCTGACACGGTTACCATGCCAATACGGGGATCTTTTACTTCCCGTTGTAAAATGATAGCGATTTCTTTTTGTAATTCTTGTGCAACACGATCGCTGCGTTTAAATTCTCTTGTCATAGTCATTCCTTATTTATAAAAGCCCTCATTCTACTGGAAATCATTGGATTTAGCACGCAAAAATCCCTTTTAACCCGATACTGTTTTCGATAAAATGACGCCTGATAATTTGTTTGAATATTCAAACTTCCGATAAAAATCACTTTACAGAGGGCATAATTTATGCAAGCGAGACGAGACGAGACGAGACGACCAAGATTGTCGATGAAAATCACACATTACAACAAGCATTTTTAAATGAATTAGACGAAAAACTTTGGTCATCTGCCGATAAACTGCGCCAGCAGCTTGATGCCGCCAATTACAAACACATCGTACTCGGCTTAATTTTCCTTAAATACATCTCCGACAGCTTCACCCATCAGCAAGAAAAAATTCAGGCAGAGCTTAGCGATCCCGAAAATCCACTCTATCTTGACCGCACTTTCTACGATACAGACGAAGAATATCAAGAAGCCTTAACCGTCGAACTGGAAAACCGCGACTACTACACTGCCGACAATGTATTCTGGGTGCCGCAGCAAGCCCGTTGGGACGAGATTAAAGCCGTTTCCATCTTAAACATCGGCGCAGAGCTGCCTTGGGGCGGAAAATTTTCCGGCGTAGCCAAACTGATTGACGATGCCTTCGATGCCATTGAAAAAGACAACGAAAAACTAAAGGGCGTCCTCCAACGCATCAGCGGCTATGCCGTAAACGAAGACACCCTGCGCGGGCTGATTATCCTCTTCTCCGATACCAACTTTACCCGTCCGACTTACAACGGCGAGCCCGTACATTTAGGCGCAAAAGACATACTCGGCCACGTTTACGAATACTTCCTCGGTCGCTTTGCCCAAGCAGAAGGCAAACGCGGCGGACAATATTTCACGCCGAAATCCATCGTTTCCCTGATTGTCGAAATGCTCGAGCCATACTCCGGTCGCGTATATGACCCGGCCATGGGCAGTGGCGGCTTTTTCGTGCAAACCGAACGCTTTATCACCGCTCATCAAGGCAACATCAACAACGTTTCCATCTACGGACAAGAATTCAACCCGACCACTTGGAAACTCGCCGCCATGAACATGGCGATTCGTGGCATTGATTACGACTTCGGCAAACACAACGCCGATAGCTTCACCCAGCCGCAACACATCGACAAAAAGATGGATTTCATCATGGCAAACCCGCCATTCAACATCAGCGATTGGTGGAGCGAATCCCTTGCCGATGATCCACGTTGGGCATACGGCACGCCGCCCAAAGGCAACGCCAACTTCGCTTGGCTGCAACACATGATTTACCACCTCTCGCCCAACGGCAAAATGGCATTGTTGCTGGCCAACGGCTCTATGAGCAGCCAAACCAACAACGAAGGCGAAATCCGCAAAGCCATCATCAATGCCGACTTGGTCGAATGTATGGTTGCCCTGCCTGGCCAGCTCTTCACCAACACCCAAATCCCCGCCTGTATTTGGTTTTTAAACCGCAACAAAAAGCGTAAAGGCGAAGTATTGTTTATCGATGCCCGCCAAATCGGCTATATGAAAGACCGCGTATTGCGCGATTTCACCGCTGACGACATTGCCAAAATTGCTGACACCCTCCACGCTTGGCAAACATCAGAAGGCTACGAAGACCAAGCCGCTTTCTGCAAATCCGCTACTTTAGAAGAGATTAAAGACAACGACTTCGTCCTCACACCGGGGCGCTACGTCGGCACCGCAGAACAAGAAGACGACGGCGTACCATTTGCAGAAAAAATGCAAAATCTGACCGCTCTTTTGAAGGAGCAATTTGCGAAAAGTGCAGAGTTGGAAGCGGAGATTAAGAAGAATTTAGGGGGATTGGGGTATGAGTAAAATCACTGTAAAAGAGTTTTCTACAAACTTAGATAAATTTAGAGTTCCATTATCTTCTTTTGAAAGAGAAAAAAGAAAAGGTCTTATTCCTTATTATGGAGCAGCCAAAATTATTGATTATGTTGATGGATTTACCCATACAGGATTAAGCGTTCTAATTGCAGAAGATGGTTCAGTTGAAACTAAAAATGGCTACCCAGTTGTACAATTAGCAAATGGAGAGTATTGGGTTAATAATCATACACATGTTTTAAAAGGCGGAGATGATATAGACACCACATATTTATATTATGCCTTACAGACTATAAAAGTTGCCCCATTTGTAACGGGTGCTGTTCAAAAGAAAATATCTCAACAAGCTCTAAATTCAATGGAAATTCCATATTTTGAAGATAAGACTGATAGAAAAAGAATTGTTGAGATACTTTCAAGTTTTGACGAAAAAATCCAACTCAACACCCAAATCAACCAAACCTTGGAACAAATCGCCCAAGCCCTGTTTAAAAGCTGGTTTGTCGATTTCGATCCCGTGCGAGCCAAAGCCCAAGCCCTTTCAGACGGCCTTAGCCTTGAACAAGCGGAACTGGCTGCCATGCAGGCAATCAGCGGAAAAACACCCGAAGAACTGACCGCACTTTCACAAGCACAGCCTGACCGCTACGCTGAATTAGCCGAAACCGCCAAAGCGTTTCCTTGTGAGATGGTGGAGGTTGATGGGGTTGAAGTGCCGAAGGGATGGGAGGTTAAAGCCTTAGATGAAATTGCAAATTATCAGAATGGTTTAGCATTGCAAAAATTCCGCCCTGAAGATGACGAACCATTTTTACCTGTTGTGAAAATTGCTCAATTAAGACAAGGCTATGCCGACGATGAAGAAAAAGCTAAAGCAAGTATTAAGCCTGAATGTATTATTGATAATGGCGATGTAATTTTTTCTTGGTCAGGAAGTTTATTAGTGGATATTTGGTGTGGAGGAAAAGCTGCACTAAACCAACATCTATTCAAAGTCACATCCAAAGAATATCCTAAATGGTTCTATCATTTTTATACCAAACATCATTTAACCGAATTTCAGCGTATTGCTTACGACAAAGCTGTAACAATGGGGCATATTAAACGTGAGCATTTATCTGCTGCAAAATGCATAGTACCAAATGACGAATTATTAGCAAATAAATCATTAGAAAATATTTTAGAAAAAATTATTTTTAATAGGCTGGAAAATTTCAATCTTCAAAACACAAGAGATTTATTATTGCCTAGATTGTTGAGTGGAAAGTTTTAACATGAACAAAAATACATTACCAAATGAACAAAAAGAAAGAATCATTGCATTATCCAATGCAATCTATGAAACAATAAAAATTGGACATTACTATCTTATCGAATGGGAAAAAATAATGCTTCAAGGAAATGATGATAACGGAGAAATATTTAACAAATACTATTACCCAATGGCTTATATAAGAAAAGCATATTTGGAAACTGGACTTTTAACCTTAGGAAGGTTATTTGATGGATATGATGGAATTAACTTTAAAAGTTTACGAGAATGCATTAATTCACTAAGTACTAACTATACAATTCCTTCTTTTGAAGATTTCGATAAAAAAATTAAAATCTTAAGAAAAAAACTGAAAATAATTAGAGACAAAACTATCGCACATTCAGAGGGGGTTAATCTAAATATATTTTATAAAGAAGCAAAACTTCCATTTAAATACGCTATCTACATATGTGATTCAGCAATTAAATATCTTAATTTTTTGCAACAGTATATTGAAGGAAAAAATTATCCAAACTTATCTGAAAATACTGTCGGAGTGGATATTCTTTATAGCCTTTTTAAAGATAGAGAAAATGGAAAAATCTACACTATTTCAGATATAAAAACAGCTATTGAGACAGGCTGGTGTCCAGACGATGAAACTTACTGAAAATCCCTGGGTATAAATACCCATGGTTACGCATAGTTATTCCCTGTTAGGGAACTTTATGCTAACTGCAATCCCATTGGGGTTAGACTATACTTAACCTAGAATAATTTATTACCCGAGGGAGAAAGGCAAGCGATCATTTTTTCAGAGCATTTTGCAAATGATGAGCTTTATTTCACTTCTGCCAAATCTCCCCTATCCCCTCTTTGCTAAAGAGGGGGATTTATTCAGAGGTTTGTTGACTCCAAGCGGGCGGATTTACAGAAAAATTTACTAATGAAAAACACCTAAACTAACACTACGCTCAAAACCATTCCCCTCTTTCGTAAAGAGGGGTTAGGGGAGATTTAAACCACACACTAAGGAAACCACTATGCTCAACGAAAACGACATCGAACAACTCACTCTTCAACGCCTGCAATCTCTCGGTTGGGAATATCGCTATGGTAAAGACCTGCCTGTTCATGAGGGCGAGTTTGCCCGTGGCGATTTGAGTGGCGTAGTCTTTGTTGAGCAACTGCGTGAGGCGGTGCGCAAACTTAATCCGCAACTGCCTGAAAGTGCGGTTGATTCTGTGGTGAAATCAGCGACGAAAAGCGATATCGGCGACTTGGTGGTACGCAATCAGGCGTTTTATAAACTGTTGCGTGATGGCGTGAAAGTGGAATATCAGGCTCCCAATAGCCACGGACAAAATGAGCAGAAAATCGAGATGGCGCGCTTGGTGGATTTTGAGCAGGTGAAGAACAACCGCTTTGTTGCCGTCAATCAGCTGGAAATCCGCAGCCGTAAAGAGGGCAAGCGGATTCCCGATATTATCGGCTTTGTCAATGGTCTGCCCTTGGTGGTATTTGAGCTGAAAAATCCGCTGCGTGGATCGGCGGATTTGTTGCAGGCATTTAATCAATTTGAAACCTATAAAGATGAGATTGCCGAGCTGTTTGTTTACAACCAAGCCCTGATTATTTCAGACGGCATTGCCGCACGTTTAGGCTCGCTTTCGGCAGATTTCCAACGCTTTACGCCTTGGAAAGTGGTCGATGAAAAAAATAAAAGCGCGCGCTTATATTTTGACGATGAATTGCAAAGCCTGCTCAATGGCTTACTGCAGCCTGAGGATTTATTAGACTATATCCGCTATTTCGTCTTATTTGAGCGGGATTCCAGTGGTAAAACCATTAAAAAAATCGCGGCGTACCATCAATATTACGGCGTAAATGAGGCGGTAGATTCCACTCTTTTTGCGACTTCCGAAAAAGGCGACCGCCGCATTGGGGTGATGTGGCATACGCAAGGTTCGGGTAAATCGATTTCCATGTTGTTTTATGCCGGCAAACTGCTTGCGCAGCCTGAATTGAAAAATCCGACGATTGTGGTGGTCACCGACCGCAACGATTTGGACGGTCAGCTTTTCCAAACCTTTTCTTCCGGAAAAGATTTAATCAAACAAACGCCGCAACAAGTGGAAGACCGCGATCAACTGCGCCAACTGCTTGCGCAAAATGAAGTCGGCGGCGTGTTTTTTACGACAATTCAAAAATTCGCCCTAAATGAGGAAGAAAACCGCTTCCCTGTTTTAAATGAGCGCAGCAATATTATTGTGATCAGCGATGAGGCACACCGCAGCCAATATGGCTTTACGCAAAAGCTTCATAACGGCAAGTTTCAGGCAGGCTACGCTCGCCATTTACGCGATGCGCTGCCTAATGCTTCGTTTATCGGTTTTACCGGTACGCCGATCAGCCTAGAAGATAAGGACACGCAAGATGTATTCGGGCGTTATGTGTCGATTTATGACTTGCAAGATGCAGTGGAAGATGGCGCAACCGTGCCGATTGTGTATGAAGCGCGCCAAATCCGCTTAAACGAAAAAGAACACGATGAGCTATTCAAAGAAATTGATGATTTGCTGGAAGAGGAGCAATCCCCTGCCCTGCGTTTGCAGGAAAAATTGTTGGGTTCGCAAGCCCGCCTGGCTGATTTAGCCGCGGATTTTGTGCAGCATTTTGCCAAACGCAATGAAGTCGTCGACAGCAAAGCGATGATGGTAGTTTCCAGCCGTCAGATTTGCGTGGACTTATACAATGAAATCATCAAACTGCGCCCTGAATGGCATTCAGACAATATCAACGAAGGCGCGATTAAAATTGTGATGACAGGTTCTGCTTCCGATGCGCCGGAAATGCAGAAACACGTTTACAGTAAACAGGAAAAACAAACGCTGGAACGCCGCTTTAAAGACCCGAACGATCCGCTGAAGGTTGTGATTGTGCGCGATATGTGGCTGACGGGATTTGATGCGCCTTGCTGTAATACGATGTATATCGACAAGCCGATGCAAGGGCACAACCTGATGCAGGCGATTGCGCGGGTTAACCGTGTATTCCGCAATAAAAGTCGAGAAAATGGCGGTTTGATTGTGGATTATGTTGGCATTGCCGAAAAACTCAAAGAAGCAACCCAGCAATACACCAATTCGCAAGGCAAGGGCAAGCTGACGGATAGCGTGATTGATGTGTTCTTTAAAATGAAAGAGCATTTAGAGTTCGTCCGCAGCCTGTTTGCAACGCCGGTTGAAGGGAAAACCTTTGATGTTCAGACGGCCCTAAAAAAAGATAATCCACATGATCTTTTGATGGCTATTCGGTTTGCCGCCAACCATATTTTAAGCCTCGATCAATTACCGTTTGATGGCAAAGCGCACGAGCAACATTGGTTTGATAAAAAAGAAACCGAGCCACGCAAAAAAGCCTTTTTGAAAGCGGCGGGTTTGGTGAAAAAAGGCTATATGCTGTGCGGCGCATTGGCTGAAGTTGAGCCATATAACCAAGAAATCGCCTTTTATGATGCCGTACGGGCAATTTTAACTAAACGTGAACAAAAAGGCACAGGCACAAATGAAAGACAGATTTTATTAAAAAAACTGGTTAATCAAACTGTGTATTCTGAAGGCGTGATTGATTTATTTGATCTGCTAGAAAAACCACAACCACAAATCAGTTTGCTTTCCGAGGAATTTTTACAAACAGTTAAAAATAGCCCAACTAAAAATTTATGGGTTAGCGCGATGGAGCGTTATTTGGCAAGCGAAATCAAAGCCAAATCAGGCGCGAACCTCACCTTGCAAAAAGACTTCGAGCAACGTTTGAAAGAAGCCCTAAATCAATACCACAACCACAATTTAAGCGTGGTAGAAATTTTGGATGAGCTCTTCAAAATGAGCCAAGACTTCCAAGAACGCTTAGCTTTAGGTGAAAAGCTGGGGCTGAAAAAAGAAGAACTCGCCTTCTACGAAGCCCTCGCCCAAAACCAAAGCGCCCGTGAACTGATGGGCGATGAAGTGCTTTCCAAACTAGCCAAAGAAATTACCGATACTTTAAGACGCTCAGTTACCATCGACTGGCAATACAAAGAAGGCGTTCGCGCCAAAATGCGCATTCTCGTTAAACGCGCCCTACAACGCTACAAATATCCACCTGATAAACAGGAAGAAGCGGTAACTTATGTGATTAAACAAGCTGAAGAAATTGCTGAGGATTTAACTGGTTTATAATTTTGATGCGGTTTATTTAATAACAAAAGGGCGATTAAAAACACCATGATTTTTAACCGCCCTTTATGTTGTTAAAAGTTAGATTGAACGTTTAATCTCAACCACTTCAAACACCTCAATTTGGTCGCCAACTTTTACGTCATTGTAGTTTTTAACGCCGATACCACATTCCATACCATTACGGACTTCAGAAACGTCATCTTTAAAGCGACGGAGAGATTCCAATTCACCTTCAAAGATTACCACGTTGTCACGTAATACGCGGATTGGATTATTACGTTTTACTACACCTTCAGTCACCATACAACCCGCGATGGCGCCGAATTTAGGATGTTTAAACACATCACGCACTTCAGCCAAGCCGATGATTTCTTGTTTGAATTCAGGTTGTAGCATACCACTCATCGCGGCTTTCACATCATTTAATAGTTCATAAATGATAGAGTAATAACGAAGATCAATATTTTCTGCTTCGATAATACGACGAGCAGAAGCATCCGCACGTACGTTAAAGCCAACCATAATCGCATTAGAAGCCGCCGCTAAGGTTGCATCAGTTTCAGAAATACCACCTACACCAGAACCCACTACTTTCACTTTCACTTCATCAGTAGAAAGATCTTGTAATGATTGAATAATCGCTTCCACAGAACCCTGCACGTCTGCTTTCACAATAATATTCAGTTCAGCCACATCACCTTCCGTCATATTGCTAAACATATTTTCAAGTTTCGCTTTTTGCTGACGAGCAAGTTTCACTTCACGGAACTTACCTTGACGGTGTAATGCTACTTCACGTGCTTTTTTCTCATCACGCACTACGGTTGCTTCATCACCCGCTGCAGGTACGCCAGAAAGACCTAACACCTCAACAGGAATAGATGGACCGGCTTCATCGATTTCTTGACCATTTTCATCGCGCATTGCACGAACACGACCGTATTCAAAACCACAAAGTACGATATCACCTTTACGTAAAGTACCTGATTGAACAAGAATCGTCGCAACCGGACCACGACCTTTATCAAGGTAAGATTCAATCACCACACCACTTGCCATACCGTCTTTTACAGCCGTTAATTCAAGTACTTCTGATTGAAGCAAGATGGCATCTAATAAGTCATCAACACCAGTACCTTTCTTCGCAGAAACAGGCACGAATTGTACATCACCACCGAATTTCTCAGAAATCACTTCGTGTTGAAGTAATTCTTGTTCTACGCGATCTGGGTTGGCTTCTGGTTTATCAATTTTATTCACCGCAACCACTAAAGGCGCACCCGCTGCTTTCGCGTGTTGAATCGCTTCAATAGTTTGAGGCATCACACCATCATCTGCCGCCACCACAAGAACGACGATATCCGTTGCTTTCGCACCACGTGCACGCATTGAGGTAAATGCAGCGTGTCCCGGCGTATCTAAGAAGGTGATCATTTTTCCGTCATCCATTTCTACGTGGTATGCACCGATGTGCTGAGTAATACCACCCGCCTCGCCTGCTGCAACTTTCGCTTTACGAATGTAATCAAGTAATGAGGTTTTACCATGGTCAACGTGACCCATAATCGTTACAACTGGTGCTCGAGTCACTTTTTCTGCGTTAACATCACGGTCGCCTAATACTTCTTCTTCAAGTTCATTTTCATTGCGAAGAATCACTTTGTGACCTAATTCTTCAGCCACTAATTGCGCTGTTTCTTGGTCAAGCACTTGGTTAATGGTTACCATTTCGCCCATCTTCATCATTGCTTTGATGA
The DNA here is from genome assembly GCF_054332415.1 of Haemophilus sp. SZY H56. NCBI lineage: Bacteria > Pseudomonadati > Pseudomonadota > Gammaproteobacteria > Pasteurellales > Pasteurellaceae > Haemophilus > Haemophilus sp. SZY H56. The sequence goes on along the minus strand of NZ_JBTGNX010000001.1, from coordinate 60,287 downwards.
TTTCAGTCGCTTTGGTTGCCATTTTATTTGCTAATTCTGCAACAGTAATGGTTTCACCAATAACAACATCCTGTTTTACAACCTGAACAGGTTTTGTGAAGGCTTGTTGTAATGCTGCACCTTTCTTACCATGTTTACCTTTACCGAATTTTCCGTCTTTTTGATTTTTACGGTTGGATTCGCGCTCATTTTTGCTGCCTTTCACGTCATCACGTTCTTTTTTCGCTTTGGCCACTTTATTTTTGCCACGACCTCGATTTTCGTTACGACGTTCTTCTTCATTTTCTGCTTCTAGTGCATAACGAGAACTTAAGTTGTAATCCGCATAATCTTCAGATGAAGACTCCGTTGCCGAGTTATCAGCTTCAGCGTAACGTCTTGCTTCTTCAGCAGCTTTACGCGCTTGTTCCTCAGCTTTCTGACGAGCCAATTCGTCCGCTTTACGACGAAGTTCGGCTTCTTCTGCTTTTAGCTTTTCTTTTTCAGGATCAGTCGATTTAGGTTTATTTTCCACCACACTTTGTGCTGGTTTCACTGATTTTTCTGCTTCAGATTTGACTTGTTCAGCTTTTGTTTTTTCAGCTGCAGCTTTTTCAGCGGCTAAACGCGCTTTTTCTTCTGCCGCTTTCTTTTCTGCTGCCTCCGCCTCTTGCTGTGCTTTTAATTTTGCAGCTTCTGCTGCTTTCTGTGCAGCATTAGTTGGTACCGTCCGTTTTTTACGAACTTCAACTTGTACGGCCTTTGCTTTACCACCTGCGGTCGTACCACTTACAGTTGTCTTCGTTCTGCGTTGAATACTTAGTTTTTTGGGTGCATTTGCATCTATATTTTTTACATCTTCAGTCATAATTATAAACTCCTTACTCTTCGCTGAACCAGCAAATATTTCGAGCAGCCATAATAAAATCAGCGGCTTGCTCTGCGGTTAATTCTTCGATATCAGCTAAATCATCTACTCCCTGCTCTGCAAGTTCTTCAAGTGTAGTAATTTGTTTTTCAGCTAATTTAAAGGCAATGTGACGATTCATACCTTCAAGATTTAATAAACGATCTTCAATATTCGCTTTTTTCAACGCTTCTTCTTCAGCGACAGCTTCAGCGGTAATCGCCTCTTTTGCTCGACCTTGTAATTCTTCAATCAAGTCTTCATCTTCTAAACCATCAATTGCAGTCAGTTCACTCACGGGGACATAAGCCACTTCTTCTAATGAAATGAAACCTTCATCCACTAAGATTTGAGCAAACTCTTCATCAAGCCCTAATTTATCCATAAATAAGTTTAATACTTTAGTATCTTCAGCTTGATGTCTTTCATTTAGCTGTTCAGTAGTCATCACATTTAATGTCCATCCTGTTAATTGGGTGGCTAAACGAACATTTTGACCGTTACGGCCGATTGCTTGTGCTAAGTTATCTGCATTAACGGCAATATCCATTGAGTGATTATCTTCATCCACGATAATTGAAGTCACATCAGCCGGCGCCATCGCATTAATTACGTATTGTGCCGGATTATCATCCCAAAGTACGATATCCACACGTTCACCACCTAACTCATTGGTAATCGCTTGAACGCGGGCACCCCGCATACCCACACATGCACCAACAGGGTCAATACGTTTATCATTGGATTTCACCGCAATTTTCGCACGAGAACCTGGATCACGTGCAGCACCACGAATTTCAAGCATTTCTTCGCCAATTTCTGGTACTTCAATACGGAATAACTCGATTAACATTTCAGGTTTTGCGCGAGTCACAAATAATTGTGCCGTTTTGCTTTCTGGATTCACTTTATAAAGCACACCACGAACACGATCGCCTGGACGGAAATTTTCACGTGGAAGCATATCTTCACGCATAATTACGGCTTCAGCTTTATTGCCTAAATCTAAAATAATGCTTTCACGATTTACTTTTTTCACCGTACCTGTAACAATTTTGCCTTCTTCAGAACGGAATTGCTCAACCACTTTTGCACGCTCAGCTTCACGAATTTTAGTGCTGATCACTTGGCGAGCGGTTTGCATTGCAATACGGTCAAATGCGATAGACTCAATTTGATCTTCGACATAATCGCCAAGTTGAATATTCGCATCTTCAAATTGTGCCGCTTCTAACGTAATTTCTTTTGTTGGCACTTTAACTTCATCAACAACTAACCAGCGACGGAATGTATCAAACTCACCAGTTTTGGTGTTGATTGATACACGGATATCAGTTTCATAGTCATATTTTTTCTTTGTAGAAAGCGCAATCGCACTCTCTAACGCTTCAAAAATTTTTTCACGTGGTAATAACTTCTCGTTAGATACTGCTTCAGCAGCTAACAAAATCTCTTTACTCATTTTCCTTTTTCTCCTTTAAAATTTTGCGATTACATTGGCTTTTTGAATGTTGCCAAAAATAAGAATTTGTTCCTGACCATCAACAATAAGTGTCAATATGTCATTTTCAATTTTTTCTAATTTACCTTGCCATTTACGACGATCTAAAACAGGAATACGTAAATGCACAGCAATATCCTCGCCCACATAACGTTGGAATTGTTCAAGCGTAAATAATGGACGATCCAGACCTGGTGATGACACTTCGAGGTTATATTTATCCGCAATCGGATCTTCCACATCTAAAATTGCGCTCACTTGACGACTTACATCAGCACAATCATCAACGCCTACGCCACCTTGTTTATCAATGAATAAACGTACGGTCATAAAACGACCTGCACGTTGGCATTCAATCCCCCAAAGTTCGCAGCCTAGATCTTCTACGGCACCTTGAAGCATCGCTTGCAAGTTTTGTTCTAATGTTGCCAATTTTTGCTCCTAATCTTAAAATTCAGACATAAAAAAAGGGTTAGGTTCGTCAATGAACCTAAGCCCAGTTTCTAAATTTCTCGTACAAAAAAACCCCAAACTTGGGGTTCTTTTTACTGAACTTGTTATTGGTTGCGGGGGCCGGATTTGAACCGACGGCCTTCGGGTTATGAGCCCGACGAGCTACCAAACTGCTCCACCCCGCGTCCGAAATATGCGGTGTATTATAGTATTTCAACACGGAAAGATCAAGTGATTTCTGCTCATTTTCATGAAAAGTACAATTTAGAATCCAAAACCAGTACTAAGTCCAATACCTATGCCGTTACTCCCACCTTTAGCCCCCACTCCAACAGAACATGCGCTCACAACAAGACTTAATAACATAACTAAAAATAATTTTTTCATTAATTTCCTATTTTAAATGTTCGAATAAGCGATAAATAGCCAATAAATCTGTCCGTGCAATAGGCTTAAATGGAAGTAAAACATAGTAAAGCCAACGCATTTTTTTTACATATCTAACCATAGCAATCCAATAATCTGAAGGGCAATGTAATTTATAATAATCAAATAGTGCTCTTAGTTTTTTATCATTTAAATTTTTTACTCGGCACAAACTATCTAAAAATGCCAACATATCACGAGCGATCAGCCATTTTTTATTATGGCTTTTAGAATGAGATTCAAAATCCATAAATCTCACCTTTCCTGATTGCCAAGCAATATCACGAATAGCGGGACGCCCATGAATAATACCTTTTTGATGTAATTGAATTAACGCTCGTATCGCTGTCTGCAAAATATTTTCTTTCTGTACCCAATTTATTTCATTATTATCTAACCAACAATTTAATGTTGGACCAACATCTTCAAGAACCAAATGCTCATCACTAAAGTCACATAATTTAGGTACTGGTGCGCCAATACTATTTAATTTTTGTAGAATGTAGCATTCTTCTTTAAAATGTTTCTTAGGGTAAGGTTTTAAGATTCGCCAGATACCTTTTAAACGCTCAGGTTGTTTCAACCAATAATATTTGCCCAAATACTCAAAACGAACAACCCTTTCTTCATTATGTTTTTTTAGCAATGTTTGCACATAAGCTTTAAAGGATAAGTCCATACTTTATTACCCATTTTTTTTAGTGTATAGTGAAAAATCAGGGATGTATTGTACGAAACTTTCACTTTTTTTCAATAAAGGAAACATAATGAAAACTTTTAAAATCATATTGGGCATGCTAATTTTTAGTCTATTTACGCCAACCGTTCAAGCCACCCCTTTTAGTATTAATGAACAAGAAATAAATCATTATTTGAATAAAACAGCGACTATTAATGATAGTCTTCGTATTCCAGGCTTATTTTCTGTTGATTATTCTCTGAAAGATTTAATAACACGTATCGGTCAAAATAATGATAGTCGTGTAGAAATGAGTGGTTTAGCTGATATGCTTATTCGCTTATCTGCTAAAACTTATATAGCGAAACTGCATCTAACCATTGATGCAGTTCCATACTATAATGCGAAGAATGGTGCCCTGTATTTAAAACAACTACGGATTTTACGCTGGTCAGGTGAACCTAATAATGTGATGGAGCAGCTACAAAGTGTGATGCCATTATTAAGTAGAGGAATCGCTACCTTACTCAGCGAGATACCCGTTTACACCTTAGATGAAACAGATATGAAACAAATGCTTATAAAAAAATTTGCTCGAGATATTAAGGTAGAAAAAGGGCATATTGACTTAATTGGTGGGATATTTTAACAATCGTAATAAGGGCGTTCAAAAACGCCCTTAACTATAACTCAATCACAGCCCGTAAACCTTGGATTTTACCTTGGTATTCAATATTTTCTAAATAAAAACGATAGTGATGCAATTCTGCAATTCTTGCAACAATCGATAGTCCTAATCCACTTCCTTTTTCATTTTGTCCTGCTGGTCGATAAAAACGTTGGCCTAATTTCGCTAACTCTTCAGGTTCAACGCCTCCACCATTATCTTCGATTAATATTTTGGTTCGTTGCAAAATGACTCGAACTTCTGTTCCTTTGGGGCAATATTTAATAGCATTATCAAGTAAATTGCGTAACATTTGTGACAATAAGAGTGGTTGCCCCTGTTTAATCGGAGGCGAATGCTGATAATCAAAGCTCAAATCAATTTGATGATTCAAGGCATTAAAATATAATTCGCTAACCAATGAAGTAATAATTTCTGACCAATCAATTAGAGCTTGCTCATCTAATTCATTAAGATTATCCAAGCGAGAAAGTGTAAGGAGCTGTTCAATTAATTGATTAGCACGATCGATGCCTTGAGTTAAATGTATTAATGCTATTTCACGAGTTTTTGTATCATCACCAGCTAATTGGGCAACTTCTGTTTGAATACGCAATGCAGCCAATGGACTACGCAATTCATGAGCCGCATCGGAAACAAAACGTCGCTCTCGTTCCAACTGCTCACTGGTACGTGTGAAAAATTGATTTAAGTTTTGGACTAACGGTAGAATCTCTGTTGGCACATCATCAGTTTCTAATAACGACACATCACCTGGTCGGCGAGCTTGTATGTTTCGACTCAATCGATTAATTGGTTTTAATGCACGATAAATCACAATAAACGCAACCAATAATAATACTGGTAATCCTGCAAACCAAATCCCTGTTTGGCTGAAGACCATTTTATTGACCAACTCTTCGCGGTATTCTAATTCTTGTCCCACCGCAATGACAAGTTCGCCTTTACCGACAGGTTGCCAATAAATCAGCCATTCATCGTCGTCATCTAAAATATGTTCTTTGCTAAAACCCGTTTTATTTTGAAAAATAAATTTGTCGCCATTATCGCCATCGGTTAATAGTCTTTCGCCTTTGTTAGAAAATATAGCAAAAGCTAGAGCGTCATTATCGTAATGACGTTTCTGCGGTTTAAATCCACCACGTGGAAAATTCGCATTTTCGTCCAACAATACATTTTTTAAATCAGATGTTGCCAAACGCTCAGCAAAAAGCACTTGTTGTGCATTAAACACATCTTTAGCTTCTTTTTTGACGATCGTCCATGCAACAGCTGTGGCAATGCACCACACGCAAAGTGCGGTCAAACTTAAACCGATTAAGAGACGAAAACTCAGTCGTTTATTTTTCATTAACTTGTCCTAAAGCATAGCCTACGCCATGTACAGTACGAATAAATTGTTTACCCAGTTTTTGACGCAAATTATAAATATGCACATCCAATGCACCACTACTTAATTCTTCATCCCAATTTGACAATTTTTCTTCAATGGTTGTTCGTGAAAGTACCCTCTCCTTATTTAGCATGAAAAGCTCAAGCAATTTATATTCACGCCCTGTTAATGTAATTTCATCCTCATTCAACCAAGCCTTATGTTGAGCAGGATCGAGTTTGACATTACCATGCTCAATTTGTGGTTTAACTTGCCCATAACGACGACGAATCAATGCCTGTAATCGCACCACCACCTCAGCCAAGGCAAAGGGTTTGCAAAGATAATCATCCGCACCTTGTTGAATGCCTTTAATGCGTTCATCCAACGTATCACGTGCAGTTAAGATCAATACAGGCACATCTTGATTATTTGAACGCCATTGTTTTAATACATCCAACCCATCTAACTTAGGCAGAGTCAAATCCAACACTACCGCATCATAAGGTGCACCGATTAAGGCATTTAATCCAGTTTGACCATCGGTAAACCAGTCCACGACAAAACCAGATTTTGACAAACCAATTTGTAACCCATTACCGATTAACGGATCGTCTTCTACTAATAAAACTCGCATAATATTGACCGCACTTTTATCTTTCTCAAAACGAAAAAATGGCGGGCTTTTGCCCACCACTTTAAATTATATTGAGTTATTGCGCTTTTTCAACGCTAATGACTTCAAGCTCTGCTTTATCAAAAGCTTCATTATCTAATTTACCGTAAACGCGAATTTTATCCTGAGGGCCTACATTTAAGCCATTCCAAACACGGTTTTTAATTTCTAATTTGATTTGGCCAGTACCATCAGTGAAAAGATATTCATCACCATCAACTTGTTGAGTGATTTTACCAACTAAGCTAATCATTGAGTCATCTTTCGCAGATAATGCTTGTTTAACAGTCAGTTGTTGACCTTGGTTACCACCTTGGAAGCCACCTTGTGCAGTGTTGCCATTAAAACCAGCAAATGCAGCTGAAGTAGATAAAGCTAAAAGGGTTGCTAAAGCAAATTTTTTCATCATGTTCTCCTAAATAGAATTAAGCATAAATTAATCATGTTTCAAAGCGAAGGATTATCCTCATTGCCGCCTTGTTGATGCTTATTAAACACAACAAATCTTAATAAAATCTTAAGCAACCTTAAGATTTTTAAATTTTTTTAAAATCACCAACAAAATCGCTCATTCACCCAGTTATCTTGGCGTTCTTTTTCCCATTTTGCTTTATTTTCAGGATTAGCAAAATAGCGTTCTTGCTCAACTAAACGCGCATCAAGTTTTGCTTCAGCTTCTTTTAATGCTTGTTTTCTATCTGGATGCTTGCTCGGTAATTGAGGTAAAAATACAGTCTGATACGGGTGATTTTTCGCCCAGTCAATGGCATCTTGCGCCGCCTTGTGTTGTTTGTTCAAATCACAGAACGCATACGGATTAACATGCTGTCCCACTAATTGCCCAAATGCTGTGTTATTCGATACTGTTAATTTATCTAAATCCAACACATATAACGCGGTGATTAAACGGTTTTGCCCACGATAAAACCATTTTACCGCTTCATCACGTAAGCCAAAATCATAAGCACGAGCAGAAAGTGCAAACATTGTCATCGGAGAAACAAAATCCACTTTTTTCTCAATAATATTGACCGCACTTTCAAAATCTTTTTGTGTATTTTTCAGCAATAACACATCAATATCTTTGTTAACATTAATCTGTTCAAGTCGTCCATCTCTGGCATCGTAATAAGGCTTTACATACATATCAATATGCTTAACCGGCTCTTTTGAAATGGAGCTACAAGCCGTTAATAAAAGTGCGGTTGAAATCCACGTTAATTTTAGAAAGGTTCGCATGTTCTTCCCTTATGATGACTATTAGCTCGCTATATTACAACAAAAGAGCCGTGAGTTTTACTTCTCTTTCTTCTATAATGAGCAAAATTTTGTTTTATTTTGTTTCATGAAAATCTATCTTATTCAGCGCCAAATCACCTTAAATTTCGATAACCAAACTTCTCTGCTTAACTTTTTAGAACAACATCAAATTTACCATGAATATCAATGTCGTTCAGGTTATTGTGGTTCTTGCCGCGTGAAGATCAAAAAAGGTAAGGTATCTTACGCCGATGCGCCCCTTGCATTTATTCAACCGGATGAGATTCTACTGTGTTGTTGTCGGGTGGAAAGTGATTTAGAAATAGAATTATAAATTATTCAAATCCAACACATCAGTCATATCAAACAATCCGTGAGATTGTTTTTCTAGCCATTTACCTGCACGCACTGCGCCATTAGCAAAGGTCATACGGCTTGATGCTTTGTGAGCAATTTCAACGCGCTCACCAATATCCGCAAACCAGACACTATGTTCACCCACGACATCAGAGGCACGAATGGTAGAGAAACCAATTTCATCACGTTTACGTTCGCCTGTAATGCCTTCGCGACAAAATACGCCATGCGTTTTCAAATCACGTCCAAGAGTTTTCGCAATGTGTTCGCCCATGGAAAGCGCGGTACCTGATGGGGCATCCACTTTGTGGCGGTGGTGCGCTTCAATGATTTCGATATCGCAATAATCGCCCATCACTTTGGCGGCTTTTTCTAATAGTTTAAACACCAAATTCACGCCTACGCTGAAGTTGGATGCAAATACAATGGCAATTTTTTCCGATGCGGCTTGAATTGCGGCTTTGCCTGCATCATCAAACCCCGTGGTACCAATCACCATTTTTTTGTTATGAGCGACACAAAATGCGATATGCTCAAGCGTGCCTTCCAGACGCGTGAAATCAATTAGTAAATCAAAGTTATCTTTTTCTGCATTTAAATCATCTGATACTTTGATACCTAATGCACCAATACCCGCTAGTTCACCCGCATCTGCGCCAACTAAAGAAGAACCTTTACGCTCAAAAGCAGCACCTAATTCTGCCCCTTCTGCATTATGTACGGCTTGAATTAATTGACGTCCCATTCTTCCGCCTGCGCCAGCGATCGCAATTTTTAATGTCATATTTTGTCCTTTTTTTATCAAATTAAAGCGTGTTGAACGCTACTATAAATTAAATAGATTCCGAAGAAAATAAAAATCAGCCCTGCTGCATTATCAATATAGCGACTATATTGGCTATAAAACTGTTTTGCAACAGAACGCGAGAAAAGCACTGAAATGATGTAGAAATATAAAAAGGTTTCGACGGTAATCACGGCAAGTGCGGTCAAAATTTGTGATGTTTCGGTAATATTTACTAAAACCAATGACATCACACTGCTGAAATAAATCACCACTTTAGCATTAGACAAATTGACCAATAAGCCTTTCATAATGCTTTTTAAAATCGATTGATTTGGCACATTTGCATTCTGTTTTTCATCAAAAACCGCATTGGTTTTCACTTTTGCCATTTTAATGCCGAGATAAACTAAATACGATCCGCCAAGCATCATCACAATGCCTTGAATAATTGGCATCGTGGTAAAAATAATCGCGAGTCCTAAAACGGCAGCCGTTGCCCAAATTAATACGCCTATGGTAATTCCAATCACGCCACTAATAGCTTCTCGACGAGATCTCATGGCAGAAATTCGGCTGACATAGAAAAAATCTGGACCAGGCGAAAGTAAACCAACAAGATGAATAATCATTAAATTTAGCATGGCAAGCCTACAATACGTAATATCACAATCACGATAACAGCATAGATTGCTGCTAAAACATCATCCACCATAATCCCAAAACCACTTTCCAGTTTTTGGTCAAAATAACGGATGGGATAAGGTTTTAAGATATCGAAGAAACGGAACAGTACAAAGGCAATAACAATCCAAGGCAAGGATAAAGTTGGAATTGCAGCTAGCACAATAAATACCCCAACAAATTCATCCCAAACAATGGAACCGTGATCATGAACGCCCATATCATCTGCGGTTTTTTGACATAGATAACAGCCAAGCGCAAAGCAAAGTGCGGTCAAAATTAAGAAGATTTTTAGTCCTACACAAGCTAATAATGCGGAGCCTAAAATCGTTCCAACTAAACTTCCCCATGTACCCGGTGCTGGACGAATTAATCCAGAACCAAAACCTAATGCAAGTAAATGAACTGGATTTTTTAAGCTAACTCTATCAAGTGGTGAACTATTCATTATTTATCCTTAAAATGATCGAAACCAGACGACGCTTGATAATTGATGACACGTCCATCTTTTAAAAAAGTAATCTGATTGTTATTTTGCGGAACAATTTTTCCGATACAGGTACAAGGTACATTCAACGCTTGAGATAACTTCTCAATCTCAGATTTTTTATTTGCGGGAATCGTAAAGCAAAGCTCATAATCTTCCCCACCACTTAATGCAAACGCTTCTGCTTTTTCTAAGCGATATGTTTTTTTGAGTGATGTAGATAAAGGTAAGAAGGATAAATCAATCTCCGCAGAACATTGGCTTCTCGTTAAAATATGTCCTAAATCAGCGACAAGACCATCTGAAATATCAATGCATGAATGCGCTACATCCACTAAGGCTTGACCTAATTCAACGCGTGGCGTTGGATGAAAATGACGTTTTACTAAAAATTCACTATCAAAATCGACCGCACTTTTACCTTGTAAGATCCAATTTAAACCCGCCGCGCTATCACCTAACGTGCCCGATACATAAATTAAATCGCCAACCTTCGCATTATGTCGGAATAATGCCTTTCCTTTTGGTACAACCCCTTGTGCCGTAATGGTGACAGAAAGTGGGCCTTTTGTTGTATCGCCACCAATTAACGTCACATCATATTGATTTAATGTATCAAACAGACTTTGACTAAATTGGCTTAGCCAGTTTTCATCAACTTCAGATAATGTCAGTGCAAGAGAAATCCAAGCAGGTTTAGCGCCCATAGCAGCTAAATCACTTAGATTTGTCGCGATAGCTTTATAGGCTAAATCTTGGGGGAAAATAGAAGATAAAAAATGCGTACCCTCGACCATTGTATCGGTGGTGATCGCAAGCTGATAGCCTTCTGGAATATGAGTGATCGCACAATCATCCCCAATACTGAAATCAACAAAGTGTTGATTGCCTTTTTGTATTGAGAAATATAGTCCTATAAGATCAAATTCACCTGTACTCATTTTATCTGCACACCAAAAAACAAAGGGCAGACATTTGTCTACCCTACATTTGAATAATTATTTGCGACCTAATGCAGGAGCGACTTTATCCAATACACCGTTAATGTACTTATGGCTTTCATCTGCACCAAACACTTTCGCCACTTCAATTGCCTCATTAATCGCCACTTTATACGGTACATCTGGCTCAAATTGAAGTTCGTAAACCGCTAAACGTAAAATCGCTTTTTCAATAGGATCTAATTCATCCAATGCGCGATCTAAATAATGGCTCATTGAAAAATCAACAGCTTCTACATTCGCAACAGTTTGACGGAAAAGGCGGCTAAAATAAGGTTTATCCACACCTTTTAAATCTTGATCTATAACGAAAGTGAGTTCCACTTGTTCTGGTGCGTTACCAGACAGCGCCCAAGAATATAATGCTTGAACCGCACATTCTCTCGCTCTACGACGTGGTGATACTTTTTTTACAGGTTCTTTTTTCTCTGTCATTTGAATTATGCCGCATCAATTTGTTGTAAAAGGTTCACCATTTCAAGTGCAGTTAATGCTGCTTCTGCACCTTTGTTACCTGCTTTAGTACCTGCACGCTCGATAGCTTGTTCAATATTTTCAGTGGTTAAAACACCGAATGCTACTGGGATTTCAGCTTGCATTGCTACTTGACCTAAACCGCTGCTTGCTTCGCCAGCCACATATTCAAAGTGAGCTGTACCACCACGGATTACTGTACCCAATGCTACAATCGCATCAAATTTTTTGCTTTCAGCTAAACGACGTGCTACTAATGGAAGTTCATACGCACCTGGTGCTCGAACGATTGTAATATTCTCATCTTTCACTTGGCCGATACGTTTTAATGCATCTACCGCACCTTCTAATAAACTTTCATTAATAAAACTGTTAAAACGAGCAATCACCACTGCGATTTTAGCATTTGGCGCAGCTACCGCACCTTCTAAAACTTTCATACTTTTTCCTAATCTGAATGAACAATAAATTTGACGGTGGATTTTAGCATAAAAAGAAACCCTGTGGAAATAATCCGACAGGGTTTTCTATGAGTGGAAAAGAACTTACTTCTCGAGTTTTAACGGCTCAATTTTCCAAATATTTTTCGCATATTCAAGAATCGTACGGTCTGATGAGAAGAAGCCCATATTCACCATATTTTGAATGGTACTTGCAATCCATACATCACGATCTTGATATTTTTTATCTACCGCTTTTTGCGCTTCCATATAACTGCGAAAATCAGCAAAGGATTGATAATAATCGTGGTATTGTAAACCTTGAATGAGAGAGTGATAACGGTTCGGTTCTTCTGGTGAGAAATAACCACGAATGATTTGATCAATGACTTCACGTAACTGCTCGTCATTTTGATAATAATCAAACGGACGATAACCTTCGCGACGTAATGCTTCAACTTGTTCAACCGTATTACCAAAGATAAAGATATGATCCTTACCAACGTTATCTAAAATCTCAACGTTCGCACCATCAAGTGTACCCAATGTTAACGCACCATTTAAGGCAAATTTCATGTTACTGGTACCTGATGCTTCTGTTCCTGCAAGAGAGATTTGCTCAGAAATATCTGATGCTGGAATGATTAATTGTGCAAGACTCACGCTGTAGTTCGGGATAAATACAACTTTTAAACGACCTTTTAAGCGCTCATCGTTATTGATGACATTCGCGACATCGTTAATTAAACGAATGGTTTGCTTTGCCGCATAGTAAGCCGAAGCCGCTTTACCCGCTAAAATAAATACGCGTGGCTGCCAATCTTTTTCTGTGTGTGCCAACATTTCGTTATAACGAGCAATAATGTGTAACACATTAAGCATTTGACGTTTGTATTCGTGAATACGTTTTACTTGAACGTCAAATAATGCATGCGGATCTAAATCGATGTTAAGTGTTTTCTTCACATATTCTGCTAATTTCACTTTGTTATCGTATTTGATATCTGCGACAGCACGCTTAAATTCACCTTTATCTGCAAACGCTTTAAGTTTTTCAATTTGGCTTAAATCGCAACGCCATTCAGAACCAATATATTGATCAAATAAAGCCGCTAATTTCGGATTTGCTACCGCAAGCCAACGACGTGGTGTAATACCGTTTGTCACATTGGTGAAACGTTCTGGATAGATACGCGCAAAATCAGCAAAGGTTGATGTCACCATAAGATCTGAGTGAATTGCCGCAACACCGTTCACTTTATGAGAACCTACAACAGACAACCATCCCATGCGTACTTTACGTTGATATCCTTCTTCGATAAGTGAAACACGACGGATAAAGTCCATATCGGTGGTAACATAAGTTTTTACATACTCAAGGAAATGATCATTGATTTCAAAAATCATTTGTAAGTGACGAGGCAAGATTTTCGCCATCATTTCTACCGGCCAGGTTTCTAATGCTTCTGACATTAAAGTATGGCAAGTGTAAGAGAAAATGCGACGAGTCTTATCCCAAGCATGTTGCCATGAGTAACCGTGTAAATCGATTAAAATACGCATTAACTCAGGAATGGCTAATGCAGGATGGGTATCATTCAAGTGAATCGCCACTTTATCAGCAAGATTATCCAATGTACCATGGGTTCTTAAATGACGACGGAGAATATCTTGTAAAGACGCTGATACTAAGAAGTACTCTTGACGTAAACGCAACTCACGGCCATTCCAAGTAGAATCATCCGGATAAAGGACACGAGAAAGGTTTTGGTTAGCTGAACGCGTTGCAACTGCTGCTAAGTGATCACCACGGTTAAACTCGGCTAAATCAAACACCTCACCACCATGAGCAGACCATAAACGCAACGTTGATGCTGAATCATTTTTATAGCCAGGAATCATTTGGTCGTATGCAAGTGCGGTCACTTTTTCAGCCGGATTCCAAATACATTTTTTGCCTTCAAAATAAATATGACCACCAAAATCAATACTGAAACGTTTTGATGGACGCATAAATTCCCAAGGTGCGCCTTTTTCTAACCAATCATCAGGGCGCTCAACTTGTTGGCCATTTTCAATTTTTTGACGGAACATACCGTATTCATAGCGAATACCGTACCCCATTGCTGGAATCGCTAACGTTGCCAGTGAGTCCATAAAACAAGCAGCAAGACGACCTAAACCACCATTACCTAAACCAGGATCCACTTCTTTTTCAATAATCTCTTCTAAATCAACATTTAATTCAGCCAAGGCTTTTTGTGCCACATCATAAATGCCTTCTGCGATCATAGCATTAGAAAGTGTACGGCCGATTAAAAATTCCATAGAAAGATAATAAACACGGCGAGTTTCTTCTGCACGAGATTGGCGTGCAGTCGTAATCCAACCTTCTGTCACTAAATCACGCACCGCATGGAGAGTTGCATTGAGCCAGTCACGTTGACTCGCCTCTTTTGGTGAACGACCAATTAAGAAAATTAATTTATAAACAATTGCTTTTTTCACGCCTTCAATATCAAGACTTGGTCGATTGTAGAGAAATGGCGAATCAAAATTATCCATGATCATAGAAAGTAAAACCTCAATAAAAAATCGCACAAATTTTAAGCTTTTTTATGAAAAAAACAACAAAAATTCCCCCTTCAAAGGCGATTATTTCGAAGAGAGAGTCAATCTATTGAATTATGCATTTAAAATGCCTAAATAGAGCTGCTCATATTGAGTGGCTGCATTTTTCCAACTAAAATCCTGTGCCATGGCATTATTACGAATCCTCGCCCAAACACGTTGTTTTTGCCACAAGGCAAAGGCATGCTGAATTGCACTTCGTAAATCATCAGCTTCGGCTTTCTGGAATACAAAACCTGTTGCGGTACTCGCTTCAATGGTTTCACTTGTACAGTTTGTGACTGTATCCGCTAATCCTCCTGTCGCACGAACAAGCGGCAATGTGCCATATTGCAATCCATACAATTGAGTTAATCCACAAGGCTCAAAACGGCTTGGTACTAAAATCACATCACCGCCTGCAACCATTAAATGTGAAAGTGCTTCGTCATAACCAATTTTTACTGCGATATTTTCTGGGTAACGTTGTGCTAATTGACAAATTCCCTCTTCCAAATGTTTAGCACCAGAACCGAGAATCGCTAATTGACCACCTTGTTTCACAATTTCATCCGCTGTCGCAATCAATAAATCCACGCCTTTTTGTTCCGTTAAGCGAGTCACCATCACAAATAAGAGTGCATCTGGCTGTTGTGGTAAATTGAAATAAGCTTGTAAATCAGCTTTATTTTTCTTCTTGCCCGCAATGGATTTCAATTTGTAGTGATGCTGAATATAAGCATCACAACTTGGATGCCAAATTTCTTGATCTACGCCATTTAAAATCCCTACCAACTTGCCAGCTTCACGTAAACCCGTTAATAAGCCTTGCAAGCCATAAGCAAAATCTGGTGTGGTAATTTCTTTCGCATAAGTAGGACTAACGGCTGTCACCATATCAGAATAATAAAGCCCCGCTTTCAAATAGGAGATTTGACCAAATAACTCTAAACCATTAACATGAAACATCCCTTCTGGTAAGCCAATTTCATGTAAATGGTGATGTGCGAATTGCCCTTGATAAGCAAGATTGTGAATCGTAAATACTGATTTTGCAGGACGACCTTTATTAAAGAGATAAGCTGCTGCTAAACCTGCATGCCAATCATGGGCATGAACTACTTCTGCTCGCCACCAACTGTCTAAGCCTGTCGCAAGCTCAGCCCCCACCCAGCCTAATAAAGCAAAGCGCTTATAGTTATCGGCATAATCATTGTAATCGGTATCATGATAAGGATTCCCTTCTCGCCAATAAAGATGTGGCGCATCAATTAAATAAATCCCTACGCCATTGTATTCGCCATAACGTAATACAACATGACCTGCAAAATTATCAAATTCTGTCACGACATGCGTATTCTCAATGCCCGCAGAAATTTTTGGATAAGCCGGCAATAAAATACGTGTATCAATACCAATCTCTTTTTGGGCAAAAGGTAACGCCCCTAAAACATCGGCAAGTCCGCCTGTTTTGAGTAAGGGATACAGCTCCGAGCAAACATGTAAAACTCTCATAATTTTCCTTTTATAGTTAAAATTGTGCTATCATTGATAACAGCACAATCTTTTTAATTCAATAAAATACTGTCAAAATTAACCGCACTTTAGTCCAAATGCTCTTCATTAGTGACTTCTTCACCGTGTAATCTTTTCAACATTGTCGATGTAACTAGTACAACTTTACCCGTTGAACTGACGCGGAAGCGTTTACTATCAAGGGCTTTATCCACACCGATTTCCATTCCATCTGGAATGATACAATGGCGATCAATAATACAATCTTTCAATATGCAATTTTTACCGATTTGTACTTGCGGTAATACAACACAGTGATCAACTGAAGATCCTTCATTGATTTTAATTCTGTCGAATAAAACAGAGTTACTGATTGACGCATCAGTAATCACACAACCCCCTCCAATAAGCGAGTTATCTACCGGTTTGACATTCACATTTTTATAGAAGAATTTAGATGGATAAGCTTGTACTGGATTACCACGAATTGGCCAGCTTTGATCGTAAATGTCTAATTGCGGATTTTCTGAAACCAAATCGATATTAGATTGCCAGAAGCTATCAAGCGTCCCCACATCACGCCAGTAAATTTCGCCTTCAGTGTTACGTCCAGTACAAGAACGGCTGAACGGATGCGCATAAAGCACACCTTCTTCTAAGCATTTTGGTAACACATCTTTACCAAAGTCATGTGATGTACAAGGCGTATTGACTTCTCTATCTAACATTTTGTAGAGGTATTCTGCATCAAAAACATAAATACCCATTGAGGCTAATGATGTATCTGGTTTGCCAACCATTGCTGGTGGATCTTTCGGTTTTTCAACGAAGGCTTTCACTTTAAGATTTTCGTTTACTGCCATCACACCAAATTCACTCGCTTCAGAACGTGGTACTTCAATACAACCTACTGTACATTTTGCTCCACTTCTCACGTGATCCATCAACATGACACTGTAATCTTGTTTATAAATATGGTCACCTGCAAGAATCAAAATATATTTTGGACGATAGTGATTACGGATAATCGCCATATTTTGATATACCGCATCCGCTGTACCACGGTACCATGTAGAATCATCAATTTGTTGACGAGCAGGTAGCATATCAACGAATTCACCACGCTCTTGTGGTAAGAATGACCAACCTGTTTGTAAATGGCGTAATAAAGAATGAGCGGCATATTGAGTCACGACCCCAATGCGATTAAGACCGGAGTTAATACAGTTGGAAAGCGCAAAATCAATAATGCGACGATTACCGCCAAAATATAACGCAGGTTTAGCGCGTTTATCTGTTAATTCATGTAAACGGGAACCACGACCACCAGCCAAAATAAGCACTAAAGTATCTTTAACTAATTCATATTTATTAAGATCACTTTTCATAACAAACTCCATCGTTTTCATCATCCATATGTTCCAACACTTCAAATGCTATACCGCTCACATCACATTGTTGAATCACGCTATTTTCAGTTTCGGCAATCTTTTTCCATTTACCACTTGGAAAATAAAAAGATTGCGGTTCAGTTTTTGCATTAATTAAGAAAAGATACTTGCCGTCCAACATGATTTGTAGGGCTTTGCTTTCCCGATTATGCCAATCGTCTAGGGTCATCGGGTTTCCCCCAGTATTCAACCACACGACATTTTCATCCGACCACCAAGCCTCCTGTTGCAAACTTTTAATTTTTTTTCGCAATGCAATCGTTTGCTTGGTGAAGTCAAATAAGGTTTGGTTAAAATCATCCCACTTTAACCAAGTAATTTCATTATCCTGGCAATAGGCATTGTTATTGCCATATTGGCTGTTGCCGAACTCATCTCCGGCAAGTAGCATGGGTACACCATTTGCCAGTAATAAAGAGCCTAATAAGCCTTTTTCTGATAAAATACGGTTATTTTCGACCGCACTTTGCCATTCATCTGCTAAATCCAGTTGAGAACCTTCAATTCCATGATTGTAGCTATAGTTTTCATTCCGTCCATCACGGTTCTCTTCACCGTTAGCTTCATTATATTTATGGTTATAGCTCACTAAATCTCGCAACGTAAAACCATCATGGGCTGTAATAAAGTTCAAGCTGCCATGTGGTAATCGATCTTCACGATTAAAGATATCGCTAGAGCCAGCAAAACGCTCAGCAAAGACGCCTACCTCACCACTTTGCCATAGCCAAAAACGGCACATATCATCACGGAAACGATCATTCCATTGAGAGAAATAAGCGGGGAAATACCCAACTTGATAACCGTAATGGCCTATATCCCAAGGTTCTGCAATTAATTTAATTTTTTGTAGAACGTCATCTTGTTCCATTTCCACAAACAATTTTGCATTCGGATTGAAATCAGGCGTTTCACGCCCCAACACTGTGGCTAAATCAAAACGGAAACCATCTACATGGCATTCTGTTACCCAGTAACGTAAACAATCTAATACCCATTTGCGAGTAACATCATTAGCAAGATTGAGCATATTGCCGCATCCCGTCCAGTTGAGGTAGCCTCCATGCTCGTTTTGCCAGTAATAGGTTTCATCATCAATACCACGCTGACAAAATGTAGGAAATGATTTTTCGGATTCAGCCGTATGGTTAAATACGACATCTAAAATCACTTCAATGCCCGCTTGATGCAAGGTTTTGATCATGCTCTTAAACTCATTTAAAGGCTGTTTTTGATCAGCGGCATAACTTGGTTCTAAAGCAAACATAGCTAGTGGATTGTAACCCCAATAATTACGTAATCCTTTTTCTTGCAAATGCGGTTCATCAATAAAGAAATTCACTGGAAGCAATTCAAGGCTAGTAATACCCAATGATTTAAAATACGCAATATTTTCTAGGTGTGCTAACGCTGCATAAGTACCCCGGATATTTTCTGGAATACGGGAATTTAATTGGCTAAATCCTTTGATATTCAGTTCATAAACAATGGTTTGAGCCCAAGGAATAGACGGCTTACAATCCCCTGACCAATCAAAACGTTCATCCATAATACGACCTTTAGGCGCAACTGATGCATTATCTCGTTCATCATTTAACAAGAAAATTGAGCGGGCTTCTGATGAACTCAAATCTGGTTTATGAGTGACCGCTTTCGCATAAGGATCAAGCATTAACTTTTGCGGATTGGCTAAAGTGCGGTCATTTTTGCCTGTGATTCTAAAAGCATACTCATCATTTAACTCAACTCCTTCAATTGCCACATGCCAAATATCATCGGTTCTGCTCATAGCAAAACGGCTTTCTTTGCCATCACGGAACAAGCAAAGTTCAATAGCATCCGCCGCACTAGAAAAAAGTGCAAAATTCGAAATTTTTAGTCCATTTTCCAGCGTTTGCGAATATCCCATTGGGGAAGGTTTTCCATTGTTATAAATACTAAACATCGTGTTCTTCGCTATTGTTATGCTTTATATTTTAAATAGATTGTTGCGAGTGGCGGAATGGTCACGCTAATCGAATTATCACGTCCGTAACTGGCGATCGCTTCGCTTTTCACTGAACCGAAATTACCTACATTTGAACCTTGATAATACATTGAGTCAGTATTCAAAATTTCCTCGTATTCACCCGAGGCATTCACACCGATACGATAGCCTTCACGTGGTACTGGGGTGAAGTTGCTGATCACAATAATGCGTTCGCCATTACTACTTTTACGTTCAAAAGCAAAAACTGAATTTTCCGCATCATCTACCACTAACCAATCAAAGCCTTCCGGCTCACCGTCTAGTTCAAAGAGCGGTGCATTTTTTTGATAAATTCCGTTCAAATCTTTGACTAATTGCAATACGCCTTTATGCCATAGGCCACCATGGTTTTCGTCAAGCAAAAACCAATCCAAGCTTTCTTCATAATTCCATTCACGACCTTGAGCAAATTCATTACCCATGAATAATAATTTCTTGCCTGGATAGCCCCACATATAACCATAATAGGCACGTAAATTCGCGAATTTTTGCCATGTATCACCCGGCATTTTACCGAGTAACGAACATTTGCCGTGTACAACTTCATCGTGAGAAAGCGGTAATACAAAGTTTTCGCTGTATTGATAAATCATCCCGAAGGTCATTTTGTCGTGATGGTAACGACGATAAACTGGATCGAGTTTCATATAACTTAAGGTGTCATTCATCCAGCCCATGTTCCATTTGAAATTAAATCCAAGTCCACCATTTTCTGTCGGATGAGTTACACCACCAAAAGAAGTCGATTCTTCAGCAATCGAAATAGCGCCAGGCACCTCAGAATGAATTTTCCAATTGGTATGTTTTAAGAACTCAATCGCTTCTAAATTTTCACGCCCTCCATATTGATTCGGGATCCATTCGCCTTCAGCACGACTATAATCACGGTAAATCATCGATGCTACTGCATCTACACGGATACCGTCTAGACCAAATCGTTCAAGCCAATACAGGGCATTGCTGGATAAGAAGTTTTTCACTTCATTACGACCATAGTTGTAAATCAAAGTATTCCAGTCTTGGTGATAGCCTTCTCGTGGATCAGCATACTCATATAAGGCAGAGCCATCGTATGCTGCTAAACCATGTGTATCACTTGGGAAATGTCCAGGCACCCAGTCTAAAATGACATTAATGCCTGCTTTATGTGCTTTTTCGACTAAACGTTTAAAAGCTTCTGGCGTACCGAAACGGCTGGTTGGAGAATACAAGCCTATCGGTTGGTAGCCCCAAGAACCATCGAATGGAAATTCGGAGAGCGGTAAAAACTCAATATGAGTAAAGCCCATATGTTTGACATAAGGAATGAGTTCATCAGCAATTTGGTCATAATCAAGCCAGAAATTATTCTCTAAATTACGTCGCCATGATCCCAAATGCACTTCATAAATCGAAATAGGTTGATTACGTTGGTTCGCTTTACG
Source organism: Haemophilus sp. SZY H56 (assembly GCF_054332415.1). Taxonomy (NCBI): domain Bacteria; kingdom Pseudomonadati; phylum Pseudomonadota; class Gammaproteobacteria; order Pasteurellales; family Pasteurellaceae; genus Haemophilus; species Haemophilus sp. SZY H56. The sequence continues at coordinate 39,090 of NZ_JBTGNX010000001.1, read as the reverse complement.
ACGTTGCTCCGTCATTTCGACTACATCCGGTAACATACTGATTTCTGATGCGGTATCAGGACGTAATTCCGATCTGAATGCATAAGGATCGGCTTTCAAACGAAGGTTGCCATTGCAATCAATTAATTCAAATTTATAGCGTTGACCAAGGCTAGCTTTTGGTAAGAATAATTCCCACACACCACTTGCGGGATGGAAACGCATTGGATGACGGCGACCGTCCCAATAGTTGAAATCACCGACCAACGAAACGCGTTTAGCATTTGGCGCCCATACACGGAAATTCACACCTGATACACCATCACATTCGGAGAAATGTGCACCTAATACGTCATAAGGACGTAATAATGAACCTTCTGCTAATAGCCATTGGTCTAAATCATTAATCATTGAATGGAAACGGTAAGGATCTTCAATGAGATGCACATCCGATCCCCAATACACTTTAAATTGATAAGCAAAAAAGTGGTTCACGTCTGGCACAATAGCGGAGAAAAAGCCACGTTCATCCACTCTTTCTAAAGTAACCACCATGGATTGGGTTTCTTTATCAATCACTTCCACTTTATCTGCATCTGGTAATAAAGTACGGATCTCAATACCATTGTGGGTCTCATGCATGCCTAATACAGCAAAAGGATTGGCATGTTTGCCATCAAAAAATGAATTAATTACTGATTGCGCGACTAGTTTCGTCATAACATACTCCTTTATGCTTTAGAAGCTTAATTAATTTACAACCGATTGCATTTTCTCATTTGTTGAGCGACAAAAAGCATTAAACGATAATAGCTAAAAGGCAAAGCAGGCAATGAAAGTGCGGTTGAATATGGCATTGTTTTTTCAAACTGAATTTGGTTTTGCTCGTCGAGCAATTGATAACGCAAAGAAGCATCTGGAGGAGAAGAAAACGCGGTTAAATCATCATGAATGGGCTCGTTTTCAAAGGCACACATTACATCTTGGAACGGCTGATTTTGTCCAATGTTCGGCGGAAATTGCAACTGCTCGATAAAATAATCAATACTGGTTGGCGATGCATCAATCAAATGCCCATCAATATCATAATGGGAAAACGAAATGCCAAGATGTTTAGCAGATTGTTTGAATGATAAGGACATTTGCATACAACGAATAATACTTCTACATAATACTTACTAAGTATTATAAGTAAGTGCAATTGAAATACAATTACCAATATTGCAAATTGTGACCTACATCAAAAAACAAATTTCAAAAAGTATATTAGTGAAAATTTATTCAGTTTCAGTCACAAATTCAAACCAATCAATCACATCTTCTTCGTGTACGCCATCTTGAATTAAAATGCCTGCTTTTTTCACTGAGTCTGGATCGCCACTGATTAAGGGATGCCATTCGGGCAAAGGTTTCCCCTCATACAATAAACGATATGCACAAGTATTCGGCAACCAACCAAAATCAGGCAAATTCTTTTTGGTTAATTTCGTACAATCACTTTCGATTTTAAAACGTTCAGGATAATTACGACACTTCCCTGTTTCCACATCTAAGAGATTGCAAGCAATGCGTGTGTAATAGAGTTTTTCACGCTTGCCTCGCCCTTGTATGTATTTTCGATAACAGCATTTTCCGCAGCCATCACATAAGGCTTCCCATTCGGATTCCGTCATTTCAAGGAGAGATTTTTTTTGCCAAAAATGAGATTCAAATTGCATAGTCAAGCCAATAAAAAAGTGCGGTCAAAATTTACGTGATTTTTGACCGCACTTTGTTGTTTAGAATTAGAAGCCTTCTTTTAAGCTTACGGTTAAGTTAAACACTAAGTGCTCTGGACGGCTATCTTTGTTATCCGCACAGAAATAACCTTCGCGTTCAAATTGGTAACCTTTTTCTGGTTCCGCATTTGCGAGGCTTTGTTCTACAAAACCGTGTTTTACCACGAGAGAATGTGGATTTAACACGCTTTCGATTTCTTCTGCTGCACCTGGGTTGGGTACGGTGAAAAGACGCTCGTATAAACGGAACTCCGCTGGGTGATTATGCACTGCAGATACCCAATGAATTACCCCTTTCACTTTACGACCATCCGCTGGATTCTTACCTAACGTTTCTGGATCGTAAGTACAGAAGATCGTGGTGATTTCACCATTTGCATCTTTTTCGACACGTTCAGCTTTAATCACGTAGGCGTTACGTAAACGCACTTCTTTACCTAACACTAAACGTTTATATTGTTTGTTCGCTTCTTCATGGAAGTCTGCACGATCAATATAAAGCTCTTTTGTAAATGGTAATTGACGCTCACCTAATTCAGGACGATTCGGGTGATTTGGCGCTGTTAAGGTTTCTTCGCCTTCAAAGTTTTCAATCACAACACGAACAGGATCAATCACCGCCATTGCACGAGGTGCGTTTTCGTTTAAGTCTTCACGAATGCAGGCCTCAAGTGCTGAATACTCTACAACGTTATCTTGTTTAGTCACACCAATACGACGACAGAATTCACGTAACGAAGCCGGGGTATAACCACGACGGCGTAAACCTGAAATTGTTGGCATACGTGGATCGTTCCACCCATCCACAATACCATCATTCACTAATTTCAATAACTTACGTTTAGAGGTTAACGTACCTTCTAAATTTAAACGAGAGAATTCATATTGATGCGGTAATGGACGTTCAATACTGATATTTTCCAACACCCAGTCATATAAACGACGGTTGTCTTGGAATTCTAATGTACATAGAGAATGTGTAATACGCTCAATGGCATCAGAAATACAGTGAGTAAAATCGTACATCGGGTAAATGCACCATTTTTCACCAGTTTGGTGATGGCTCGCAAATTTAATACGATAAAGCACGGGATCACGCATGACCATAAATGGCGATGCCATATCAATTTTCGCTCGAAGACTTAATGTCCCTTCGGCAAACTCACCGTTTTTCATTCTTTCAAATAACGCAAGGTTTTCTTCGACACTACGATCACGATATGGGCTGTTTTTACCCGGCTCAGTTAATGTACCACGATATTCACGCATTTCATCCGGAGAAAGCTCATCCACATACGCTAAACCTTTTTCGATCAACTCAATGGCATAGCCATAAAGTGCATCGAAGTAATCAGATGCATAACGAGGTTCGCCTTCCCATTTAAAGCCTAACCATTCCACATCCGCTTTGATAGAATCCACATATTCCACATCTTCTTTCACCGGATTAGTATCATCAAAACGTAGGTTACATAAACCATTATATTCTTTTGCTAAGCCGAAGTTTAAGCAAATCGATTTTGCATGGCCAATATGCAAATAGCCGTTTGGCTCAGGCGGGAAACGAGTATGAACGCTTTTATGTTTACCTGAAGTTAAATCTTCATCAATAATTTGAGTAATGAAATTGTGTGTGCGGGTATTTTCCGCATTTTCTAGAGTGTGTTCTGTATTGCTCATAAATTTCTCAATAAATTGAAAATAATTACTCCATTCTATACGAAAAGTCAGGCGTTGTGAATTTGATCCCAAAACTAACCGCACTTTCATTGAATTAACACGGAATTTTTTAGAATTTTTAGGTCTAATTTGAAGATTTATCGTGCAAACTAAAAAGTTTACCTTTAGAATACACACCCACTGAACAAACGTTCATTTTTTATTTAGGATGACACGTCTTTATGAAAAAACGCTTTTTTATTTTACTCGGATTACTCATTGCTGCTAGTGCAGCTTATTATTTTTTCTCTAGCAATAGCAAACAAGAAACGACTTACCTGACGGAATCCATTACACGTGGCAATGTTGAAAAAACAGTTGTCGCTTCTGGTTCAGTTGAAAGCGTGAATGAAGTCGATGTCGGTGCCCAAGCTTCGGGTAAAATCACAAAACTCTATGTCAAATTAGGGCAAGAAATCAAAAAAGGCGAAATGATCGCTGATATTGATTCCACCACACAAATTAATACCTTAAACACAAAAAAGGCCGCGTTAGTTAGCTATCAAGCACAATTAAAAGCGAAAAAAACCGCTTACGATGTTGCCCTTTCAAGCTATAACCGCTTATCAAAACTTTATACGCAAAAAGCCACGTCTTTGGACAGTGTAAATACCGCAAAAAGCACCCTTGATAATGCAAAAGCTGAAATGGAAGCCATTGAAGCCAATATCAAACAAGCTGAAATTGAAGTGAATACCGCAGAAACCAATGTGGGCTACACCAAAATCACCGCCCCAATGGACGGTACCGTTATTTCTGTACCCGTTTCTGAAGGTCAAACCGTTAATGCCAACCAAACGACGCCAACAATTGTAACCATTGCCGATTTAAGCAAAATGAAAATTAAGCCTGAGATTTCAGAAGGTGACATTACCAAAGTGAAAGCCGGTCAAGAAGTGAGCTTTACTATTTTATCGGATAGCCAAACCCTGTATCACTCCGTCATTGATTCTATTGATCCAGCCAATACCACGACAAGTGATAGTTCTTCAACCTCAACTTCTAGTAGCTCAAGTAGTAGCTCAACGACCAGTGCAATCTACTACTACGCGAATGTGTTGATTGATAACCCAGATCGTACTTTACGCATCGGAATGACGACAGAAAATAACATCAAAATTGCCAACGCGAAAGATGTGTTATTGGTTTCCAATATGGCTATTCAAAAACGTGATGGCAAAAGCTTTGTCAATGTATTGAATGACAAAAATCAGCCAGAACCTCGCGAAGTTGAAACCGGTGTTCAAAATGATTTCAAAACTGAAATCAAATCGGGTTTAAACGAAGGTGAAAAAGTCATTGTGTCGCAAGTTGCGAATGGTGAACAAGTTGGCTCTATGCCTCGTGGTCCAAGAATGTTCTAAAAGTGCGGTAGAAAATTAATGAATATTATTGAAATTAAGGATCTCAACCGTTACTTCGGTGAAGGCGAAAATCGTGTTCATATTTTAAAGAATGTCTCTTTAAATATAGAAAAAGGTGATTTCGTCGCGATTATTGGGCAATCGGGTTCGGGTAAATCGACCTTGATGAATATCATCGGGTGTTTGGATTCGGCAACCAGTGGCTCTTACAAAATCAATGGTAAAGAAACCATTGAATTAAGCAAAGATCAGCTTTCAGATTTACGTAGCCAAAAATTCGGCTTTATTTTCCAACGCTATAACTTATTATCGAGCTTGACCGCTGCAGAAAACGTCGCCTTGCCTGCAATTTATGCGGGGATGTCGCAAGAAAAACGTCTTTCTCGTGCGAAACAACTTTTAGAAAAATTAGGTTTAGGCGATAAATGGCAAAATAAACCAAGCCAGCTTTCTGGTGGTCAGCAACAACGTGTGAGTATTGCGCGTGCGTTGATGAATGGCGGTGAAATTATTTTAGCCGATGAACCCACTGGTGCATTGGATTCACAAAGCGGTCAAAATGTGATGGAAATTCTGCGTCAATTACACGCAGAAGGCCACACTATTATTATGGTAACCCATGATCGCGAAATTGCCGCCAGTGCCAATCGCGTAATTGAAATTAAAGATGGCGAAATCATTGGTGATACGCAAAAAGAAGCGGTAAAAAGTGCGGTCGAAAATCCAACCAAATCTAAACCGCACTTTGGGTTCAGCAAAGATCAATTTGTTGAAGCTTTTCGTATGTCAGTGAGTGCGATTATTGCCCACAAAATGCGTTCTCTTTTAACCATGCTTGGGATTATTATTGGGATTACCTCCGTGGTTTCCGTTGTGGCATTGGGAAACGGTTCACAACAAAAAATCTTGGCAAACATTAAAGGCATTGGTACAAGTACCATGACCATCTTTAATGGTACTGGCTTTGGTGATCGTCGTGCTGAACAAATGCAAAATCTGACGATTAATGATGCCACTGCTTTAAACCAACAAAGCTATGTACAAAGTGTCACGCCGAATAGCTCATCAAGTGGCACATTAATTTATGGTAACCAGACTTTCTCCTCGACCAGTTTAAAAGGTGTGGGCGAACAATATTTTGATGTAGATGGATTAAAACTAAAATCAGGCAATTTATTTTCTGCTCAAGATGTTGCTGATAACAATCAAGTAGCCTTAATCGATGAAAGTGCAAAAAAATCCATTTTTCCAGATGAAAATCCCATTGGCAAAATTGTAATGTTTAATAAACGTCCACTACGTATTATTGGCGTGGTATCTGATAAACAAATGGGCGGAGCAAGCAGTTCACTTAATCTCTATGCCCCTTATACCACCGTGATGAATCGTATTTCGGGTAGCAAAAAAATTGGTTCAATTACCGTAAAAGTAGATGATTCGGTGAATACGACTGTTGCTGAAAAAGGGATTACTGAATTGCTGACCATGCGTCATGGTAAAAAAGATTTCTTCATCATGAATAGCGATACCATTAAACAAACTATTGAAAGCACAACGGGCACGATGAAATTGCTCATTTCTTCTATCGCCTTTATTTCACTGATCGTTGGTGGGATTGGGGTGATGAATATTATGTTGGTTTCCGTAACAGAACGGACCAAAGAAATTGGTGTGCGCATGGCGATTGGCGCGAGACAATTTAATATTCTGCAACAATTTTTAATTGAAGCTGTGTTGATTTGTTTAATTGGCGGCGTGACGGGGATTCTGCTTTCGGGTTTAATCGGTCTGCTCTTTAACGTATTTATGACTGACTTTACGATGGCATTCTCAACTGGCTCAATTGTTGCCGCAGTGGTCTTCTCAACTTTGATTGGTGTGATCTTCGGTTATATGCCGGCAAAACGCGCAGCACAATTAGATCCAATCACAGCCCTTGCGAGAGAATAAAGAAATTTTGTAAAACTCAAAAGAGCGGTTAAAATTCTTACTAATTTTTGACCGCACTTTAATTGAAAAAGAAAGGAAAAATCCATGTTAAAAATGAAAAAATTAACCTTAGCAATCGCAATGGCAACGGCTCTAGCAGGTTGTGCTAATATCGGCGATTCTTATAAAGCGAGCCAGCAGGATTACCAAAATTATTCGGAAATCACCAAACAATTTAATGTAAAAGAAAACTGGTGGGCGCTTTACAATGATTCACAATTAAATCGTGTGGTAGAACAAGCATTAGTAAATAACAAAGATTTAGCCAAAGCGTCTGTTGCCGTAAATCGTGCTCTATATAATGCAAACCTTGCAGGCGCGAATTTAATTCCGGCATTTAGCGGTTCAACCCAATCTTCCGCAAGTAAAAACGTGAAAACGGGTGGTAACTCAACCATCAGTCATAAAGGTGCATTAAATGTGAGTTATACATTAGATTTATGGCAACGTTTAGCAGATACTGCAGATGCCGCAGAATGGTCACATAAAGCAACGGCTGAAGATTTAGAAGCTACAAAACTTTCACTCATCAACTCTGTTGTAACAACCTATTATCAAATAGCCTACTTGAATGATGCGATTAGCACCACGCAAGAAAGCATTAAATACTACAACGATATTAGCAGCATTATGCAACGTCGTTTATCACAAGGTGTTGCGGACAGCGCAAGTGTAGATCAAGCACAACAAGCGGTATTGAACGCACGTAACAACTTGATCAACTATCAAACACAACGTAAAACAGCAGAACAAACTTTACGTAACTTACTTAACTTAAAACCAGAAGAAGCATTAAATATCAACTTCCCACACATTCTTAATGTAAAAAATGTAGGCGTAAATTTAAATGTGCCAATTTCTGTGATTGCGAATCGTCCTGATGTAAAAGGCTATCAATATCGCTTAAGCAGTGCATTCAAAAATGCCAAAGCAACTGAAAAAGGCTGGTTCCCTGAAGTCACTTTAGGCGGAAGTTTAACATCAAGTGGTAATAAAGTGGGCAATGCCCTGCATAATCCTATCGGAGCTGGCGTATTAGGAATTAACCTTCCTTTCCTCAACTGGAATACCGTAAAATGGAACGTGAAGATCTCTGAAGCTGATTATGAAACTGCTCGTTTGAACTATGAGCAAAGCATCACTAAAGCCTTGAATGATGTAGATACCAACTACTTCGCCTATACCCAAGCACAAAGCGCCTTTTCGAACTTGCAAAAAACTCACAGTTATAACCAACGTATCACTAAATACTATCGAGATCGTTACAATGCAGGTGTATCTGAATTACGTGAATGGCTTGCTGCGGCAAATACAGAGAAAAGCTCTCAACTTTCTATCTTGAATGCGAAATACAACATCATTCAAGCAGAAAATGCCGTATATAGCTCAATGGCAGGTTATTACTCTCGTTAAAATTCTGGTTAAGGAAGTTTCAACTTCCTTAATCTTTTTTATGGACATGAAAAATGAAAAAACAGCTGACTTTTTATTTTATTCGTCACGGTAAAACTGTTTGGAATACGGAAGGTTTAATGCAAGGGCATGGCGATTCCCCTTTAACTGAAGAAGGCGTTAATGGTGCGAAAAAAACAGGTATGGCACTTAATCATATTCCTTTCATTGCTGCTTATTCCAGCATATTGAAACGTACTATCGCGACCGCTTCTCATATTATTGGTGAACGAGATATTCCCCTTTTCCATCACCAAGGTTTAAACGAACAGTATTTTGGTTCTTGGGAAGGCAAAGTTGTCGATACGTTAAGAGAACATCCAGAATTCCAGCAACTTATCAAAGATCCCGCCAATTACAACGCTGTTTCAAATCGCGGTGAAACCTATGAGCAGCTTGCTGAACGAGCCATGAAAGCATTAGACGATATCATCAAAGTTCACAATTACGGAAATATCTTAATTGTTTCTCACGGACATACATTACGTTTATTGCTTGCTCTATTAAATGGTGCAACCTGGCAAAATCACCGAGATGAAGATAAATCAGTATCACTCATTAATGCCTCTATTAGTGTTGTTCATTATGACGATAAAAAAGGATTTGATGTTGAAAAGATCAATGAATCTCGCCATTTAGTGTAACTCAATAGTAATATATTACTAATCTATCTTTTGCTTATAGGCCTACCTTTATATCCTTGCTGATAATAAAGCAGACGTTTTTAAATTATTTCCTTTAATCTTATTGAGTTAAGGGAGCTGATTAGCGATCTTAGCTCAATAATCCATCAAATTTAATTAATCACCTAACTTTCACAGCTCTTCATAATATTATTTGTAAATCTTATGTAAACTTATGTAAATTTATGTAAAGCTATGTAAGGCTTATGTAAAGCCTTGTAATTTCATGTAAATTATACGGTAAAAACGTGTTACTTATTTGTTATATCAACTCATTCTTTATATACTAAATATATCTTTTTCAAAGATGGAGATTATTCTAAATTATTATAAAAACAATCTAAAATAACTCAAAAATTCCTCATATACATATGTGATTTTTTTAGAAAATCATACATGTTATGCAAAATAACATAAATAAACAGATTGATATATCAAGATAAAACACATAAGTTCTGTGATTTTCTCTTTTATCAGATCTTTTTTTCATTCTCTATTAAAGGATTACTATCAATGAAAAAATCTTTATCCATGCTTGCTATTGCTATAGCAGTGTCTGCTTGTACTTCTCGTGGACCTGATGGTGCACTTGAATCATGGAATAATTACAGTAATAAACCAATTAGCACTGAAGGATTAAAAGAAAATCAAGCTTTAGCTGTTTTCTATCGTCCAGCAGAATCTCAAAAGAAGGCTATTAATGTTTATGTAAATGGCGATTATCAAGCTTCTTTACTTGATCATTCATTTACTTCTATTCCTGTTTGTGCAACTAAACAATTATTTACCTCATCTGTAAGTTCTGCGACTAACTTTGGGAATAGAACTGATGGGGCACGCTATACGTTACCTGTTAACGATATTGCTTATATTCGAGTAAATGCTGATACGAATGGTAAAGCCATATTAAGTAAAGTAAGCAAAGAAACGGCAGAACAAGAGATGCAAGGGTTAAAATATGTTTCTAACACCTTATCTCGAGTTGTAACACATAAAGATTGTGAGCCAGTTATTGCAGCGAAAGACTTATCTGCTTCTGCATTATTCAAATTTGATAAATCAGGCTATAACGATCTTTTACCTAAAGCTAAGCAAGAAGTTCACGAATTTGCTGCCCAAATCAAAGCGCTTGATGCGAATCAAATCAATCGCATCGTAATTAGCGGTTATACAGATCCTCAAGGCTCTGCTGCATACAATAAGAAACTTTCTCAGCGTCGAGCTGAATCTGTTGCTCGCTTATTGAGAGAAACAGGTGTCAATGCCAAGATTGAAGCTGTCGGTTATGGCCAAGCTGACTTACTCGTTCCAAATTGTGCTGCTTTACATCCTGCTGGTCAGCAACGTATTACATGTAATCAACCAAACCGTCGTGTTGAAATAGCGGTATACGGTAAAAATTAATTAGTTTATAGGGAAACTTTATGACGACAACAGTCAAGATATTAAATGCTAAAAAAGAAGTGGGCAATTACACCATTTCAAAAGAAAATAAATTAGTTATTCAAGCTCAAGATAAGGTTAATTATCAACTTATTGATGATTCTACCGGTTTAGCTCCACAAAATATCATTACAAAGCGTGAACATAATAATTTAATTATTATGTTGGAAGATGGTGATACCAATCCAGACATCATCATTGAAAATTATTACCGTGATAATGAAGAAGCAACTAACTTAATTATTGGTCAACATGAAGATGGTAATTTGTATGTTTATGTACCAGAATCTGGCTTAAATTCTGAAGCGATCAGTATTCTTGCCGAAGAAGTCGTTGCACCACAAGCATTGGGTGGAAATGCTTTACAAGATCCATTTTGGACATTCAACCCTTGGTGGTTATTAGGTGCTGCTGCCTTAATTGGCGGTATCGCTGCACTTTCTTCCGGCGGAAGTAATGGTGGCAAAGATACCACGCCACCAAGTGCACCTGAAGTTGTTGCTCAACCTGATGGTTCAGTGACCATTACACCTGCACCTGAAGGCGATGTGGCTAAAACTACCGTAACTTATACCGATAAAGACGGTAACGAGCATACTGAAATCTTCACTAAAGATCCTGAAACCGGTAAATGGATTGATAACAATCCAGGCGATAGTATTTCTATTGACCCTGAAACAGGTGTGATTACTATTCCTGAAAAAGGTGTTAAAGATGGTTCTGATGTTGTCGTCACGAATACTGATGACTCTGGCAATGTTGGCCCTGAGACCAAAACTACCGCAAAAGATATCACGCCACCAAGTGCGCCTGAAGTTGTTGCTCAACCTGATAGTTCAGTGACTATCACACCTGCACCTGAAGGTGATGTGGCTAAAACTACCGTAACTTATACCGATAAAGACGGTAACGAGCATACTGAAATCTTCACTAAAGATCCTGAAACCGGTAAATGGATTGATAGCAATCCAGGCGATAGTATTTCTATTGACCCTGAAACAGGTGTGATTACTATTCCTGAAAAAGGTGTTAAAGATGGTTCTGATGTTGTCGTCACGAATACTGATGACTCTGGCAATGTTGGCCCTGAGACCAAAACTACCGCAAAAGATATCACGCCACCAAGTGCGCCTGAAGTTGTTGCTCAACCTGATGGTTCAGTGACCATCACACCTGCACCCGAAGGTGATGTGACTAAAACTACTGTAACTTATACTGATGAAGACGGTAACGAGCATACTGAAATCTTCACTAAAGATCCTGAAACCGGTAAATGGATTGATAGCAATCCAGGCGATAGTATTTCTATTGACCCTGAAACAGGTGTGATTACTATTCCTGAAAAAGGTGTTAAAGATGGTTCTGATGTTGTCGTCACGAATACTGATGACTCTGGCAATGTTGGCCCTGAGACCAAAACTACCGCAAAAGATATCATGCCACCAAGTGCGCCTGAAGTTGTTGCTCAACCTGATGGTTCTGTGACTATCACACCTGCACCTGAAGGTGATGTGGCTAAAACTACCGTAACTTATACCGATGAAGATGGTAACGAGCATACTGAAATCTTCACTAAAGATCCTGAAACCGGTAAATGGATTGATAACAATCCAGGCGATAGTATTTCTATTGACCCTGAAACAGGTGTGATTACTATTCCTGAAAAAGGCGTTAAAGATGGTTCTGATGTGACGGCAAAAAATACTGATGATTCTGGCAACGAAGGTCCAGAAGGTAAAGGTATGGTATATCCAGATGATTCGGATGCCGACGCAGATGCCGATGCTGACGCCGATGCCGATGCTGACGCCGACGCTGATGCAGATGCGGACGCTGATGCGGATGCAGATGCGGATGCCGATGCTGATGCAGACGCTGATGCGGATGCTGACGCAGATGCTGATGCCGATGCTGACGCAGATGCAGATGCTGATGCTGATGCTGACGCAGATGCCGATGCTGATGCGGATGCTGATGCGGACGCTGATGCTGATGCGGATGCCGACGCAGATGCGGATGCTGACGCCGATGCGGACGCTGATGCAGATGCCGATGCAGATGCGGATGCGGATGCCGATGCTGATTCGGATGCCGACGCTGATGCCGATGCAGATGCAGATGCGGATGCGGATGCCGATGCGGATGCTGACGCCGATGCGGATGCTGACGCAGATGCGGATGCTGACGCCGATGCCGACGCTGACGCCGATGCGGATGCTGACGCTGATGCCGATGCGGATGCTGATGCGGATGCCGATGCGGATGCTGACGCGGATGCCGATGCTGACGCAGATGCCGACGCTGACGCTGACGCAGATGCCGATGCGGATGCCGACGCAGATGCTGATGCGGATGCAGATGCCGACGCGGATGCCGACGCTGATGCCGATGCTGATGCGGATGCCGATGCCGATGCTGATGCGGACGCTGATGCGGATGCAGATGCTGATGCTGATGCGGATGCGGATGCAGATGCTGATGCGGATGCCGACGCTGATGCCGATGCAGATGCTGATGCGGATGCGGATGCCGACGCTGATGCCGATGCTGACGCCGATGCTGACGCGGATGCGGATGCCGATGCAGATGCCGACGCAGATGCTGATGCTGATGCTGATGCGGATGCAGATGCCGACGCTGATGCGGATGCTGACGCAGATGCTGATGCCGACGCTGATGCTGATGCTGATGCTGATGCAGATGCGGATGCGGATGCTGACGCCGATGCGGACGCTGACGCCGATGCTGACGCTGACGCCGATGCGGACGCTGATGCCGATGCTGATGCAGATGCCGACGCTGACGCCGATGCTGATGCGGATGCCGACGCGGATGTCACTCCACCAAGTGCACCTAAGGTTGTTGCTGAACCAGATGGCTCTGTGACCATCACGCCTGCACCTGAAAAGGATGTGAACAAAACAACCGTAACTTATACGGATGAAGACGGTAACGAACATACTGAAACCTTTACTAAAGATCCGAACACCAATAAGTGGGTCGATAATAATCCAAATGACAGTGTCTCTATTGACTCTGATACAGGCGTGATTACTATCCCTGAAAAAGCGGTGAAAGACGGTTCTGAAGTTACGGCGAAAAACACTGATAATTCAGATAACACCGGTAAAGAAAGTAAAGATACAGTTAAAGATCTAACGCCACCTGATGCGCCAACAGTTGTAATTAATGATGGTAATGATGGTAAGATTAATAAAGGCGATTTAGATCAATTTGATAAGGCCACAACTACAATTACCATTCCTAGCACAGCTAAAAATGGAGATTCACTGGTTGTGACGATTAACGGTTCTCAGCAAACCTTTATTGTCGATGACAATAATCGTTCTAATGGTATTACAATAACGTTTGATCCTCTTGCAAATGGTCAAAATAATACCGTAGATGCCTATATTCAAAGAGGTAATTTAAAATCAACTATTGCTACAGATAGTTCAATTACTGAGTTAAGTAATCCTGGGTTGAATATTACCGTTACTGATATCGTTGGTGTAAATCTATCTTTAGATTATGGTATCAAAGCTTCAGAATATAACACTCATATTGGTCAAGTAGATTTGTCACAGGATACCTCAGTGGCTCCTCGTTTCAGCTCTGCTGATGATAGTTTAACTGTAACCAAAAATATGGATGGTTCACAAAACTTCATCAATATGGGTGATGGTAATAACGAACTAAATGTAGGTGGTTATATATCAGGAAATACTCAAGTAAACTTTGGTAATGGTAATGATAAAGTTCATATCTCTGGTTATTTAGGCGGCTCAAGCCCGATTAACCTTGGTGCTGGTGACGATGAAATTATCGTTGATGGTAAATTACAAGGCTCTGCACGTATCAATGCAGGTGATGGTGATGATCACATTAGTGTTGGTTCAATGGTAATCTCATCAACTGCGAGAATTGATGGAGGCAACGGCCATGATGTACTGACCTTTACTGATAACTTCAAAACACCTACAAATGTTGGTAATTTACATCACATCTGTGGAATAGAAGAAATCGTTCTAGATGGTACAAACCAAACTTTATTAGGCGTAACTTATGAGAATCTGCTATCGAATAGTAAATCTCTATATATTACCGGTGATTCAAATGATACAGTTCACTTAGGTAACCAAAAAGGCAACCTAAATGACTCAATGAACGGAGCTGGCTCATACCAATGGAATGCTACTGGTTCTGTGACAAAAGGTGATCATACGTATACTGAGTATACTTTCAGTGGTGATAACAACTATAAAGTGTATATCGATACCGATATTCAAGTTGTTTAAACATCCATAAAATATCTGCAAGTCTAACATTGCTAGACTTGCAGAAAGTATTAAGAAAAGCAGAGTTTTGTTTATCAAAACCCTGCTTTTTTGCCAATTTTACGTGCTTAAAATGAATATCTTATTTTAAAGTTAAAGCAATTTATTAAAATAAGCTTATAATAACTTCGATTGTCATTTCATCAACTGAAATAGACGTATTTTCATTACCATTATTAATCATTATTTATTGTGATAAAACTATGACTTTATTTTGCTCTGATATTTCAGTGTCATCCACACATGACTTGGCTAAGATCTCCCAAAAATTATGTGAGACACTGCAAAACATATCATCCTCTACTCATAATCATCAATTGTCCAATTATTGGCTATTATCCGCAACAGATGGTATAACGCGCGCTAAAACAACAAGTTTTCAGCTATTATCTTTAGGTGAAACTGATATTACTTTTCATCTAGAAAAGCTAGCTCAAAAATTCAATGCACCATTAAGATGGTTACGTTTAGAGTGGGTAAGCTCTACACAAGAAACAACATGGGAAGCATTACAACAAGAATTAAGAAAATACAAACGTAATTATTTTCGTAAAGGTATTGCTTTTAAAGGAAAAAAATATCCATGGCTATTCTGCTCTGAAATGGAGCTCAATGCACATGCATGCTTTTATAATGGAGCTGATGTTGGTGTTGCTGAAGTTAATAAAAAGAATTTACAAGCTTATTTAAAAGCTCGGCATGGCAGCAGTGAAATGCCTGAATTTTCAGATAGCATGGAAATCCTAACTTTTTCAACGGATGGTATCTTTATGGATTTGTCCACGAAAGAACTACACCGCCTATCTACAACGCCTCGCCAACACGGTCGACGGGAACTACAACCGTTAGATAAAAATAATTTACAACCAATTATAAAAAATCTCACCACCTATTTGGGTAATCAAGTAAAGGAAAATGGCAGATTCGAATATGGTTATTTTCCTGTATTTGGACGAACTATAAACACATATAATACTTTACGTCATGCAAGCAGTACTTACGCACTAATTGAAGGTTATGAATTTTGTAGAACATATCAAACTGGAAATTTAGCTAAGCTAAAACAGCAAATCGAGGCAACATTAGAATATTTTATTAAATCTTTTATTCGTTATTATCCAAATAACTTAGCTTATGTAATAGAAATTAATAATGAAATTAAGCTTGGTGCCAATGCCGTAGCCATTTTAGCATTAGTAAAATATATTCAAGTTTTTCCTGATAGCCCAAATAACAAGCATTATCTTACTCTAGCTGAAGCCTTAGCAGAAGGAATTGCATTTATGCAACAATCCGATGGTAGTTTCGTACATATTTTAAACGCCACCGATTTATCGATTATAGCCAAAAACAGGGTAATTTATTATGATGGTGAAGCTGCATTTGGTCTGATGCGTCTATATAATCTCACTCAAAATCATCGTTGGCTAGATATTGTAATGAATGCTTTCAATTATTTTATTTCAGCAGGACATCATAAGACACATGATCACTGGTTATCTTATTGTTCTAATGAGTTAATTCAACATTGTCCAGCCGAAAAATATTTCCGCTTTGCCGTAGATAATATAAAAGATTACACCCATTTTATTGAAAAACGTATTACGACATTTCCTACCTTGCTCGAATTAAGCATGGCATTTCATAAAATGCTACTTAAACTTGATGAATTTCCACAATTTGCTCATGTACTAGATGGATTTGATGTCGGTCAGTTTTATCATGCGTTGCACACTCGAGCTAATTATCTACTTAATGGGATATTTTTCCCTGAAATAGCAATGTTCTACAAATTCCCATCCTCGATCTTATGGGGAGCGTTTATTCGTCACCATGCTTTTCGTGTCCGCATAGACGATGTAGAGCATTATTTATCGGGCTTGGTGGCTTATCATCAACTACTGTCAAATAATAACTATCCAAAATCGGCACAAAAAACAGGTACTGATTTAGTCACTCCTCATTGTAGTTTGACTGCACAAGGTGTTGCAGCAGCTACGTCTGGCAAATGGATAATTCCACCTCCAAATGATTGGCTAGCGACAGGTGTTGCAATACATACATTGGGATTTAAACCTGGCAGCTTATTAGTCGCTCGCGGTAAAAATATGGATAAAGGTTTTTTAACATTACCTTCCGTTAGTTCCCTTATTAGTAAAGGCGCTTGCGGTATTATCACTGACGATTCAACTCACTATCTAGATTTTGGTATTCCCGTATTACAAGTTCAAAATGTTCGTCAAGCTACACTTGATTTAGGCGCTTGGGCTCGCAAACATTTTTCTGGACGTGTTATAGGAATTACTGGTAGTGCAGGTAAAACAACAACAGTAGCAATGATGGCTACCGCATTAAAATCAAGCAAGCAAGTGGGCCATACAATTAAGAGTGCCAATCTCCCGATCGGTATAGCATGGAATATGGCTTCATTGCGTTCAGATCTTGATTATTGGGTGATGGAAATGGCTATCGGTCAAATGACATTAAATTCTCAAATTACTCGCCCTGATATTGCTTTGATCACCAACATTGCACCTGCTCATTTAGAGTATCATGATAATGTTGAAAATATTGCTCTAAAAAAAGCGCGTATTTTTGATGCTATGAAGCCTGGCAGTTATGCAATTATTTGTCGTGATATCAATCAATTTGACCTAATTGCTGAAAAAGCAGCACTGCGAGATTTAAAGGTTATCAGTTACGGGGAGTCAAAAAATGCCGACATGCGTTTACTCTCATATGAGAAAGGTATTGCAACGATATCCATTAATAACGAAAAGCTCTCTCTAAAACTTAAAACTGCTGGTCGCCATATGGCACTCAATGCTGTAGCCGTATTAACCGTAGCTTATCTTGAAAAATTTTCCTTGAAAGAGATTGTAGCGGCATTAGAAGAATTTGAAGCGGTAGATGGTCGAGGTAATATATTTATGAGTGAAATTGAGGGACACAGAGTAACAGTATACAATGAAGCCTATAATGCTAATCCATTATCAATGAAAGCTGCTTTAGAGGCTTTTGCCGATAATATGATAAATTCTGATCTCAAAATTCTCGTAGTAGGTGATATGTTAGAACTTGGTCATAATAGCGAACATTTACACCGCTTAATAATAGAACGGATTGCCTTATTACCGATTAAACGTATCATTTTAGTTGGAAAAGAAATGTGTAAACATGCAAAATGGCTAGAGACACAAGATAAAATTGTTCTTACCGCAAAAGATAAAATTGCTGCTACTGAGCATTTAGCGAAGATCGCTCAAACTGGAGATCATGTCTTCTTAAAAGCCTCTAATGGTGTTGGTTTACATAGTTTATTCAAGAGAATTTGATTAATCTCCCACTAAATGTGCTTAACTAAACAATAACATTAAACGCTGTATCAATATTTGTTATAAAGTAACATCAAAAAATGCGGAGTACAGCTATTCAAGTTAGTACTCCGTTTGTGGGTATCTCTTAAAGAAGAAAAACTAAACGTTTAATCGCTATCCCCTTCTGCTCAACTTCTCATATAGACGTTCAACTATCGCTAATTCCTTCAAAAAGTGCTGTCAAAATTAACTTATTAGAAAAAAGGCTATATACATAGCCTAATTTTTCATTCTATTTCACTTCTCTAAATAAAATTTCGCTTGGGATGACAGAGCCTTGCCAGTAAAGCTCAGTTGATACTTTCTCCGCTAAATCTAAGAAAGATTTCGCAATTTCACTGTCTGGTGCTGCAACTACGGTTGGTTTACCCGCATCCAAATCTTGACGAACTTGGATATTCAACGGTAATTGACCTAATACTTTCACATTGTATTTTTGTGCCATTTTTTCTGCACCACCAGTGCCAAAAATTGCTTCGTGATGGCCACAATTGCTACAAATATGCATAGACATATTTTCCACAATACCTAACACTGGTACAGACACACGTTCAAACATCGATACACCTTTCACTGCATCTAATAAAGCAATATCTTGTGGTGTTGTGACCACTACCGCACCCGTTACAGGAATTTGTTGTGAAAGTGTTAATTGGATATCACCTGTACCCGGTGGCATATCGATCACTAAGTAATCTAAGCTATCCCATAAGGTTTCATTTAAAAGCTGACTTAATGCACTACTTGCCATTGGACCACGCCAAATAGTCGCATTATCTTCATCCATTAAGAAACCGATCGAGTTTGCAGATAAACCATGCGCTTTAATCGGGGTGATATGTTGGTTATCTGGTGAAGTTGGGCGTTGATGTGGAGCGCCTAACATATGCGGAACAGATGGACCATAAATATCCGCATCTAAAACTCCCACACGAGCACCTTGAGCTTGTAAAGCTAAAGCTAGATTCACTGAAACAGATGATTTCCCTACCCCGCCTTTACCAGAGGTAACAGCAATAATATTTTTCACACCTTTTACTGCGGGTTGATTATTCGCACGTTTTAACGTGGCGATTTGATAATTCACCACCCATTTGATTTCTTTGCTATCTGTCACTTTTAATAACGTATCAGAAAGCTGTTGTTTCACTTGCTCCACGCCAGTGTTCCATGCAAAAGGCAATTGTAATTCAATACGTAACACGTCACCGCCTTTTTCTACTTTCTTCAAAGTATTTAAGGCGATTAAGTCTTTTTGCAAACTTGGATGTTGGAATTGTTGAAAAACTTGCAGAACTTGAGATTGTTGTTCCGCCGTTAAATTTTCAGAAAAAGCAGTTGCCATAATATTCCTTTAATAAATAGTGGTAGGTAGTAGAGTAAATTTGTCAGGGATATTCTACCCCTTTTACACCTCAAATGTTAAGCTAAAAGTATAACTAAACTAGAAAAAATCGCACTAATCGGGTAACATACTCGCAATTTTTGCAAAAAGAATAAGAGAAAAATAATGACAACTCAACCTCGTAAAATTTTAGTCACTTGTGCATTACCTTATGCAAATGGCGCCATTCATTTAGGCCATATGTTAGAACATATTCAAGCGGATATTTGGGTACGTTTCCAACGTATGCGTGGCAATAAAATTCATTTTGTCTGTGCTGATGATGCGCACGGTACACCAATTATGCTTAATGCCGATAAATTAGGCATTACACCAGAAGAATTAATTGCAAAAGCAAAAGCTGATCACATACGTGATTTTGCAGGTTTCAATATTAGTTTTGATAACTATCATTCCACTCACAGCGAAGAAAACAAAGAGCTTACCGCAGAAATTTACAATAAACTCAAAGCTAATGGCTTTATTAAGAGTAAAGTTATTTCTCAGTTATTCGATCCTGAAAAAAATATGTTCTTGCCTGATCGTTTTGTGAAAGGCACTTGCCCGAAATGTAAAGCAGAAGATCAATACGGTGATAACTGTGAAGTTTGTGCTTCCACTTATAGCCCAATGGATTTAATTAATCCACGTTCTGCAGTGTCAGGAGCAACACCAATCGTCAAAGAATCTGAACATTTTTTCTTTGACTTACCCGCTTTTGAAGGCATGTTAAAAGAATGGACTCGCTCTGGCTCACTTCAACCTGAAATTGCAAACAAAATGCAAGAATGGTTTGAAAGTGGCTTACAACAATGGGATATCTCTCGTGATGCACCTTATTTTGGTTTTGAAATTCCAGGTGCAAAAGATAAATTCTTCTATGTTTGGTTGGATGCGCCAATTGGCTACATGGCTTCTTTCAAAAATCTCTGCGATCGTGAAGGCATTGATTTTAATGAATTCTGGGCAGAAAACAGCGATGCAGAACTTTATCACTTTATCGGTAAAGATATCGTGTATTTCCATAGTCTGTTCTGGCCAGCAATGCTAGAAGGGAGCGAATACCGTAAACCAACCAATGTGTTTGCACACGGTTATGTCACCGTAGATGGCGCCAAAATGTCAAAATCACGCGGTACATTTATCCAAGCCAGCACTTATTTAAATCACATTGATCCTGAATGTTTACGTTACTACTACGCAGCGAAATTAAACGATCGCATCGAAGATCTCGATTTCAATTTGGAAGATTTCGTTCAACGTGTAAACACAGATATCGTTAATAAATTAGTCAATTTAGCGTCTCGTAATGCGGGCTTTATCACAAAACGTTTTGAAGGCAAATTAGCAGAGAAATTAGAAGACGAGGCGCTTTTCAATGAATTCACCGCACAAGCTGAACAAATCGCTACTTATTATGAAAGCCGCGAATACAACAAAGCGATTCGTGAAATCATGGCATTAACCGATAAAGCCAATAAATATATTGATGAAAAAGCCCCTTGGGTCATTGCAAAAGAAGAAGGCAAAGAGGCAGAATTACAAGCGGTTTGCTCAATGGGTATCGAGCTTTTCCGTGTATTAATGTCTTACTTAAAACCGGTTCTTCCAAAACTGGCTGAACGTGCAGAAGCGTTCTTACAAACAGAACTAACTTGGAATAATATTGCACAACCACTATTAGGTCATCAACTTACGCCATTTAAAGCGCTTTTCTCGCGTTTAGAGAAAAAACAAATTGATGCTGTTGTAGAAGAAACTAAAGCACTTTTCGCTGAAGCAAATAGAGCGACAGAAAAAACAGCGGCAAAACCAACCGCACTTTCAAATGTCGAACCGATTGCTGACACCATTACCATTGATGATTTTGCTAAAATCGATATGCGTGTGGCAAAAGTACTGAAGTGCGAAGCCGTACCAGAATCAAACAAACTCTTACGTTTTGAATTAGATTTAGGTGACCATACTCGCCAAGTGTTCTCTGGCATTAAAGCGGCTTACAACAAACCTGAAGAATTAGAAGGTCGTTTTGTTATTGTGGTTGCAAATCTTGCACCGCGTAAAATGAAATTCGGTGTATCGGAAGGGATGATTCTTTCTGCTGGTACTGGCGGAAGTGATTTATTCTTACTTTCAGCTGATAGCGGTGTTACTGCGGGTATGCAAGTAAAATAATTTAATATTTAGGCGACTTCGGTCGCCTTTTTTATTGCCAAACAGAATCAAATACCCTACCATATCAATCAGCTATTTATCATGCAAATTAACAGGAATTCATTATGACAAACGAACTTATCTGCTATAAACAAATGCCGGTTTGGACAAAAGATAAATTACCTAAAATGTTCCAAGAAAAACACAATACTAAAGTGGGGGCTTGGGGAAAACTCACCGTACTAAAGGGTAAACTTAAGTTTTATGAGCTAACCGAAGATGGCGATGTCATTGCTGAACATATTTTCACCCCAGAAAGTAACATTCCGTTTGTCGAGCCACAAGCCTGGCACCGAGTTGAAGCACTTTCTGATGACTTAGAATGTACGCTTGGTTTCTATTGCACAAAAGAAGATTACTTCAGCAAAAAATATAATATGACTGCAACGCACGGTGATGTAGTTGATGCGGCTAAAATTATTAAGCCTTGTAAAGTGCTAGATTTAGGCTGCGGACAAGGTCGTAATTCCCTTTATTTAAGTTTAAAAGGCTATGACGTAACCTCTTGGGATCATAACGAAAACAGCATCGCCTTCTTGAACGAAACTAAAGACAAAGAAAACTTGAATATTAAGACTGCTGTTTATGATATTAACACTGCCAATATTCAAGAAAACTACGACTTCATTTTATCTACCGTGGTATTTATGTTCTTAAATCGTGAGCAAATTCCTGCCATTATTAAGAATATGCAAGAACACACCAACCCAGGTGGTTATAACTTAATTGTAGCCGCGATGTCTACGCCCGAGGTGCCTTGCCCACTCTCCTTCTCATTTACGTTCTCGGAAGGTGAGTTAAAAGAATACTACAAAGATTGGGAATTCTTAGAATATAACGAAAATATGGGCGAATTACACAAAACTGATGAAAACGGCAATCGCATTAAATTAAAATTTGCGACAATGCTAGCAAGAAAAAAATAATTTGCTAATTTAGAAAAGAAAATGACCGCGCTTCGTCAAATAAAGTGCGGTCATTTTTTATAAAATTTTTTTATTACTCTTCAATAGAACGTAATAATTCGTTGATACCTACTTTACCTAAAGTTTTTGCATCAACTTTTTTCACAATCACTGCACAGTATAAGCTGTATTTACCACATTTAGATGGAAGGCTACCTGATACCACTACAGAACCAGCAGGAACGCGGCCATAGAATACTTCACCTGTTTCACGATCGTAGATCTTCGTTGATTGACCAATGAATACGCCCATAGAGATCACACAACCATCTTCCACAATCACACCTTCAACAACTTCAGAACGTGCACCGATAAAACAGTTATCACCGATAATGGTTGGGTTTGCTTGTAATGGCTCTAACACACCACCGATACCTACACCACCAGATAAGTGTACGTTTTTACCAATTTGTGCACATGAACCAACAGTTGCCCATGTATCGACCATGGTACCTTCACCTATGTATGCACCGATATTGACATAAGATGGCATTAATACACAGTTTTTAGAAATGTATGCGCCTTTACGTACTGTTGCAGAAGGTACGACACGGAAACCTTCTTGAGCAAAACGCTCTTCGGTATAGTCAGCAAACTTCAATGCCACTTTGTCATAGTATTTTGTTTCTGCTCCATCAATAATTTGATTATCATTGATACGGAAAGATAATAATACGGCTTTTTTCAACCATTGATGTGTCACCCATTCACCATCAATTTTTTCTGCAACACGGTATTTACCGCTATCTAATCCTTCGATCACTTCTTCGATTACTGCACGAGTTTGTGCATCAACAGTTTTAGGTGTGATTTCTGCACGTTTTTCAAATGCTGCTTCAATAATTTGTTGTAAATTTGACATTTTGCTTCCTATTGTCGATATGAAATAACGGTTTATAGTTTTATCATATTTTTGACTTTCAAGCAAAACAACTACGTTTTCTTTTGATTTCAAATATAAAAAAAGCGAACCTAATGGCTCGCTTTTTTCTAGTTCTTGTTTACGTTAGTTTATAACAGAAACATTTAATGATGAACCACCAACGATTCTTACGCGACGACCCGCTTTAAAGTTAGGATCTGCTTTTTGAACGACTACAATTTCTTCGTTATTATCTTTTCTGATAACAAGTTCTGCGCCATTCACTTGACTCATTTTTTCTTCAGCCTTACTACCGAGCATTGCACCACCAATTGCACCAACCGCTGTTGCAATAGCTTGGCCTGTACCGCCACCAATTGTACTACCCGCAATACCACCTAGTGCGCCGCCACCAACAGTACCAATTACGCCAGGATTATCGGCTTGAATTTTAACTGGACGAACAGAAACAATCGTACCATAGCTAATTGAACGCGCTTCTTTCGCCTGCCCAGCTTCATATACATCACCACTAAAAATATCGGTATTAGCACAGCCAGTTAAACCAATAGACATCATAAGTGCTAACGCCACTGTTATTTTTTTCATAAAACTACCTTCTAAAATTTAATTAAATTGGATTTCTTGGAGACCACGTCGAAATATTTTTTACGCCTTGCCTATCTCCAGAGACTTTCGCACAGACTCCTGTTACTAGAGTTGAATCGTATTTTTGAACGATTACTTCTGTTTCGCCTTCTTGCTTGTATGAACAATCATTCTTTCGAAGGGTTAATTTTATATCATTCCCCTGAGCTTCAGTAAAAATAATTTGTCCTTTATACGTATACTCATCTTTTTTTAATTGAGATGAACATGCAAATAAACCTAAGCTAAATAAAACAATTAATGCTAAGGCAACTTTTTTCATTATATTAACCCTCAAGTATTTTCTTTATCGCATAAGGATGAACCTTTATGCAAACGTAATTTTCTGTTTTATCAACAAAACTTACTGCAATGGATGGATTAGGCAATTGCTCCCCTTCCACTTTAGGCTCACTCACTTTCATGGTTAATTGAGTTATTTCCTTCCATAAAAAAGTATTATAAATCCGATTAACCCAACTCTCCACAGATTCATTAAGTAAAAACGGCATTACAATCTCAATATGTTCCCAAGTTTCTTGGGGATATTGTTTATTTTTAGGGAAAGGTAATTCAATAACATCGACAGGTTGACCAATAAAATTAACTGGTTCATCTAATTCAATCAAATAGATAGGACGATGATTGACGATATTACTGCTTAAAATTTTACCGTACTTTAATAATTCTGTCAGCCAATTTTTTGCTTTTTCTTTACTATTTGCTCTTAAAGCTAAATGATCAATTTGGTAATCGGTTAAATTAATTTTCATTACAGCAGCTAATTGTTGAATTTTTTCCTTAAACGAAGGTAACTCTTGATAAAGTGCGCTCGATTTTTCCATTAAATTTGACATTTTCTACTACTCTTACTTTGAGAAATCTATAAACAACGGTATCATAGCCGATTATTTTCATTATTCAATTTCAAGATTAGGAAAAACCGTGAATATTCAATCTATTTTATCCGATAAAATTAAACAAGCGATGATTGCAGCTGGTGCAGATGAACAATGTGATGCACTTATTCGTCAATCTGGTAAACCGCAATTTGGTGACTATCAAGCAAACGGCATCATGGCTGCTGCTAAAAAACTAGGTTTAAACCCACGTGAATTTGCACAAAAAGTACTTGAGCATTCTAATCTTTCTGATGTTGCCGAAAAAACTGAAATTGCTGGCCCAGGCTTTATCAATATTTTCTTAAATCCAACTTGGTTAGCGAATAATGTTTCTGCCGCATTAAAAGATCAAAATCTTGGTGTAAGTGTAAATGAAAAACAAACCATTGTAATTGATTATTCTTCACCAAATGTTGCGAAAGAAATGCACGTAGGTCACTTACGTTCTACCATTATCGGAGATGCCGTTGTTCGTACCCTTGAATTTTTAGGTCATAACGTTATTCGTGCGAACCACGTAGGCGACTGGGGTACCCAATTTGGTATGCTCATTGCTTATCTTGAAAAAATGGAAAATGAACATGCGAGCGAAATGGAACTTCAAGATCTTGAAGCGTTCTATCGCGAAGCGAAAAAACACTATGATGAAGATGAAGCTTTCGCTGAAAAAGCACGTAACTATGTGGTGAAATTGCAAAGTGGAGATGAATATTGCCGCACGATGTGGAAAAAATTAGTTGATATCACCATGCAACAAAACCAACGCAACTATGATCGCTTAAATGTCACGTTAACCGAAAAAGATGTAATGGGTGAAAGCCTTTACAACCCGATGTTACCTGCTATCGTTGAAGATCTAAAAAAACAAGGTTTAGCCGTTGAAGATGAAGATGCATTAGTAGTTTATCTTGATGAATTCAAGAATAAAGAAGGCGAAGCAATGGGCGTTATCGTTCAGAAGAAAGATGGTGGTTTCCTTTATACCACTACTGACATTGCTGCGGCTAAATATCGTTATGAAACCTTAAAAGCGGATCGAGCATTAGTGTTCTCAGATACTCGTCAAAGCCAACACATGCAACAAGCTTGGTTAATTACGCGTAAAGCAGGTTATGTGCCAGACAGCTTCTCACTTGAACATAAAAACTTTGGCATGATGTTAGGTAAAGATGGTAAACCATTCAAAACTCGTACTGGCGGTACAGTAAAATTAGCGGATTTATTAGATGAAGCGATTGAACGTGCAACTGTATTAATCAACGAGAAAAATACCAATTTATCTGACGATGAAAAAACAGCGGTTATTGAAGCGGTTGGTATTGGCTCGGTGAAATATGCAGATCTTTCTAAAAACCGCACGACTGACTATGTATTCGATTGGAACAATATGCTTAGCTTTGAAGGTAATACTGCGCCTTATATGCAATATGCTTACACGCGTATTCGTTCTATCTTCAATAAAGCAGATGTGAATCCAACCGCACTTGCCGAAGCTAAGATTCAGCTTTCTGATGAAAAAGAACGTGCATTGGCCATCAAATTGCTTCAATTTGAAGAAGCCGTTCAAACAGTGGGCAAAGAAGGTACACCGCATGTGCTCTGTGCTTATTTATATGAATTGGCAGGTGTGTTCTCCTCATTCTATGAACACTGCCCAATCTTAAATGCAAAAGATGAAAACGTAAAATTAAGCCGTTTAAAACTCGCTTCTCTTACAGAGAAAACCTTAAAACAAGGTCTAGAGTTATTAGGCATTAAGACAATTGAAAAAATGTAAAAAAGTCGATACAAAAAGCTAGCTGCACCCGAAAAAGTTGAACTAAATAAATCAACAAATGAGGTGCAGCCCTTATTATAAAGAAACTCTATAACAGAATTTTAATTATGGTCATCTGTCCATTCACAGTTTGTTATTTATATGTAAATAATAAGGATATCGAGTATATGATGAAGTGATTTAATTTTTAAGTAGAGTTAAAAATAATATATTGTTATGAATAGCTAATAGAAACATAATTGATAGAGTTGAGAGTTGTTTAACTCATTATCATCATCAATATATTCAACTAAAATTAAAGGAACTGACTTCGATATCATATCATCAGTTCCTAATAAAGATCACTCATTTAGAGCTACTCTTTTTCTTTATCAATCAACAATTCGTAAATGAGATGCTGATTTTTGTATTTTATTTTTAAGTCTAGGCTTATCTACAGCTTCAGAAAAGCTTAAGGGCTGTTCAGATATTGGCTCTCGGTTTAATTCATCGTAAATTTCTTCTGCCTCAAACATTACACCATCACCATTTTCACGAGCGTAAATAGCTAAAGCCGCTCCCATCGGAATATATAACTCACGAGAAATACCTTTAAAACGTGCATTAAACTGAATAAAATCATTCGTTAATTGTAAATTTCCTGTCGCTCCAGCTGAAAGATTTAAGACAATTTGTCCATCTTTTACATATTCTACAGGCACATTAGTACCATAATAATTGGCATCTACAACTAAATATGGTGTGAAATCGTTATCCACTAACCAATCATAATAGGCTCTTAGCAAATAAGGTCGTTTTGGAGAAGATAAATTGGCCATTATTTGTCATCCATTAAATTTTTAGGCGCAGCTTCACCCACTGATTGTAAGAATGAGTCATGGCTAAACACACGATCCATATAACCTTTAATTGCTTTGCTTCCTGTACCAGTAAACTCAACACCCATATTACGTAATTTCCAGAGTAATGGTGCAATATAACAGTCTACTAAACCAAACTCTTCACTCATAAAATAAGGCGTTTGTTGAAAAATTGTAGATACCGCTAACAATTCTTCTTTTAGCTGTTTTAACGCTTCTTCACGCTCAACTCCAGTACCTTTTTCAGCAATTTCTAATGTCGGATACCAATCTTGCTCAATACGTAACATCAACAGGCGGCTCTTAGCTCGAGCTACTGGGTAAACTGGCATTAGTGGCGGATGTGGAAAACGCTCATCAAGATATTCCATAATAATACGTGAGCTGAATAATATTAAATCACGATCTACTAAAGTCGGTAGTGTACCGTAAGGATTTAATTCCATTAAATCTTCTGATAATGCTTGCAAATCCACTTCCTCGTTTTCGTAAGCAACTCCTTTTTCAGCTAAGACAATCTTAACCTGATGACAGTAAATGTCATTTTTATTTGAAAAAAGAGTCATTACTGAACGTTTATTCGATGCATTGGACATTTATTCCTCCGAAGATCCAAAATAATCTATATACTTCTACTTAAAATTGACGACTATTTTAACATAAATGATAGACAAATCGCCAATAATTTCTTATTTTCACTTTAAAATCAAACGGTTAGATAGCAAAATGAAAAATCAAAGAACGGTGATTTTTATTTAACTTACTTTTTACAAGCATAAAAAAAGCAGAGATTGCTCTCTGCTTTCTTGAAACGATAATAAAAATTAACGTTTGGAGTATTGTGGACGACGACGTGCTTTGTGTAAACCCACTTTTTTACGCTCAACGCGACGTGCGTCACGAGTAACGAAGCCAGCTGCACGAAGAGCAGGACGTAAAGTCTCATCATATTCCATTAATGCACGAGTGATACCGTGACGGATTGCACCCGCTTGACCAGAAATACCACCACCTTTAACAGTGATGTATAGGTCTAATTTATCAGTTAATTCCACTAATTCTAACGGTTGACGTACGATCATACGAGCTGTTTCGCGACCGAAATATACGTCTAATCCACGTTGGTTAATAGTGATTTTACCACTGCCCGGTTTGATAAATACACGAGCTGAAGAGCTTTTGCGGCGACCTGTGCCGTAGTTTTGATTCTCTGCCATTTCCTAAACCTCGTGATTAAATGTCTAATACTTGTGGTTGTTGTGCTGCGTGTTGGTGTTCTGCACCCGCATACACTTTTAATTTACGGAACATTGCACGGCCTAATGGACCTTTTGGCAACATACCTTTAACCGCAATTTCAATCACCGCTTCAGGACGGCGAGCGATCATTTCTTTGAAAGTCGCTTGTTTGATACCACCTACATAGCCAGTGTGCCAGTAGTAAAGTTTATCTGTTTCTTTACGACCAGTTACTGCCACTTTATCTGCGTTGATAACAACGATGTAATCGCCAGTATCTACGTGTGGAGTGTACTCAGCCTTGTGTTTACCACGAAGACGACGCGCTAATTCAGTAGCTAAACGACCTAAAGTTTTACCTGTCGCATCTACCACATACCAGTCACGTTTTACTGTTTCTGGTTTTGCTACAAAAGTTTTCATTAATTAATTACCAAAATATAAGTTTGATACCCAGTGTTCCATATTGATTGAAACACAACCATTAATCTTAATCTCCACCCCTTCGAGTGTGATCTCGATAAAATAATACACAGTGGGAATCTGTGTATTTACAGGGTCGGCATATTATACCTATTTTCAATAAAAATGCTAACTTTTTGTTCAAAAAACTCATTTTATTTATAGAACACAAAAATAAACATTAATTAATTTCATGATTTTTATGAAACAATTGAAATTGACGCATGTTTATTCTTATCTCATGATAAATGCATTCTAATAAAAATATGAGAAAGCATGCTATGAGCTACGCAAAAGAAATTGACACATTAAACCAACATCTTGCCGACATTAACAAAAAAATCAATGTATCCTTCGAGTTCTTTCCTGCTAAAAATGAAAAAATGGAAAGTATGCTTTGGGATTCTATTCATCGCTTAAAAGAATTAAATCCTAAATTTGTTTCCGTAACCTATGGCGCAAACTCTGGTGAACGTGATCGTACACATAGCATAGTAAAAGCCATTAAAGCAGAAACAGGTTTAGAAGCCGCTCCTCATTTAACGGGTATTGATGCGACACCTGAAGAATTAAAAGAAATTGCAAAAGATTATTGGGATAGCGGTATTCGTCGCATCGTCGCATTGCGTGGTGATGAACCAAAAGGTTATGAAAAGAAACCATTCTATGCAGCTGACCTAGTTGAACTACTCCGCTCCGTAGCTGATTTTGATATCTCGGTTGCCGCATATCCAGAAGTTCACCCTGAAGCAAAATCAGCGCAAGCAGATTTAATCAATTTAAAACGTAAAATTGATGCCGGTGCCAATCATGTCATTACTCAATTTTTCTTTGATATTGATAATTACCTTCGCTTCCGTGATCGCTGTGCGTCTATTGGCATTGATGCTGAAATTGTACCTGGCATTCTCCCTGTAACCAACTTTAAACAACTTCAAAAAATGGCATCGTTTACGAATGTAAAAATTCCAGCATGGTTGACTAAGGCTTATGAAGGATTAGATGACGATCCAACGACTCGTAATCTTGTTGCAGCAAGCATCGCAATGGAGATGGTAAAAATTCTTTCTCGTGAAGGCGTAAACGATTTCCACTTTTATACATTAAACCGTAGTGAACTGACTTATGCGATTTGCCATACATTAGGCATTCGCCCTAAGTCTAATTAAATATTCGGCTAAACTAAATTCAAGCTATAGATAGAATTCTCCTACGTAACCCTCTTTTCAGGGACATCATAAAACCAGCACCTAATTATTGATATTTATTCAAGATTAGGTGCGTATCAGTTCTGAATTGAAGTTTTTAATATACATCCTCTTTTTCCCTTGCTTTATTTTTACCTAGCACAACATCTTTCATTACCGTCAGCAATTCTTTTTGAACATGAGAAAGCTTTGGCTTTTCTGCTTTATCAAATGCAAGAGGACGACAAAACTCCATCGCCTTAATGCCCAATCGAGCCGTCAATAATCCCACGCCAATCCCCTGTGCCGCTCGTGCAGAAAGTTTTGCAGTAATATTTTGAGAAAGCCAATCCATTCCTAAGCCTTGCACAATCTCCGTTGCCCCTGCAAAAGCAAGATTCACTAACACCATTCTGAGCAAACGAAGACGGGTAAAATACCCTAGCTCAATCCCATAAATCGCCGCAATTCTATTGATTAAACGAATATTTCGCCATGCAATAAAAAACATATCAACAACAGCTAAAGGACTGATTGCCACAATCACAGCGGATTCTGCTGCCATTTTAGTAATCAGTTTTTTCGCTTTTTTATCAAAAGACTGTAACACTGTTTGACTAAATAAATGGGTAACTTCGCGAGCAGAATAACTTTCATTAAGCTGCTTTTCCCATTGGACAATTGCAGGATGTTGCGAATCCAATTTTAAGGTATCGGCAATCGATAAACACAAAGCTTTTCCTTTCTCACTATCCTGTTCAGAAAAAACTTGATGATTTTCGACCGCACTTTCACCAATTAATCGCTGACTTTGTTCTTGTAAATTCAAACGTTTTTTAAGTTTCACCAAACGTCGCCATTCTGCGATGATTTCAGATAAACCAAACAACACAACGATAAAACTCACCAAGGCAAAAGCAAGATAAATCCATTGTTGGTTTTGATAACTATCCCAAATCCATTGAACAGATTGTGCAACCGTCGCCCCTAAAAATAAAAGTGCGGTCAATTTCAAAGCCGTTTTCCAACCACTCGATTTAGGCTTCACAATTTGCTCAAATTGCTCATCCAACAACTCCCCTTCTAAAGGTTCGTTATCAATGGTGGTTTCAACATTATGAAATTCTTGCTTAGGCAGAATTTCTTCCTCTTCGGGTTGGTGAGATTGTGTGAAAATTTGTTTTGTCATTTTGTATTGATGAATGATAAATATGGGTAAATTCTAATGCAAAATGATAATAATCTCACCTTAATATTGAATTAATTTTTAGACAAAATTAGAGAAATAGCTGAAATAAAACAAGAGATTTTGCATTCGCCACAGCCATTACATAGATCGGGAACTAATGATAAATCGGCTCGAATAGCCTTTTGAGAACAACTTTCTCGACAAACATCGCAAGACTGCCCTTGAAGTGTAATACAGTCTTTTCCAAATTTTGGACGAAGTCCTGTATCAGCGGGAAAATAGGGATAAAGTGCATGGGTTTGACATGCCTCTGCACATTTACCACAGAGATCACAAGCCATATACTCAATATCTAATTCAGTTTTGTTATGCACAAGACGCAATAAATTATTGGGGCAGGCTGAAACACAATCACCACAGCCATTACAAACAGCCAAAAACAAATCTTCTCGAGCTGAAAATGGCGGTCGATGAACTTTACGGATTTGCTTTTCTTGCGGCACCTCCGTTGCACCAAGCACTCCTCTAAATAACCCACGCCGAGATATATGATGATGCGTTAAATATGCTTGATAATAAGCTTCGTCTTTACAATTTGTACTCATAGCATTAACGATAAAAACGAACGTCTGGCACCGAAAGACTTAATTTCTGTTTCCAATCATCGAGTGTAATTAAGGTAAGTTGCGCTAAGCCTTGATAAAACGGATGATTTTCAACATTCGCCAATTTAGTGAGAAAGTATGGCGCCCAAGTAAATAAATGCTGGCTTAAAAACTCGACTAATAAGTGTGGTCGAGTTTCTACAAGATATGCCGCCAACATCAGCATTAGTCCAATATGATCCTCTGGCTCATCTTGCTTTGATTGGAAAGCAATTTGGTGATTTTTTAAGAAATCACGTAATGCTAGTAACGAATTACCAAAAATCACACATTCAGGATCTAGATAAACAGACCCCCAAGGAGGAGCAAGCAATTCATTTGGGCCAATAAAGAGATTTTGATATTGCTCTGTAAGATCTTGTTTTAAACCATGTTTAATAAGTGCGGTCAATTTTTCGTTTGTTTTTTCCTCCAACGGAATTTCCCATTCTTGCGTCCAATTAGGTTGGCGAAAGAACTCTAGGACACTGGCAATACGTGAATCACTTGGTTCATAATAAAAGGATGAACCAAGTAGACGCCCATAAAGGGAAATTTGGTGGAATGTATTTTGCATAAAATCTCCGAAAACCTAACCGCACTTTATTTCAATATTAGCTGCCAATCGCCATACCGTAAGTCATATGTAATCCATAAAATAATGCACGTCCAATACCTTCAGCAATCAAAGTTAAAACTACACCACACCATAACAAACTAATATTTTTAGTACGGAATAATAGGAATGATGTAATAGCTAACAAGCATAAACGTACCGCTGTCATCGACGCATAATCTGGTACGAGAGCTGAGGCATTTTGAATGGCACTATGTATACCTTGTAAATTAAAGCCTTGATATATACAAACCACGGCAGCACATAACACTGCAAGTGCAAATAAACCAGGTACAAAGTTAAGTTGGTAGCTTCGTTGTTTATTTGACATTAAAAGTGCATAGGCTAATGCCAAACCACCTAATGCCACAGTGAGATAGAATGACCAAGAAGTTAAAACGGTATTCCAAGTAGGCACACTAACAATATGATAAACTTGATTCATCATATACATAAAGCAAAGCCCAGTAAGTGCGGTCAAAATTCTCCACACATTTCCAAGGAAAGCAGGCATTTTACCTAAAATTGCAATCACCCAATATAACCCAGCCAAGCCAAAGAATACTGCACCAGCAGCGATCTCATTACTCATCGTCGATTCACCGACACGATTAAGTGAATTAAATGCGCGCATCGGTGTTCCGAGATGCATGACAGAGGCAATAAAACATAAACCTAAAATAACTAAAATTACAAACATCGCTTTATGAATGTAAGTTAGACTTTTCTCATTTTTTTCACCCAGTAGCACGAAAGTAAAAATAAGCCAAGCTCCGACCGCACTTTGAGCTAATACTGTGAAAAA
Source organism: Haemophilus sp. SZY H56 (assembly GCF_054332415.1). Classification (NCBI taxonomy): domain Bacteria; kingdom Pseudomonadati; phylum Pseudomonadota; class Gammaproteobacteria; order Pasteurellales; family Pasteurellaceae; genus Haemophilus; species Haemophilus sp. SZY H56. The sequence continues at coordinate 5,215 of NZ_JBTGNX010000001.1, read as the reverse complement.
GACTAATGGAAGTTCATGTAATCCAGCGTTCATCTTACACCTCTCTTGGATTGCCTAAGAATCCACTTGTGTCACCACTTGGACGGGAATTTTTGTTTGGTTTCACCACTAAATTTGGATGAGTAATCTCTGCTGGTGGTAACGGCGCAATGGAAGCTTGGTCGCCGTATTTAGCTCGCAACTCATCAATCGGTGCAAAATCAAGAGCTCGCAATGGACAAGCATCAACACAAATTGGTTTTTGCCCTGCTTGAACTCGAGAATAACATCCATCACATTTTGTCATATGACCTTTTTGAGCATCATATTGTGGTGCATCATAAGGACATGCCATATGACAATAGCGACAGCCAATGCAAGTTTCTTCATTTACGATAACAAAACCATCTTCATTTTTGTGCATTGCTCCCGTTGGACAAACTGCAGTACACGCTGGATTCTCACAATGGTTACAAGAGATAGACATGTAATAGGCAAATACATCTTGATGCCAACAGCCATCCGATTGCTGATTCCAAGTTCCCCCTGTATACTCATAAATCCGACGAAAATTTACGTCTGTACCTAAATCTTTGTAATCTTTACAGGCTAATTCGCAAGTTTTACAGCCTGTACAGCGATCTGAATCAAAATAAAAACCATATTGTTTCATACTTCACCTCCTACAAGCGTTCCACTTGAACCAAATTAGAATGTTGCGGGTTACCTTTTGCCAACGGTGATGGTCTTTGGGTAGTCAACACATTAACGCAACCTGAATGATCTATGCGATCTTTATCTGGTGCATACCATGCACCTTCACTTAAGGCAACGACTCCTGGAATAATACGCGGAGTGACTTTTGCATGGATACGCACCTCACCACGATCGTTAAAAATACGAATCATATCGCCATTTTTAATACCACGAGGTTCAGCATCAATCGGATTCATCCATACTTCCTGTGGGTTTGCTGCTTTTATAACATCAACATTACCATAGGTAGAATGGGTTCTTGCTTTGTAGTGGAAACCGCTGAGTTGTAGTGGATATTTTTCCATTAATGGATCACCATAATGTTCAAAACTTTGTGCATGAACAGGTAAAGGATGAATCACTTCATCTTCCGCTAACTTCCAAGTTTTAGCAATTTCAGCTAAACGTGAAGAATAAATTTCAATTTTTCCTGATGGTGTTTTTAGCGGATGTGCTTCAGGATCATCACGGAAATCCTTGTATGCAACTTTAAAACCATTCGGATCTACTTTTTTTGAAAATACCTTGTTGTCTAAACTCTTCGAAGGTTGGCAATTCTGGCAGTTTTTCACGAGATTGCTCATAAATGTATCGCAACCATCCCTCTTGTGTTCGACCTTCAGTAAATTTATCTTTTACCCCCATTTTATCAGCCAGATCGCTCAACATATCGTAAATAGTGCGACATTCAAAAGATGGCTTAATGACTTGATCGGCAAAAATCACATACGCCATATTCGCAACGAACGCATCTAATGCAAAATCCATTTGTTCGGAAGTCGTACAATCTGGTAGCAAAATATCACTGTATTTCGCAGTAGAGGTCATGTGATTATCTATCGTGATGATCATTTCGCACTGACTTTCATCCTGCAAAATATCATGTGTGCGATTAATTTGTGCATGTTGATTGATAAGGCAATTACTAGAATAGTTCCAAATTACCTTAATTGGGGCCGATAATTTATCTACACCTCGAATACCATCAGTAAGTGCGGTCATTTCTGTGCCTCGAAAAATCGCATCAGTCCACATAAACATTGGAATACTTGCCTTCACAGGGTTTTCTAAAGTCGGCATACGCACAAATGGGATACTATATGCGCTTTCACGAGCGCCCGTATTACCACCATGGATACCTACATTACCCGTTAAAATAGGTAACATAGCAATAGCACGGGAAATCAACTCTCCATTACTACGGCGTTGTGGTCCCCAGCCTTGAGAAATAAACGCTGGTTTAGTACTACCGATTTCACGAGCAAGTTTAATAATCCGATCTACTGGAATACCTGTAATTTTCGATGCCCACTCTGGCGTTTTGGCAATACCGTCATCTCCTTCACCTAAAATATAAGCTTTATAATGACCATTTTTTGGCGCATCTGCTGGTAACGTTTTCTCATCATAGCCCACACAGTATTTATCCAAGAATGGTTGATCAACTAAATCTTCGGTGATCATCACATATGCTAGTGCAGAAACTAATGCAGCATCGGTACCTGGACGAATCGGTATCCATTCGTCCTCACGTCCCACTCCAGTATCAGTATAACGTGGATCAATCAAAATCATTTTTGCATTGGAACGCTGTTTTGCTTGTTCAATACAGTAAGTTAATCCACCTCCACTCATACGAGTTTCACTTGGGTTATTACCGAATAACACGATTAATTTGGTATTTTCGATATCCGCCATTCCATTGCCTAGAGCCCAACCACCACCATAAGTGTAATCTAACCCCACTGCAATTTGTGCGGTACTATAATCACCATAATGATTTAAATATCCACCGATACAGTTCATAAAACGCGCAAGCATTGTAGATGCTGGTGGCCAAGATTTGGTCATTGTCCCACCAAGCGTGCCTGTTCCATAGTTTAAATATATGGATTCATTACCATATTTAGCTATATTGCGTTTAAGTGCATCGGCAATTTCCGTCAGTGCTTCATCCCAGCTAATTCGTTTAAATTTACCTTCTCCTCGTTTACCTACTCGCTTCATAGGATATTTCAAACGATCTGGGTTATACACACGGCGTCTCATAGAACGTCCACGTAAACAGGCCCGCACCTGATGATCAAGATTATAAGTATCTGTTCCAGTATTATCTGTTTCTACATATGTAATCCGATCATCCTTAACATGCATACGTAATGGACAACGACTCCCACAGTTTACAGTGCATGCACTCCATACCACTTTTTCTTCACTTTCTTGCGTATTTTTTGGTGCATCAGCAGCCATCACATTAAAAGGTAATGTAATATCTGCTACCGCGACAGCCGTACCAATAGATGACGCCTTTAAGAAACTTCGGCGATTTACTTGATTAAAATTACTCATAATATCGTCCCCCCACAGTCAGATTGAGTAATCATTGAAATAAGTTAATTAATAACATCTTTCATATGTCAAAATATTGACTCCAATCACATAATCAAAAATAGGTATACCTTAACTAGCGATAATATGATCTAAATCAAAATGAAATAATGATAACTATTATTAATCATTTAGTTATTACTTCGTCTAAATCATCAATTGACTTTATCTTTAAAAATCTTTTACTATAGGCTAATCCACAATTAGTTTATCTAATGTGTTAAGTTTTAACTGTTAACTAACTAGAAGAATCTTTTCATGAAGAAACTTATCGCCACTGCGGTGCTCTCCGCATGTTCTATGGCTTACGCCAATACCGACATTCCAAACTACAATACCGATTCTCATCTGTATGAATTCACTCAAACTTATGATTTAGTTGCGCCAAAAGGTTCGCAAGGACAAGCGAATCTGTGGGTGCCTTTACCATTTAATGGTGAGTATCAACAGGTAAAATCTATCCATTTTGAAGGTAACTATTTGGATGCCTATGTGACAGAAAACAACAAATATGGTGCGAAAACGCTCTTTGCGACTTGGGATAAAGATGCACAAAAACGCGATTTAAAAATCACAATGGTGATTGAAACCAAAGATCGTGAACCAATGGTTAAAGGTGCATTAGAAAATTACAAACCACCAAAAGATATTCACTATTCTGTTGATGTACAAGAATATTTAAAACCGACTCAACATATTAAAACTGATGGCATTGTGAAACAGTTCGCCGATAAAATTGTGGGCACTGAAACTAATCCATTGAAAAAAGCTGAGTTGATTCACCAATGGATCGTCAATAATATGGAACGTGATAATTCCGTTTTAGGCTGTGGCGATGGTGATGTAGAAAAAATTCTGACCACTGGTGTGTTAAAAGGTAAATGTACTGATATTAACTCTGTTTTCGTTGCACTTGCTCGTGCCAGCGGTATTCCTGCTCGTGAAATTTTCGGTATTCGTTTAGGTGCAGCGGATAAAATGGGCAAATACTCCAAAGGTGCATTCGGTAGCGCGGACGAACATGGCGTAGCAAACGTAAGCGGTGGTCAGCATTGTCGTGCTGAGTTCTATCTTGCGGGATTCGGCTGGGTGCCTGTTGATTCTGCAGACGTGGCCAAAATGCGTTTAGCAGAGAAAAAATCGGTTGATGATCAGGATACACAAGCCGTTGCCAAATACTTATTCGGTAACTGGGAAGCAAACTGGGTAGGATTTAATCATGCTCGTGATTTCGATTTATATCCACAACCAGAACTTGCTCCACTCAACAACTTTGGCTATCCGTATGCTGAAGTGGGCGGCGACCCGTTAAATTCCTTTGACCCGAAAGAATTTAAATATGACTACATCTCTAAAAAGCTCTAATAAATCTTTTTGGGTTGCGATTGCCACCGCACTAAGTGCTGCGGTGGCATCAACCTTGTGCTGCATTGCGCCTTTAATCTATTTAGTATTTGGCGTGTCATCCACATGGTTGATTGGCTTGGGTGAATATGATTATTTACGCATTCCTATGCTTATCGTTTCATTATGCGCCTTTGCCTACGGCTTTTGGTTGCTGATGTTTTCAAAAAAAATCATTTGCAGCAAATACATTTCCCGTAAAAAGCTCATTGTTTTGTATTGGATTGTATTTATCGTCATGCTCTTTTTCTTAACTTATCCAACCATTTTACCGTGGATTTTAGAGCTTTCTAATTAGGAACAAAAAATGAAGAAATTAACGACCACACTTTTGCTTTCATTATTCACTTTATCTATCGCACAAGCGGAAGAAACAAAGCAACTTGTGCTAAAAGTGAATGAAATGAACTGCCAGCTTTGTGCTTATTTAGTGAATAAAGAGTTACGCAATATTGATGGCGTGATTTCCACTAAAGCCTCCATTAAAGATAGAACTGTGACTGTTGTGGAAGATCCAAAAGTTGCTGATGAGCAGTTAATTAATGCAATTCATAAATTGGAATATACGGCGGAAGTGGTTAAGTAACCTGATAAAAAATAAAAGTGCGGTCAAAATTGATCTGCACCCCAAAAGTTGGACTCAACAAACCAACAATTGAGGTGCAGATTTTTTATGGGTAAACACTAC